>NZ_JBITGJ010000053.1:0-61558 GCF_044456925.1 Streptomyces sp. NPDC050743
TGGTCCGGGCAGGTTGGAACCCGGACGGTGCCGAGGGCGTAAGACCACCCGAGCCGCCGGCTCCGGTGGCGGCCTGAGCCGTAAATCCCCGCTCAACCCTGGAGGGTGACGCATCCCCTCCCTCCAGGGAGGGGAGCCTTCAACTACGGCATCTGCTACCGCGACGTGGTCACCATAGACAGCAACCACCTGGTTACTGTGGTGCTGGAGAAGTCCGGCCACCGGACCCTCCGGATCGCTCTCGTCGTCGACCATCCGGATCGGGAACAACTGCACGAACTCCTGCACGGCAGCGTCGTCGAGGCCGACTTGCCGCACGAATGGCTCCAGGGGACCTACCTCGCCGTGGACCTCCCGCCGGGCACGGACCCGACAGTACTCGTGAAGATCCTCAAGGCACCCGCTCAGGCTGGAGCTCTCCACTGGGAGATCGACTCCTGAGCCGAAAGCTCATTGGGACAGGAGTTTTGGGGCGACGCGGTGTTCCGCCCACCGGCCGCCACCGGCGCCCGGCTTGTGGGAAAGCCCCACGAGGGTGGGAAGATGTGGCGTGCCGTACCACATTGTGACCGTGACCGGCTCGCACCGCACCGGCTTCGGTCTCCAGGTCGAGCCCGCCGTCCCCATCAAGGCGTTGGCGGCCCGTGTCGGTGACTCCGACGTGCCCGTGCGGGGCGACACTCTGCTTCTGCTCTTTCCCGAGGGCCGCCACGGGCGGGCGATCCTTGCGGGCTTCGCCCTGGAAGCGTGGCGCGACGGGGACACGTACTTCAGTCGAAGCAGCCCCGATGAGCCCGAGTTCACCCTCGTCATCGGGACCGAGCGCGGACCGGAGGACCTTCCGTCGGGCACGGAGATCTGGTTGGACGATGCCGCTCCCACCGGCGGTGCGCGAAGCGGTGGTTGGAGCCGGATCGTCGCGCAGTTCGAGGACCTGCCGTGGGTGCGTGTCGATCCTGACGCGGACCCGGAGGCGATGCCGTCACATTCGCCGTCCTCTGAGCCTCCCCGAGATCCGATGACATGAGGTTCCCGGAGTGACGGAATGGGCGGGCGAATGTGCGACAGGGATTCCCCTACCGATAGCCGGGATCCTCACCTCACAGATGGCCACCCCTGCACCGGCTGGGAGCGCCCGGGCACCGCCGACACCCTCCACGACATCTTCAAAGTGCACGTCCTGTGGCGTACCAAGGAAGGCTGGAGCGGCCAGGAACTCGAAACCGCCCTGGGCGCCGAACCGACATGATCCCCCGGCCGGCCGTTCCACCCAACACCACCCACCGCTCGGTGCGCAGATGCCACGGTGTTCGCAGCAACTTCCGCACCGCCAAACAAGGGGGTCCGTGCGCCGTATCGTCTCGGCTGTCGCTCTGCTCGCTGTCCTGCCTCTCGCCGCCTGCTCCGCAAGAACCGCTTCCGGGGCAGCTCCGGCCGTTGCCGTGACGCGCATCGTGCCGGCCTCGGTGCCGCCCACCTCGACCGCCCCATCCGCCGGCCCTACGCCGACGTCCGCGGCACCGGCCATGACGGCCGTCGTGCTCAGGACGGCACCCCCGGCGGCTCCTCGGCCGCAGCTGACCAACGCCTCGGCGGTGGTCTCGCAGTACTACCAGGACATCACCGATCACGACTATGCGGCCGCCTGGGCGCTCGGCGGCTCGCACATCGCCGGGACGACCTACGACCGGTGGGTGGCCGGGTTCGCCACCACCCAGAGCATCACCCTGGGCACCAGCAGCGCATTCGGAGTCTCCCGCGTCCAGGCCGTCCTGTATGCCACCCAGAGCGACGGCACGCTCAAGACGTATGCCGGCGACTACACCGTGGCCGACGGCATCCTCGTCGGCGCCTCGATCCGCCAGACCGGCTGACGGTCAGTGGGAGCTCGTCCCGCCAGGCTTCGCTGACGGCGAGGCCCCGTTCCCGCAGCATGCCAGCCCTCTGCTTGCGATCTGCAGCGCTGTGGACTGCTCTGACGCTCAACGCTGCCAGGGCCTGCGAGAGGCCCCGGCGCCTTCCCGGGTCGGGAACAGCAGTGGCTGCTAGGCGCGTTGCGTGACCTGGCCCCGCTCCCGCCCGAGCAGCTCTCCGCCCAGCGGCACGGCGCGGCCGGACGGAGATCTGGGCGGCAAACCTGGCGACCGCCCCCCAATGCCGTCAGCGAGAAGGGCACCTGGAGGTCCCCCGGCAGCACATGGAAACGGGCGTCGGCCACGAGCACGCGCTGGGTGTGTTCATCGCCCACCATCGCAGCCGGAAAGCGAAGATGGCACCGCAGCGGGTAGAGGAACTGTCGACGCTGGGAATGCGCTGGTCTTGATCAGCTGATGCTCCGTCCGGGGCCGACAAGAGTGTCGGTGCTCGGTGCGGGTCGTCGGCCCCGGTGCGCGGCCAGTGCTACCAGAAGGCCGCCCCGACAAGCTCCTGATCACGTCGCCGTCACTCGCCGCCAGGGTGGCACCGTCGCCTGGCTCCACAAACCGTCCAGGTGCTTGTTCCACGTGGCGACAGCGGCCCTGGTGCCGTCGGTGTCCCTCGCGGGCCAGGATTTCAGATCGGTGCGGTAGCCCTTGGGGTCGTAGTACTCAGGGTCCGACAGACGCATGAGCGGCCGGGAGACCACATCGTAAAGACCGTGCAGCACCAACTCCCGGTTGATGATGCAGGACTTGTCCCTCGGTATCCCGGGATAGAGACGGAACTCGCTTGCCACCGTCACTCGCCCCCAACCCGTTGAGCCGCTCCGTGAATGCGGACGGCGAGTGGTCGTAGCCCTGGCACATCCGTTCCCGGTGTCGCCGGACTGCGGGGTCGTCGAGCGGTTCACCGTTCGGCCCCACCCTGGACGGGGCATCATGGGCTGCCCGGAATCCGGCACGAGCACTCTGATGCAGACACGCCTGGTCGGTCTGGGATCGTCGAGAAGCTCCTCCATGTGTTGGGGAAGCGCGCCGACGATCGTCTCCCCGGTACAGCCGTGAAAGGTGATCTCCACCGTCCGGGCGCGGAAGGCCTCGCCCACGAATCGGTCCAGTTCGCGCGGCTCCACCTGCGACCGCGCAGGTAGCCGAAGCGACGCGGTCAGGTCCTTCACCTTCGGGCGGCGTGCGTCTGCGTGTACGAGCCGCCGTCCCGGCGCGGGGCCCGGCAGTGGTACGCCGGGCGCCCGCGCCTCGGGGACAGGATGGGGTCAGCCTGCCTTGGCGAGGGCCGGGACGAAGCGGGCCGCGTCGATCGTTCCGACACCGGTCGCCATGTCGTAGCCCTTCACCGCGGTGTAGCCGGTGACTCCCGCGTAGCTGTTGTTCGTGCCGTCCTTCACGTCCACGATCCCGGTGGACGGGTTCGACGAGGACTTCGCGTACAGGGAGTACAGCGCCTTGTGGATGTCTCCCAGCCGGTGCCCGGCAACCTGGTCGGCCAGGGCCACGATTCCTGCGAAGAGCGGGCTGGCCTCGCTGGTGCCGACGTAGACCTCCCAGCCGACCCGCTTGGGGTCGTAGCTGGAGTACACCCATCCGCCGCCCTTCAGCGCGGCGGACATGGAGACGTCCGGGGTGCTGCGGTGACTGCCGGCCACCCCGTTCTGATACGAGGGACGGGCGAAGACGTGGGACTGGCCGCCGCCGCTGGCGCCGTGGTCGTTGTAGACGCTGTCCGGCGCGGTGCGGTTGCCGTTGGCGTCCAGGTGCAGCTGGGTGCCGCCGACCGAGACCACCAGGGGGTCGTCGGTCGGCCAGGCGTTGACCCTGTACGGATAGGTTGTCTGGCCGTTCGAGGTGGTGTCGGTGGGTCCGCTGTCGCCGGAAGCGTCGGTGACGGTCACACCGTGCTTGGCCGCGTCCTTGTAGGCGTACCGCAGGTTCTGGATGCTGGAGAAGTCACCCTTGCTGAAGCCGGGGAAGTTGTTCTCCGCCACGCCCCAGCTCTGGCTGATCACATCGCCCACGCCGCGGTCGATGAGCGATTTCTCGGCGTCCATGACCTCTTTCAGGCCGGTGGTGCCGTCCCCGATCCGGCCGACTCCGGTTTCCGCCAGGACGATGTGTGCGTCCGGGGCGATGGCATGCGCCATCTCCACGTCGAGGGTGGTCTCCCCGGCCCAGCCGAGCTGGTCGGCGTCGCTGGGGTCGAAGCGCGGGACGTTGCCCCACTTGACCACGTCGACATGGGTGCTCTTCATGCCGAACCGGGCGCTGTAGACGTCCAGGTCCTTCTGGATGGTCGGCGAGCCGAACGGATCCACGATCACGATCGTGCGCCCCTTGCCGGTCACTCCTGCCTTGTACAGCGGGTTCAGGTTGTACGCCTGGCGGTACTGGATCGCGTTGTAGCAGTCGAACCCCCACTTCGCCCGGCACTGCGCAGTGGTCATCAGGCTGCCGGGCGCGCTCTTCGACTGCTGCCCGGCCGCCGGCACGGGCTTGACTTCTTGCGCCGGTTGCACGGGGGCAGCGACGGCGACGGAACCAGACAAGAGCCCTGTTATCGCTGCGAAACTGGTGAGGCTGGTGACCCAGGCTGCGGCGACCGCAGTGCGCCGCCGCGCATGAATCCTGCGCATAGATGCTCCTCATAGTGGACTAGACCACGCTCGGCCGTTGACTGCGATCCCACCCCGAGGCCGTCCATGAGGCAAGGGATTGTCCCTGTGTGGCTTGTCACTGCTTCGTCCGCTTCGATCACCTATGTCCATGCCGAGCGTGTCCCGTACGGCCTGGGCAACCCATCCAGGGCGCGCATGCCGGTCTGGCTGTCGCACGGCTTCAGTCCAGGTGGCAGCGGGACCTTCGCGCGGCGGGTTGACTCCTGCGCAGCCGCGACCGGTCCGATATCTGCTATATCGGTTTTGTGAGATAGCTCCGCTCTGACCGCTTCGTGAGATACATCACGGTCTGATCTTCGACGAGTGGGCGACGCTTGAGCGGGATCGGGTGCCGCTGGAGCCCGACACGGCGTCACGCGCCCACTGACGCCGAGCGGAGTGGTCGGTGGTGCCGGAGCCCCCGGAGGGACGGCCGGACGCAGGTGACGGTCCGTCGAATGCGCCGGCCGACCCCGGCGGACACTCCAAGATCTTGTCCACTGCGAACCGCCGGGAGAGGCGACGTCCCCGAAAAGGCGGTTCGAAGCCATCCGCGTGATGGCCCGTGAGCACCCGCCGGCGCAGCCGGCCCGCCGGACGCTGCACGCCGCCGCCTCCGGGCACGACACCCGGCGGGACCGCCCGCCGTCGAACCGCCCGGCCGAGCACGCCTGGCCGACCGAGCCCACCATGGGCACCCGCACCACCTCCCCCGGCACCCACGGCTCCCGCCCGGTGCACGCCAAGCTCCGCCCGAGCCCGAGCATCCACGCCGGCCACGGCACCGTGGAACTGCCGATGCAGCACGCCGGCCTGCACGACCTGCCCGGCAACCGGCAACCCCACGCCCAGCACGCGACCCCATCCGCCTGCGCAGCTCATCCGCTTCGTCCAGCCCGCCGGGCTCCTCCTGGCAGGGCCAGGGCAGATGTCCGCCCGGCGGGCGGCACAGGGCGAGCACGTCCAGGACGACCGCTGTCTCCAGCAGGTCGTCGCGGCACTCCATCGCCTGCAGGCCCACCGTTGCCAGCAATCTGGTCCCGGTCGTCGCGCTCGTGCGCCACGGTCAGCTCCCGGCGGTCCATCACGTTGCTGTAGAGCAGGGCCGGAATGAGCTGGCCGATGCGGATCAGGTGCTCGCCGTACACGGCCTGTGCCGACCGGCTGGTCATCCACCGAGGGCACGGCTCAACGGCGGACGCTTGGTGCGGGATCATGTACGCTGCGCTACCGGCTGTCTGTCACATCAAGGCCGGAGACGTTCGCGTTCCAGGTGTGCTCCGTCGCCCGGTCTTGCGCCGAGGTGATCCACACGCTGTACGGGGCGACGCCCTGCGCACAGGCAAGAGCCAACAGAACTCGTTCGATCGTGCCCATACGCTGGGTATCGAGCGCTCCTGCGGCGCGCCGGCGGCATCGGCGAGGGCGTCAATATCCGCCTCCGGTTCCCGTAGCCGCTCGTCGCGCGTCGCCGTCTCGTTTTCCATACCCGCCGATCTGACAACCGTCTGCGGCCGGCGCCGCAGACCCGCCAGGCCGAAGGTCAGGTCGGGTTCAGTGGAGTAATGCCGGTGCCCGCGTACAGCGCGGGTTCCAGCGACAGGACAGTGAGTGGCTCGCCCGCCTTCACCGCCTGCCAGGCGATCGCTGCCGCGTGCGCCACCGGCCAGTCGACGTTTCTCCACTCCATCGCATCCACCGCGTGCGTCGAGGTGAACGGCACGTTCTCCACGAACCGTAGGGACGCCGCATGCTTGCCGGCACCAGCGACCTGCCGTTCGGCGGCCAGCACGGACAGCGACGGGATGATGACCCGGCCAGTGCCACGCGAGGCCTCGATGTAGAGGCCGGTGAAGAAGGGATCCGCACGGAACAGGGCGGCCAGAGCGGTGTGGTCCAAGACGGCCGTCAAGCTCATGCGGCGGCGCCGTCCTGATGGGCGCGGATCTTCGCCCAGGCGTCCTGGCCGACCTGCTGGACCTGCTCGGTGTACTCGATGCCGAGCTCCCGGGCAGCCTCTCGGGCGCGCTGCTCCCGCTCGGCCACCGTGAGCTCCCGGGCAGCGAGGTCCTCCAGCAGCTGCGTGATGGTGGTGCCGCGCTCCTCCACGCCGGCGGTCAACCAGATCGAGGTCCACCTCTTCTTCCAGCGGGCCACAGACCAGGAGCTGATGCGCGAGCACGGCATCCAGATCCAGTCCTGGGGTGGGTTCGCCGAAGGCAAGAACAACCTGTTCACGAACCCGCTGCTGAGCCAGATCGGTCAGGCTCACGGCAAGTCCGTGGCACAGGTCGTGCTCCGCTGGCTCACCCAGCGCGGCGTCGTCGCGATCCCCAAGTCCGTCCGTGCGGAGCGGATGGCGGAGAACATCGACGTCTTCGACTTCGAGCTGACCGACGAGCAGATGGCCTCCATCGCCACCCTCGACACCGGCGCGTCCCTGTTCTTCGACCACCGCGCCCCGGAGCAGCTGAAGCCCTCCGCTTCGCAGCTGACCACCGCGGCGGCGAGCGCCACGGCCGCCTTGATCCGTTTGCCTACCGGCTCGCGATGTACCTCAATGCTCCGGCACACGGTCCTTACGTTTTACAGCCCGTGCCGGCCCACCCGGCTTTGGTCCGCCGCCTGGACGATCGGCATCCGCGGCTCGCTGTCCCACCCCGTCACCGCGCGGGCACCGTCGCTGACCTCCAGCGTCAGTAGGCAGGGACCCGGGGCGTACTTGCGGGCGTTGGTCACCCTCGCTGACCACCAGCTGGGCCATCCCCATCGCGCGGCCCGACACGGGAAGCCCGTGCACGGCCTGCACATCCTCAAGGAACGACCGGGTCAGGGAATGCGGCCTCAGCGGTCTCCTCGCCGCCCTGGAACGTGGCGGACACCGCTAGCGGTCCGCTGGCCCCTTGCGCCCGTCGACGTTCACGAACCCCGGCTCACGCATCAGCTCGAAGCGGAACTCCTCGAACCCTGTGTCCGTCACATGTCGCCGTACGGCATGCCTGCGTGATCCACCACTCGGGGAGGGTATCGATCTGCGGTGTTCGAGTCAGCCGGCCGCCCCTATCGCTCCGCCCCGGCGACCCCCTGTGACGCCAGCTGCTTCGCGGCGGCCAGGATGCAGTCGCGCGGCACCATGACCACGCACTCGTCCTCGCCGATCGACGCGCCCACCTCGTTCATCCGCTCCGCCTCCGGCGCGGTCAGGAGGCGGCGCTTGCCGATCACGAGGAAGTCGCCGTCCTCCAACTCCAGGACGTCGGGGCAGCTGTTGTTCGCTCCGCACCCGCGCTGGGCGGGCGTCGAGCCGATGCGGCGCATGAGGCTCCTCGCAGTGACACGATTGGTGTTATGAACACCAATACGGACTGGGCGTACCGGGTGTTCGAGCCGCACGGGTCCGAGGGCTGGCGTCCCTACGGCAGCTACCCCGAACAGTGGCACGGCGCGATCACCGCTCCGGACACCGACGAGGGCGCCAAGCGCGCCATCGGCCGCATCGTCGCCGACCTCATGGCCGAGTGGGAGAGGACCGGCCTGCATCACGCGATGCACGTGCGGGTCTTCCTCTGGCACGACGAGGCGGGCGAGATGAAGGATGCGGACTTCGTCGTGGAGGTGCGGCCACGGTCGGACTTCGACGCAGCGTGATCTTTGGCGCAGGCGGCTCCTTACGGAGACAGGAACAGTGTCATGGGCACCGAGAGGACTTGGGCGTACCGGGTGGAGGAGCCGCACGGCTCCGCCGGCTGGCGACCCCTCGGCGGCCACTCCCCTCGCTGGCGGGGAAAGATCACCACCGATACCCCCAGGCAGGGCGCCGAGTACGTCGCCGCGCTCGTCGTCACCGACCTGGCGACCGAGTGGAAGGTGAACGGCATCTGCGAGCAGCACACGCGCGTGATCGTGTGGGCAGACGAAGAAGGCACCGGCCCGGACGACGCCGTCTTCACGGTGGAGATCCAGCCCCACGTCGGCGCAGAGTGACCAACCGCGGCGAAATCCGCGTCGAGCAGGGAAACCAGCCCGTGGAATCGGGAGAGATGGATTCAGGAACGCCCAGGCGAACCCCCTGCCACAAAGACACACCCTGTTACGCGGACTCGCTACCAGCTCACCTTCAACGCCAGCCTCATCCAGACCGGCACCGAGTCCTATCGCCTGGCTCGCACCGGGGCGCACAAAGCCAACGGACCAAGTGATCGCCTGTGATCAGCAGGGGCGAGGGGCCCTAAGCACTCGTGATCGCGGCAAGCAGTCCCTCGGCCGCGTCGAAGGCGATCGCCCCGTCGAGCGGGTTGGAGTAGATACGCGACCAGATGATCAGTCCGCCTCGGATGCGGGCGAACATCACCATGTCGAAGGCGAACTGCTTCCCGGTGGCCAGGACGCGGCCGTGGAGGCGGTAATCGGCGACGACGAGTTCGCGGTCGGTCGTCTCGTACACCTGGACGCGGTCCACGGCCGTGAGCTTCTGCCACGTGGTCATGGCGTCCATGAGGGCGAGCGCCCCCTTGATCTCGTCATCGGTCACCTCGGTCGGCGGCGGCAGCAACTCGGTGGGGTCGCGGATCTCGTCCGGCCAGCGCATGGCGTGGAGCACGAGAACATCGTCGCGGACGCGTAGCAGGCCGAGTCTCTCCCTGCCGCTCCACGCGTACTTCGCGACGACCGCCTTGGCCGAACGGCCGAGGGCCTGGACGAGCAGCTTGTACGGCTTGGCCGCCACCTGACTGGACGGCTGGAGGTGGGAGCCCTCCGCGATCTTCAGAGGATCGATCGACCCCAACAGCACGAACGCATCGATCTCGATGGCTTTCGCGGTCGACAACGGCAGGATACTCAGATCTTCGTCCGTGATCGGGATGACCTGGGTTTTGGTCAGTTCATAGGCCTTGCCGATCTCGTCCTGGGAGACCTCGCGGTCCTCCGGCTCGCAGATCTTGCGGTAGCGGATCCGGCCCATGTCCTCGATGCGGAACTGGTGAAACCGAATGCTGTGGTCATCCGTGGCGCCGACCACGTTAATCGGCACCGGCCAGGCCGAACGAAATGGCGCCGGACCAGACGGTTCGGGGCATGGCCAACCTCCGCAGTAGCCCCGAGCACCACAGCGAACGAACGACGCATCTGCCCCGCATGCGCGGCGCCGCCCGCGCGGCTCACTCTGTGGTCAATGGGCCTTGAATGAACTGCGGTTTTGCCGAATCACCTTTGGGGGCGGTGAGTAGATCTTCCGCGTGACGAGGCCACTACTGGCTGGTGGTCATCAGGGCAGTGGTTCCTGTGTCTCCATCCGCCGGACCGTATCTCTTCTTCCGGCACGTTCTTCCGATCGTCGTTGCTGGTGTGACCGCGTGTGTCCGACGCGGGAGGATGCGGGTAGATCCCGGGAGATGGTTCAAGTCGGGCTTCGGGCACCCGCATCCCCGGCGCGTCACCTGGCACAGCGAGGTGGCGGCTCCGTGAGCCCGAAGGGCACCGCCCCCTGAGCGGCGGCGCGTACTGCTTCTGTGCCGTATGCCACATGAGTCGTCTTGTGATGAGCCGCACTCGCACCCAGAAGTGCAGGTCGCGACGGCACTCCGATGCCTCCGGGGCGGATCTGGCCGAGGCGAGGTGTGATGTAGCCAACTCCAATAAATCGACTTGTCGATTTAGATTCCTCCAACGCGCATGAGGTTACGAGCGCGTTAACCGACGAGTCGCCGAGGGCGCGTGCGCCCCTGGAGAGGAGTCACTGTGGCGAGCATCCCTCCACAGCCTGGCGAGCCCGCGCAGCTCCGTGTGATCCATAAGTCCATCCCGCGCCAGTACCGCATCGTGCACGGCCACCGCTGGGCGTTCCGCATGGCCGGCAAGGGCCCGGCCGTGCTGCTGATCCATGGCATCGGTGACTCGTCCGACACCTGGGCCGATCTGATTCCCGAGCTGGCTCGCCACTACACGGTGATCGCTCCGGACCTGCTGGGCCACGGGTCCTCCGACAAGCCCCGCGGCGACTATTCGGTGCCCGCCTATGCCAACGGGATGCGGGACCTGCTGGGGGTGCTGGGCATCGACAAGGTGACGCTCGTCGGGCACTCCCTGGGCGGCGGGGTGGCCATGCAGTTCACCTACCAGTTCCCCGAGCGCACCGAGCGGCTGGCGCTGGTGAGTACCGGCGGGGTGGGCCGCGGCGTCACCCCGGCGTTGCGCGCGGCCTCGCTGCCCGGAGCCCATCTGGTCCTGTCCTCGCTGCGGCTTCCGACGGTGCGGGCGCAGACCGTCTTGACGATCCGGCTGCTGAAACTGCTCGATACCGGGCTCGGTCAGGACGCCCCGGATCTGCTGCGGCTGGTGGACGCGCTGCCCGATGCGGCCTCGCGTGATGCGTTCATCCGCACGTTGCGCGCAGTGGTCGACTGGCGTGGCCAGGTGGTGACCATGCTCGACCGCTGCTATCTGACTGCCGGTATGCCGACCCTGCTGGTCTGGGGCTCGCGCGACCAGGTGGTGCCCGCCCGGCACGCCGAGGTGGCGCACGCGGCGATGCCCGGCAGCCGCCTGGAGGTTTTCGAGGGCGCGGGCCACTTCCCCTTCCACACCGATCCGCAGCGGTTCCTGGCCGTACTGGAGGACTTCATCGCCACGACGGAGCCGGTCTCCCGGAGCGCGGAGGAGTGGCGCGAGCTGATGCGCTCGGGCGGCTCTGACGCGGGGGCGCCGACGCACCCGCGCACGGCGGTTCCCGCGGCCAGGCGCGAGAGTCCGGCCTCTCTGCGAGGCTGAGGACCATCCGTGTCCCGGTCCAGCGCGGGGACGCAAGCTCTGCCGCCGCTCCGCAGATCACTGCGGTAGCCGCCGCTGCCTTCGGCAGCCCCGGCACCGGTTTGCCCCGGTCCGCCGCGACAAGCAGCGTGACCTGGTCGTCGAGGTGCAGGGACGGGAGCTGCCCACCCGCCCTGAGACGGAGGTCGCCCCGATTCAGGGGGTGCCATCGGCGCGGCCCGGTTGGGGGCTGCCTTGAGGCGCACAACCGTCGGCAGGTCTGCTGCACGTGTGGGTGGTGGGTGGTTGTGGGCGACTACCGGGGACTGCAGTGGTAACTCGCCCACGTCTACGCGTTCATCTGCTGGAACGCTCGCGTCGACCGTGCTGAGGTTCCCGCGTTGTCTCTCTTGTCATTTGCGCCAGAAGAGGTGGTGCATCACGCCGCTCGGGCTGGGCACGACCTCCATGTGGAACCGGTCCAGCAGCTGTTGGGGCGAGTCCCACAGGCGTAGCCCGGACCCGAGCTTCACCGGTGAGACGGCCACATGCATGGTGTCGACGAGGTCGGCGTCGAGGAACTCCCGGATGGTGGTCACGCCGCCGCCGAGCCGGACGTCCTTGCCCTGCGCAGCCTGCCGCGCCTGCGCGAGAACGGTGGCGGGGTCGCCGTCCACGAAATGGAACGTGGTGTCGGAGAGCGTGAACGATGGACGCTTGTGGTGGGTCAGGACAAACACTGGCGTGTGGAAGGGCGGCTCGTCACCCCACCAGCCGCGCCACTCGTGGTCGTGCCACGGGCCGCGCTGGGGTCCGAACTTGTTGCGGCCCATGATCTCGGCGCCGATGTTGTGGCTGAAGTCCCGGGTGAAGTAGTCGTCGAGGCCCCGGCTTCCCCCGGGCTCGGCGCGCATGGGCCAGCTCGCCGTGGCGCCGGCCCAGGCGAAGAGCCTTCCCGGATCGATGTTGTGGCCGAAAGGCCGCTCCAGGCTCTGGTCCTCGCCTGCGGCGACGCCGTCGCTCGAGATGGTGAAGTTCTGCACGCGCAGCAGCTGATCCATGTGTTCCCTCATCAGGTCCTGTCGCTCGTCGTATGGCGATGCGTCCTACATCAGGATGTCGAACGGGACGTGGCTGGATCGACAGCGGCGCCTAGGTTCTTCCACAGCGTGGACTTGAAGGGGGCGTCCGCCCGAGCGGATACCTCTCTCGCTGCGGATGCGGGCGCGTTCCTTGCGTTGCTCGGCGAGTACGTCGGGGTGGCGGGCGTGGGCGTTGCGCCACCGCAGGTAGCGGTGCAGGGCCTGGGTCTGTGCCGGGTGGCTGCGGTGATGGGAGTTGGCCAGGGCGAACTGCCGCAGCGGGCCGAAGTATGCCTCGATCGGCTTGACCCAGGAGGCGTGAGTCGGGGTGAAGCACAGTTGGACTTTGTTCTGCTTCGCCCAGCGGCGAATCGTCGCGCCGGTGTGGGCGGAGAGGTTATCCAAAATGACGTACATCAGGGCGCCGTCGGGTCGGTCGGCGCGGATCGACTTCATGATATTCCGCCTCACACGGCTCCGGCGGTGTGGCAAGGACACCGACGACCGAGGCTGCGGACCGCCAGAACAGCGCAGTCGCGGGCTTGTAATCCGGATCGTGGTCGTAGGGACACCACAGGACCTGGAGCAGATCAGCCTGTCCGCGCGGCCGCAACAGCGGCACGTCGCGCACATACGGCTGGGCCCCGGGCAACATGGGGATCGGACACTCCGCGGGCGCAGGCCCGGCACCGAGTCGCTTCGCAAACCTCGCAGCGATCTGTTCCTTGGCCGCCTCCTCCTCGGGCGTAAAGGCGGGAGCATGGGGATCACCCTGCAGCCGGGCCAGCCTGCGCCTGTCCACCCGTACCTCTGCCAGCGGCCGGCGGAACCCACTGTCACGGTGCAGGTACGAGTCTTCGCATGCGGCCACGGCTCCCGAGCCGGCCACAGCAACGGCCCTGCGACCGAACTCTCCCCCACCGAAGGCGACCCGGGACGGGGATGCAGCCGCACCGCAGGACGCGCCAACAAAGCCAGCTCAGGAAAGACCGCAGTCACCTCAACAGGCCGCGCCGGAGCCGTACGCACGAAACCCATGCCGGTGATCCTGCCACCAGCCACCGACAGTCCCCTGCCACCTCAACCGGCGTCAACGCTCAACTGGCTGCAACGCCCACCAACCCAGCCACGGCGACGACACGTCTGATATGTGGCAACTACCGTGCCTCTGCTCACTCTGACGGGAACAGTCCGTTGGCGATCTGGTTGAACTGATCGGCCGCCATCACCCCGCGCCGGCCCCCCGCCCCGAAGCGGCTCACCGCCGCGGTCTGGCACCGGGGCGCGCGCGGTGGCCTGGGCAGCGCACCGGGGCCGCCGGGACGGTCGGTGGGTCTGGGCGCGCGGGCGTGCTGGCGTGCCATGCCGTGCCGGGGATCCGTAGCGCTCCAGGAGCCAGATGGTGGCGGGGTGGTCCAGGCGGGGTCCCAGGACGCGTTCGAGGCTGGGTTGGAACTGGGTGAGCAGGCCGCGGATGCGGTTGGAGGTGCGGTTGGCCTCGCCGGCCAGGTCCTGGTCGAAGCCGACCAGCATGGTCAGCTCGGCGGTGATCTCGTCGGCCAGTTCGAGGGAGCGCAGGGTGTGGGGCATGGTGCGGGCGGCGTCTGCGATGACAGCCGCGTCGCGCGCGTCGGTCTTGGCCTCACCCGGGTAGAGGTCGGCGATCCGGCGCATCGCGAGTCCGGGCAGGTAGGCGACCTTGCAGCCGGCGTCGCGGGCGACGGTCAGCGGCAGGGCGCCGATGGAGGCGGGCTGGTCCACGACCACCAGGACGGTTCCGAACTTGGCCTTGAGCTTGTCGAAGACTGCCCGCAACCGGGGTTCGCCGTTCGGCAGGCCTTTGTCGAAGACCTTCTTCCCGGCCGGGGTGAGTCCGTGGCCGTGATGGTTGCTCTTGCCGACGTCCAGGCCGAGGAAGACGCCCGTCTCGTCGATGTCGATCACCGTGCCCCCACGTTTCCCGAACACCCTCTTGACCGCGCTGTGTGAAGATCGACGACGAGATCGGAGAGACCCGGTGGATGGGACGGCCGCCGTTGCTGACCGACTCCGAGCTCGTCTGCCTTGCCGTGGCGCGAGCCTGCTCCGCAGGTACAGGTCCAGGAACGCCGCTCGCGCCGTGCGACGGCGAGGACTTCCAGGTATGTGCCCGCGCCGGCCCGCCCGCCGGGCCGCGCGGCTTCGCCGTGGCGGCCACCTGTTTCGGGGTTCTGCTCGGCAGGCTCAGGGGTAGAGGCCGGCCCGGAAGGTGAACGAGACGAGTTGCGCTCGATCACGTGCGCCGACCTTCGTCATGGCCCGCACCGCATGCGTCTTCACGGTGAACGGCGACACGGACATCTGGGCCGCGATCTCGTCGTTGCCGAGACCGCTCGCGACGAGAACGACCACGTCCCGCTCCCTGGGTGTAAGGGCGTCGAAGCGTCGCAGCAGTTCCTGGTCGATCACCGGGGGCGGACTGTTGGTCATGTGACCGATGAGCGCGGCCGTCGCGGCGGCCGACAGCGCACCGCCACCGCCAACGACCTCGGTGATTCCGGCGACGAGTTCAGCGGGGCTCACGGTCTTGCTCAGGAAACCGTTGGCGCCCGCGCGAAGGGCGGCGAGAACGATGTCGTCCTGGTCGAAAGTGGTCAGCACGATCACCCGCATCTTTTCGGGTGGGTACTCTTTGCGGATCCGGCGGGTGGCCTCGACACCGTCGATGCCTGGCATCCGGATGTCCATCAGGACCAGGTCGACGGGGTGGTCCCGGAGGAAGGGGACGACCTGGAGTCCATCGGAGAGATCACCCGCAACGACGAGGCTTGGGTCGAGCCGGAGCATCGCTTTGATGCCGGCCCTTATCTCGTCCTGGTCGTCGACGATCAGGATCTGCGTCGTCATACGGCGGCTCCCAGGGGGCTGAACTCCGCATGGACCCGGAATCGCCCGTCGTCACTGTCGATCGTCAGCCGCCCGTTGGAGGACTCGACGCGTTCGCGCATCCCCACGAGTCCGAGTCCGCTGCCCGAGCCGGAGCCCCGCGGTGAGTGGCCGACGCGGTTCTCCACGGTGACGCAGATCCTGCCGTCGCGCTCGCGCACATCCACCGTTGCCGCCCCCTCTCCATGCCGGTAGGCGTTCGTGAGTGCTTCCTGAACGACCCGGTAGACCGTCACGCCGACGCTGGGCTCCACGAAACCGGCGGGCATGTCGACGGACGGCCGGACGTCGAGGCCGATGCTCTCGAAAGAGGCGATAAGGCCTTCCAGGCCGCTGAGCGCCGGGGTCGGCCGGAGCGCCTCGTCGTCGGAGATGTCGTCTCCGAGGCGGAGGAGCGCGAGGATCCGCTGCGTTTCGGCGACGACGGTGCGGGCGCTGGACCTGGCTGAGACGAGGGCCTGCCGGGAGGACTCGGCGTCTTCGGGCAGCCCGATCTCCGCGGCACCGAGATGCAGGCTCAGCATCGCGACCTGGTGGCCGATGACGTCGTGGAGGTCCCGGGCGATGCGGAGTCGTTCCTCGGTCACCCGTCGGGTGGCTTCGATCTCACGCGTGGCGATGGCGCTTTCGGCCCGTTCCTCCAGGGTGCGCCAGTGCTCTCGATGGATACGCAGCGCGGCCCCTGTCGCACCCCCTGCTATCGCTGAGAAGAGTGCGGCGGCTCCCACGATCGCGCCGCCACGGAATCCTCCCAGCGTCATGAACGCGCCCAGGAAGAACACCGCCACGATGCCGGTTCCGGCCAGCGGCTGCTTTCCCCTGAGGGTGACCGAGAACAGCACGAGCACCGCCATCATCCACACCGACAGGGGGTCGTGGCCCACCGCTGTCACGGCGAAGGACGCCGCGCTCGCCACGACCAGTCCTGCCCACGGCCTCCACCATGAGAGGGCGACACCGCCACCGGCGAGGACCACGGAGAGGGCCGTCGGCCAGTCCGACCCTCTCAGGATCGCTGCCACGATCTGGCCGGTGAACACCAGCGCGGCCACCGAATAGGCGGCGAGGTGCAGCGCCTCGGGGCGGCGGACCCACACGGGTGCCACGGGCCCGTCCTGATTGTTCTGCGCCTTGACCATGGCCTGATTCTCGTGCACGTGTGCTGCGGCCGTGTACTTCGAATGATGTAGACGCCGAGCCCGGTCCGGGCGATGGGGACGGCGGAACTCATTCAATTCGAAGTGGATGGCAGAACTACTTCGCTCGAAGTACACGGCCCCTCCCAAAACCTCTGAGACTCCTCATCGAGGCGACCGTCTCACACCATCACGATCACAAAACGGGACACTCGATGACTCAGACCACCGTGACTTCGCGCACGACCACGACGACTTCCTCCGGGCTCCGATCGCTCTACCTGATCCGAGTCGCCTTCTCCCTGATCTGGGTGGCACTCGTCGTCACGACCTCCGCCTCGCTCGTGTCGACGGACAGGCCCACAGTGATCGCGGCCGTACTGCTCGTTGTCTACCCCCTATGGGACGTCATCGCCACGCTCCTCGAGCGTCGCATGGCCGGCACCGGCTCCACGGACCGCTTCGGTACCACCAACATGGCTCTCGGCCTCGCCACCGCCGCCGGGATGATCACCGCCGTCTTCTCCACCATCGGGACGACCCTGCTCGTGTTCGGCATCTGGGCCCTCCTTTCCGGAGCGATCCAGCTCGTCGTGGCGATCCGGCGTCGACACACCGTCGGTGCCCAGTGGCCCATGATCGTCAGCGGCGGACTGTCCGTCCTAGCCGGTGCCTCCTTCGCCGCCATGTCCGCCTCGGCGACGAGCAGCCTGTCCGCCGTCGCCGGATACTCAGCCTTCGGTGCCTTCTGGTTCCTCGTCTCCGTCACCGCCCTGAGCATCCGCAACCGACGGGAAAAGCGTTGACCACCGCCGTCGGAGCCACCGCCTCTCCCGCAGGCGCAGTCTCTTTACTACTGCTGATAGTGCATCGGCCCGCGCCAGGCCGCTTCGAGAAGACCATCGCCGCGTACAAGGCTCTCAAGGTGCTGCTCGCCAACGGTGATCAGTGGTCGTACGCGATCAGGGATCGGGTGACCCGGGCGCTCGACCCACCGCTCGGCGCCCGCCCCGAACACATCCCCCGCCCCAAGCCAACACCACCTACACCCCCAGCGACACCCTCATCCTCTACACCGACGGCCTCATCGAACGCCGCGACGAGGACATGGACACCGGCCTGACCTGCCTCACCTCCACCCTCGCCACCTGCACCGGGTTCGGCGCCGAACACCCCCGCCGACGCCCTCCTCCCCCGCCTGGACCTCACCAGCGGCACAGACGACGACATCGCCATCGTCGTCGTCCGCCTGGAACGAACAACCCGACCATACCGATCACGCCCGACGCCGTCATCACGGTGAGCGTGCGGCCATGGGGGCAGACGGTCGGACCGGTGCGGTCGCACGGCGGCCCCGGCAGCCCACCCCGCCAACACAGCCGAGAGCGGCAGGGCTTCGTCACGATGCCCGTCACGCAGCAACTGCCGATCCCTCGCCCCCTGACCTCATCCCGGACGCCACCGGCACCGCCGCCCTCCACACCGCGCACCGGCAGGCCAAGACACACAACACCGTCCCCGTCGCCATCAAATCCGAAGAAAGACGTCTGCGCTGGTCCGTCAAAACGGGCACGCTCACCGCCGGCTCCAGCCACACCACCGACGTAGCCGTGAACGATGCAGCCCGGGCCGCGATCACGCGCCTGGTCCACAACCGCGAGGTCGCATGGGACGCCCACACAGGCCCGGTCTCCCTCCTGATGCACGGCGTGCGCGGCGAAGAGCGATCCCGCGCCCCGTACGCAGACCTTCAGCCGCTGACCCGCGCGGTGCCCGCTGCCGAACTGCACGAGCAGCTGGCCCGGTCTCCGCCGCTGCCTGCTGCCTGCTGCCCGTCCGGAAATGAACCCGATCTTTCCGGGGCAGCCGAGCAGCACAACGCGTCTTTCACGCCCGCAGAGCCGGATGGCCCATTCACCCGGAGAGGACCATGCCCCTCTCAACCTCACTCTTGATCACTTGGCTGCCGAGGACCACCCACTTGTACCGAGCGCTTTCCCGCCCGGCAAGTCCCTCACCTGCCAGCGGATCGGCTTGAGGTTCGGTGTGCCCCAGACGGCTGCGGCGCGATCACGCCATGAGATGAGCTCGGCCTGGCCCAGGTGGCTGGGGAAGGCGCCGCCCGAAGACGGGATACGCCACGCCCGCCGTCCACACCGATGGTCGCTTCACCCCCTGGCACGCCGCCTGCGACCGGAGTGTGGACCGCCCAGCAGACCGCCGGAACGTGATGGACCGCCGCACCACAGGGGTGCAGCGGTCCCGTCACGTGCCGAGGTTCCAGCCGAGCGCGGCTATTCGGCTTCAGCCAAGTATCGGACGGAGTCCACCACGAACTCGCCGTGGTGGAGGGCCGATCCGATGACCTCTAGCCGCGCGTACTGCTCCTGGGTCAAAGACCTGACACCGGCGACCACCATGGCCCGCAGCAACAACCGAAAGGCCAGCTCCGGGGTGCAACGGCGGGCGCAGTCCACGAGCGCCGCCCGCACGTCAGCCTCCAAGAACCCTGCCTCCTCGATCTCGGCGAGGACCGCGTCCAGCTGAGCCACACCGTCTTCCACGTCCGCCCCGGCCAGGGGACGTGCGCCCGCCTTCGCCGACAGGCGGGCGTCACACAGGGCGACGACCGTCCGCGTCCACTGCGCTCCTTCCCCGACCTGCTCGAAGCTCGGCAGGTAATCCGCCCCGGCGTCCCACAACACCTCCAACGTCTTGGAGACCGGCCGCCTCGCGCTCCTCCGGGACCGGTGCGAAGCGGCCCCGGAGGTGACGAGGAAGGGACATCCCCTCGGTCATGCCCGCGTTCCGGGCGACGCGGCCTTCCTGACCAGCGCGGCGACCTCGGCGGGCTTGGACACGTACACGGCGTGGCTCGCGCTCGTCTCGTTCACCGTGGCCCCGGCCCGGTCGGCCATGGCGCGCTGGGCCGGCGCCGGGATCATGTGGTCGTCGGTGGCGACCAGGTAGAAGCTCGGCTTGGCACGCCAGGCGGGACGGGTGACGGTCCCGCCCAACGCGTCCACGCCCCATGGCACTTGGGAGTCGGCCAGGAACCGCGCCTCGTCGGCGGGCAGGTCGGCGGCGAAGGACGCGGCGAACTTCTCGCGGTCCAGGAAGAGGAAGCCGTCACGGGGCGGCAGGATCGGCGGAACGGGCGCGCCGGGCGGCGGGCCGGCGATCAGGGTGTTGACGGATTCGTCCTTGTCGGGCGCGAACGCCGCGATGTACACAAGCGCGCTCACCTACTCGTGGTTGCCCGCCTCGGAGATCACCGCGCCGCCGTAGGAGTGCCCGACCAGCACGGTCGGGCCGTCCTGCGCGTCGAGGATCAGCCTGGTGGCGGCGACGTCGCCGTCGAGGGAGAGGGTGGGGTTCTGCACGACGGTGACGGTGTGGCCGTCGGCGGTCAGCAGGTCGTAGACCTCCTTCCAGCCCGAGCCGTCGACGAACCCGCCGTGGACCAGGACGACGTTCCTTGCTTCAGTGCTCATGTGTACGCACTCCTTCGGTGGACTACTGCGACTGCTGCGGTACGACCGTGACCGGCGCCTGGGCGGCCTGCAGGCGCGCCTCGGCGCGGGCGGGATAGACCTTCGTGAAGACGGCGGGGCCGACGAGCCGATGGCATGGGCGGCGATGCTCACCCAGGCAGGGGCATCCGCAGCGCCCGCGACGGCCAGGCTGACGCCGATGAACGTGAAGCCGGTGCCCCATGCGCTGGTGATGTGGTTGTTGACGCGGAGGAACTCCGGCATGTCCCAGAACTCACGCGGCGTCTGGCGCTTGGCGATGCCCAGCGTGAAGGGGCGGCGGATCGCCAGCGTCCCCCAGGCCGTGGCGGCCAGCCAGGCGAAGGAGAGGACGTCGGTGGCTAGGTCGACGTCCTCGGCGGCGGCGACGAGATCTGCACCATCCTGTTCCTGGACGGACCGGACGCCCGCAACAACCTGCTGCTGCGCGACCTGCCCGCCACCCCCGCGGTCCAGTCGTGGACCTCGCACGTCCTCCTGCGGGTCTTCCCGGCCGCCTTCGACTGGAGTGGCGGCCTGCTGACACAGACCGAACTGACCAGCCTGCGGCCCGACCTGTCCGCGGCACCTACCCGCCCCGTCCTCCAGCCCCTCGACCACCAGCTGATCACCGCACTGATCGAGGACGGCCGAGCCCCCTACACCGACCTCGCGCGCCGCGCCAACACCACCGCCCTGACCGCTCGCCGCCGGGTAGAGGCACTGGTCAACGGCCAGGTACTCAGACTCGCGACCGAAGTCGATCTCGCCCGGCTGGGCGTCCGGACCGAGGCACTTCTGTGGATCACCGTCGCACCTGGCGGACTGGAGGAGACCGGACAACAGCTCAGCCGCCACCCACAGGTCCGCTTCGCTTCCGCCACCACCGGCTCGGCCAATCTCCTTGTGGCCGTCGCGGCAACCGACCTCGACGCGCTCTACCACTTCCTGAGCGAGACCATCGGCGCCCTCGAACACATCACCACCCTTGAGGTCATCCCCATCCTGACCGGGGTGAAGAGGACCGGCCTGGTCCGCCCGGGCAGTCTCTGAGCCGATCACAGGTTCCGGGACTCAGCGGTAGCCGCTCCCGAGCGGCGGCTGCGTTTCCGGCCCTGACCCTTTGACGCCCGCCGCATACTGGCGGGCAACCGGCTGGCGGCTGTTGTGTAATCCTGCACAACAGGGGCCTGGCAAACGGGGAAAGTGACAGGGAACAGGTGGGCTGCTCACGCCTGCCAGCACCAAGCGCTTCCCGGCGAGGGGACGTCGGGGACTGGTGAAGGCAGGCGAGGACAGCAACGCCAAAACAGCGAGGAAGCCAAATAGAGCAAGGGGAGCGCAGCTGCCGGGCCGCCACCGGACGGGTGGCTGCCCGGGCACGGCCGCTGCCCTGCCCGCGGTCGGTGTCCGTGGGCAGGGCTTGCGGGTAAGGAACCGTTGGCGTGCTACCTATCGCGGCGCGGCTCCCAGGTAGAGGCGGGCCACCTCAGGATCGTCCAGCAGTTCGGCACCACTGGCGACGAGGCGGACCCGGCCTGCTTCAAGGACGGCCCCGACGTCGGAGGCGGCCAGACCGGAGCGTGCGTTCTGCTCGACAAGGAGCACGGTGCGGCCGTCGGTGGCGAGTTGCCGGATGCTGGTGAAGACCTGCTGCCGGGATTTGGGGTCCAGGCCGATGGAGGGCTCGTCGAGAAGGATGAGTGCGGGGTCGAGGATCAGAGTCCGAGCGAGTTCGACCTGCTTCTGCTCGCCGCCGGAGAGGGAACCGGCGTGCTCCCGCGCCCGTTTGGTGCAGATGGGAAAGGCCTCGACGGCGCGTTCGATGCGGGTCTGCACCACCTTGTGGTCCTTGAGGGTGTAGCCGCCCATGAGGAGGTTGTCCCACACGCTCATCGCCGGGAACAAGCTGCGGTCTTGGGGAACGTGGACGATACCGAGCCCCAGCCGTTCCCTGGGCGAGAGCTTGCCCAGGGGTTTGCCGCGGAAGGCGACGGTGCCCCCTTTCGGCCGCAGCAGCCCGCTGATGGTCTTCAAAACGGTTGACTTCCCTGCACCATTGGGGCCGATCAGGCACGTGACCGTGCCGGGTTCGACGGTCAGGTGTACGCCCTTCAGAATGTCACCGGCACCGTATCCGGCCACAACGGCGTCCAGGGTGAGGATCGGGGCCATGGTCAGCTCCCCAGGTAGGCGTCGAGGACGAGAGAATTGGTTTGGACCTCGTCGGGTGAGCCGGTGAAGATCCGCTTTCCCTGGTCGAGCACGATGACCGGGTCACACAGTCGCATGACGAAGGTCATGTCGTGCTCGACGATGAGGAACGTGACTCCAGCCGCGTGCCGTTGCCGGATGTGGCGTTCCATAGTCTCGATCATGACCGGGTTGACGCCCGCGGTGGGCTCGTCCAGGAGCACCAGCTCCGGGTCGCTCATCAGCACTGCGGCGAACTCCAGCAACTTGCGCTGGCCGTAGGAGAGTTCCGAGGCCAGCAGGTCGGCGACGGGTGCCAGCCGGAACTCCTCCAGCAGTCGGCCCGCCCGCTGCCGGTCGGCTCGGCTCACCCGCCGGGTCAGCAGCTGCCGCCAGCTGTAGCCGCCGGCGACCACCAGGTTCTCCTCGACGCTCAGCTGCGGGAAGACCCGGGCCTGCTGGAAGGTGCGGGACAGGCCGCGCCGGTAGAGAGTACCGGCGTCCAGGCCTGTGACCTCACGCCCGTTGAACCGTACCTGGCCGCTGTCGGGCCGCAGGTATCCGGTGATCAGGTTGAACAGGGTGGTCTTGCCCGACCCGTTGGGGCCGATGAGGGCGGTGACGGTGTCGCGCTGGACGGCGAACGAGCAGGAGTCGACCGCCCGCGTTCCGCCGAAGGACTTGGTGGCGTCGGTCACCTCGAGCAGTGCGGTCACAAGTGCCCTCCTTCTGTCGTCGGCACGGGGGCGCCGGGGGCCGTTCGCGGGGTGGACAGGCCCGCGGCGACGACTCTGGCCCGGCTCCGCCGCCGGATCCGGTCCTGGACGGTGGGCAGGATGCCCCGCGGCAGTAGCAGCATGATCAGCAGGAACACCAGGGCGTAGGCGATGAGGTAGACCTGGCTGCCGCCGAGCTGGTAGGCGAGGTACTGCTGGGCGGATTCCAGGATGAAGGCGCCGATGACCGGGCCCCACAAGGTGGCACGACCTCCGAGGAAGGTCATCAGGACGATCGCGATCGTGATCAGCGGGTCGATGGCGAACTGCGGGTAGATGAAGCCCTCGTAGTAGCCCCACACCGCGCCCACCATGGCCGTGAAGCCGACGCTGAGGGCGAAGGCCAGTAGTTTGACTCCGGTGGTGCGAACGCCGATGCCGCGAGCCTTGTCCTCGTCCGCGCGTATCACGACCAGGCTCAGTCCGACCTTGGTGCGCATGATCGCGTACGTGACTGCCATCACCATCGCGAGCAGCACCAGCAGGACGTAGTAGAAGGGCCGGTCGAATCCGGCTCCCGAGAAGGGCGGCTGTGGCAGGGCCAGCCCCTGGGCGCCTCCAGTGATGCCGTGCAGGTTGAACGCAAGGGTCTGGGTGACGAAGAGAAGCGTGATGGTGACGATGGCGAAGACATCGGCCCGAGTGCGCATCGCCACTGCGGCGATGGGCAGGCCGAGGACGGCACCGAGCAGGCCGATCACCGGTAGCGCCCAGAACGGCTCGTAGCCGCTGGTGACGGAGTGGTGGGCGAACCACAGCCCTTCCGCGTAGGCGCCGATACCGAAGAAGGCGGCGTGGCCGAGGGAGGGATAGCCGGCGAACCCGCCGACGATGTTCCAGGCACTGGACATCACCGCGAACATCAGGGTGAAGATCAGCATGTTGATCGCCCAGTGCGCCAGATTGAACGACGGCAGGGCCGCCAGCAGCCCGAAGAAGACGATGGCGATTGCTGCGCCACGGAACGCTTTCATATGGCCCCCCGGGTCGCGGTGCCGAACAGGCCTCGCGGCCTCAGGAGAAGGATGAGGAGGATGATGACGAAGTACGTCATCCCGGACCAGGACGGTGAGAGTGTCGAGGCGACCACGGCGGAGGAGACCGACACGATCACCGCACCGATCACGGCCCCGACCACGCTGCCCAGACCACCGAGCAGGACGATGGACAGCAGCAACGAGATCAGGTCGTAGTGACTGCCGGAGTTGAACGGATACAGCAGTCCGTAGACGGAGCCGGCTGCTGCCGCGGTTGCCGACCCGAGCCCGAAGCCGAGGGCGGACACGCGCTGGGCCTCGACGCCGAGCAGGCGGGCGGCATCCGGGTTCTGCACGGTGGCGCGCACGGCCCGGCCGAAACGCGTCCGGTTCAGCAGCAGATACAGAAGGCCGAGGGCGACGAGCGAGAGCAAGAAGCCCCACAGCCGCACCAAGGTGATCTGGTAGCCGAATACGGACCAGCTGGCGTTGCTGTAGGAGGTGCTGACGCTTCGGTAGTTGGTCTTCCACACCACGCTCATGACGCCCTCGACGAGCAGGGCGACGGCGAAGGTGACGAGCAGGCTGAGTTCGGAGCGGTCCTCCCTCTTCAGCGGCCGCAGGAAGCACACCTCGACCGCCACCCCGAGCGCGAACATCACGACCGTGGTGATCGGGATGGCCAGGAACGGGTCGAGGCCGAAGGAGGTGAACAGTTGATAGGCCAGGTAGGCGCCCAGGATGACCATCGCTCCCTGCGCCAGGTTGACTACCTTCATGATGCCGAAGATCAGGGTCTGCCCGGAGGCCATGAGCGCATAGACGCCGGCGGTGAGGAGGCCGAGGATGAGCGCCTGGATGAGGCTGTGCATGGCGTGTGTCACCCGCCCCAGTTCGGCTTGGGGTGGACCGGGGCGACCCGGGCGACACCCGCGGGGTAGACGGGCACGAGCTTGCCGCCCTGCCACTGGACGAGGGAGAACTCGCCGGTCGGAGAGCCATCGGCCCTCCAAGCCATGTTCCCGAGCAGAGTGGGCCAGCTCCCCGAGTGCAGGGACTGGGTGATCGTGGCGTTGTCGAGCTTGCCGGTCTTCTTGGCGACCTCTTCCAGCAACTGCCCGCAGGCGTAGGCCTCGGCGGACGTGTTGTCGATCTTCTGCGGGGTGCCGCCGTACTTCTTGAGGTACTCGGCGGTGAATCCGGCGCTACCCGGTGCGGTGGACCCCGGATACCAGTCACCGGAGGACATGACGCCCGTGGTGTTGCCGGCACCCACCTTGTCGGGGAACTGTTGCGGGGAGTTCGCGCCGTTCGACTGGAACATGAACTTCGGGTTGAAGTGCAGCTGTACCAGTGCCTTGACCTGCTGGTAGGCGTCCTGGGTCTGGGTGCCACCGACCAGGACGTCCGGGTGAGCTGCGGCAACACCGGACATCACCGGAGAGAGGTCCTGGGTCTCGGCCGGATACACCTGCTTGTACACGGTCTTGATGCCCGCGGCCTCGAACCTGGCCCGGACGCTTTCGGCGACCGGGGCGGCGAACGGGTCGTCCAGCTCCGCGTAGGCGGCGGTCTTCGGCCGCTTGTCGGCCGGGAGCGACAGTATCCAGTTGGCGAACACATCACCGGAGCGAGTGGAGGGCGCCGGCTGGACGAAGAAGAGGTTGTTCAGGTGCTGTTCGAAGACCTTCGGACCACCGCCGGCCGGCTCGAGGAAGGCGTATCCGTACCGCTTGGCGACCTGTGCCGCCGGTATGGTCAGCAGGCTGGAGAACGGACCGAACACCAGGTCGACATGGTCCTGGTTGATGAGATTCTGGTAGTTGGTGATGACCTGGGTGGGGCTGGACAGGTCGTCGACGATCTTGATCTGCACCTTGCGGCCGAGCAGGCCGCCCTTGGCGTTGACGGAGTCGGCCCACAGCTGGTAACCGCGCTGGACAGCCTGACCGGAATCGGCGAAGTCCCCGGTGAGCGACACCGAGGCACCGATGACGAGCGGGCCGTGCGCTGATCCGGCGTCATCGGAGCCAGAGGTGGCGCAGCCGGTCGCGGCCAGCGCGCAGGCAGCGGCAACCGCGGTCAAGGCATTCCGGCGACGTGCGTTGCGTTTCATGGGTGGTCCTCGTGAGTGGCGTGTGGTGAGGTCGTCGCACCGACCAGGCCGGTGGCCGAGTCGGCCGGTCCGCAGCCGAGTTGGGCGGACCTGGTGGAGCAGTGGCGAGGATGTGGGCTGCGCGGCCGCCGTCCCTTCAGCCGGGTTGCGCAGCGTCACCGGTTCGACTTGAACGGCACACCCACCGGCCGGTCCTTGCAATCGGATGTGGCACCGCCCGATCCAGGCGCTGCGACCGATCGAGAGAAGGGCAAGTGGCTGGACAAGGGTCGCCTGGTCGTCACAGCGGCCGCAGTTGTGACCAGACGGTTGGCAATCGATTGCACGCTGCCCACATATTGTGGAGTGCGCCACATGGTGTCAAGGGGTCGGATGGTCTTGCCGTCGCATCGGACTGTCCGCAATGCGAACGATTGCAGCGGGCGGGGGCATCTCCTTGGAGTGCCGGCTGTGCAGCCGGGCGACGGGCGACGATCTCGATCTACGCCCGCTCCCCGGACCCGGACTTTCTGGTCCTGCCGCGGAGCCGCCCTGCGGTCATCCGTGGCACGCGACCCACAGGCCGTGCACCGTCCACCCGCCGCGGAGGCAGGGCAGACCGCTTCGCTCCCCCTGCAGGGTTTAGATGATGGCTCGACGCCGGGCGTTTTTTCCCCCGACGCCGCCAATCTCTCACCGGGGCTCCGGGCAGCTGCCCGGACCGGACTTCCATCGGCAGGCAACAGCCGGCTTCCGGCCGAAGACCAGCTAGGTCATCAAGGCCTCCAAGTCTGCTGGGCACGCGGAAGCGCGAGGCTAAAGGAGCAGGAGCATCGGCTGCTCGACCGCTTTGGTGAACTCGCTCATCCAGCGCGCCGCGTCGGCGCCGTCGACGGCCCGGTGGTCGACGGAGAGCACCACGCGCATGACGGTCGCCGTGGTAAGTGTTCCGTCGTCGCTGACCGCCGGCTCTCGGCGGCCTGCACCGACGGCGAGGATGGCCGCCTGGGGCGGGTTGATGATGGCGGCGAATTCCTCCACCCCGAACATGCCGAGGTTGGTGATGGTCAGGGTTCCGCCCTCAAGGTGGCTCTGGGCGAGCCGTCCGGCGCCGGCCTGCTCGACGTAGTCCTTGACCTCGCGGGCCACGCTGCCCAGAGGTCGCGCGTCCACGGACCTGACGACGGGGGTGACGAGGCCCCGGGGGGAGGCGATGGCAACGCCGATGTCGACGGAGGCGTAGCGGAGCATTGTCTCGTCCTGCCATACGACATTCATCTGCGGTACCTGCTGGTGCGCATACGCCGCCGCCTTGATGACGAAGTCGTTGACCGAGACGCGGATGGCGGAGACTTGGTTGACCTCACTGCGCAGAGCCAACAGCGTGTCGATGCGGGCACTGCCTTTGAGATAGAAGTGCGGGGCCTGCTGCTTGCTCCGGGTCAGGCGGGCGGCAACGGCACGCCGCAGGCGCGTGTGCGGGATGATTTCAGCCAGGCCGGGCGGGGCCGCCGCGGCCTGCCTCCCGGCCTCCGAAGCCGGCGCCTGTGGCCTGGCTGCCTCGGGCGGGTTCCGGCTGACATTGGTCGGTTCCGCCGCTGAGGTCTGGGCGGCGGAGCCGTTGGCCGCAGCCGCGCCACCGTCCACTCGGGCCGCGATCGCCCGTTCGACGTCCTTGCGGACGATCCGCCCGTGCGGTCCGGTGCCGTGGACGTCGGCCAGCGACAGTCCGGCCTGTTTCAGCAATCGCCTCGCAAGGGGGCTGGCGAAGATCCGTTCCTGTTCCTCGGTCGCAGTCGGTGCGGCGCCCGGTCCTTCCGGCAGCGGGGCGGGGGTACTGCCGGCCCGCGCGGTGGTGTCCGTGGAGGGTCCTCGGGCGATCCCCAGGCGGCCGAGCACGGCGTTCAGGTCGGTGAAGTCCTCGCCTGGATCCACTAGTACCGCGATGGGTGAGCCGACCTCCACGGTGCTGCCGGCCTCGGCGAGAATGCCGGCCAGCGTCGCGTCATGCTCCGCCTCCAGCTCGACCATCGCCTTGTCGGTTTCGATGACGGCGATGGGATCCCCGGCACCGAAGCTGCCGTGCTCCTTGACGAGCCACTGCGACAGCAACGCCTCGGTCGATCCTGCCGCCACCTCGGGCATGTGCAGCAGCTTGGCCATGACCTCTCCTTGTGTCCTCTCGACTGCGGGAATGCGGCGAGCTCAGCCGGCGTCGCGGATCTGACGGAGCCGGGCGATGATCTCCTCGGTGCCGGCGATGGCGGCGCGCTCGAGGACCTTGCTGATGCTCGGCGACGACTCAGCCCCTGTCACGCGCTGCACCGGCTGGTCCAGCCAGTCGAAGAGGCGGCGCTGGATCTCGTCGGCGAGCCAACCACCGTAGGACGTGCCGACGGCGCCCTGCTCGACGATGAGAACGTTGTTGGTCTTCTTCACGCTCTCCTCGATCGCCTCCCAGTCGACGCCGGCCCGGTCGAGCCACCGCAGGTCGATGACATCGGCGTCGACCGTCTCGACCGCGTCCAGAGCCTCGAGGCAGCGGTCCACCATCGACAGGTAGGAAATGACGGTCAGGTCCTGGCCGCGCCGCCTGAACGCGGCCTTGCCGACCGGGATGCAGTAGTCGAAGTCGTCGACCGGTCCAATGCCCGACGAGTTGTACAGGTCGACGTGCTCCAGGACGACGACGGGGTCCTTGCAGCGCAGGGCTGCGTTCATCATCCCCACGTAGTCGAAGGGGGTGCTCGGCGCCGCGATGCGCAGGCCTGGGGCGGTGGCCAGCACTCCGGCGGGGTCCATGGTGTGCTGCGAGCCGTAGCCCGTGCCGGCGGCGATCTTGCTGCGCAGCACGAAGGGCATGTCGCTGTCGCCGCCGAACATGTGCCGGGCCTTGGCGACCTGGTTGAACAATTGGTCGGCTGCCACCCACATGAAATCGGCGTACATCAGTTCCGCGACCGGCTTGTAGCGTCCGTCGAGGGCAATGCCGCCGCTGAGGCCGACGAATGCGT
This sequence comes from Streptomyces sp. NPDC050743, assembly GCF_044456925.1. Classification (NCBI taxonomy): domain Bacteria; kingdom Bacillati; phylum Actinomycetota; class Actinomycetes; order Kitasatosporales; family Streptomycetaceae; genus Streptomyces; species Streptomyces sp. NPDC050743. The sequence goes on from NZ_JBITGJ010000053.1 coordinate 29,046, forward strand.
TCTCGCTGATGGGCGTACCCAGAATCCGCCCGGGGAAGTTCTCGGCGAGGTTCTTGGTGGCACCGTTCGTGCCGCCCTTCAGCTTGTGGACGTCCTCGCCCATGACGACGATGGAGTCGTCCTGCGCCATGCGCCGCTGCATGACCTTGCTGACCACGTCGATGAACTTGACGGTGTCTGTGGCGCCGGTGAAGCTCTCTGCTTCCTCGAACCGCACGCCCTCGTCGAACTCGCTGAGGTCACCGCGAACGCCGACGTCGACGAAGGTCGACTCGGGCCACTCCGACGCCTTGATCCGCCGCTGGCCGGGCTTGCCGTCGGGTACCGGTTCCAGCAGCTCGTCGCCGATGTCGGACATGGTGGTGGCTATGTCGACGGCCGCCTGGTCGATCTCTTCCCGGGTTGCCAGCGCACGGCGCAGCAGCTGCCGCTTGAGCATCTCGAGCGGGTCGCGCTCGCGCCAGCTCTTCTCCTCGGCCCTGTCCCGGTACCCGAAGGCACTGCCGGGGTAGGGACCGTTCTGGTGGAAGAACCGGTAGACCTCGGCCTCGACGATCGTGGGGCCGCCTCCGGAACGCATGAAGTCGAGGGCCTCCTGCATCGCCAGTTGGACAGCCACGGGGTCCATGCCGTCCACACGCCAGCTGGGGATGTTGAAGCCCAGGCCACGGGCGGACAGCCGCGGCTCGGCGGTCGCCTCGCTCACATGGGTGGATACCGCGTACTGGTTGTTCTCGATGAAGAAGCAGACGGGCAGCTTCCATGCTGCCGCGAGGTTGAACGTCTCCAGAACCGAGCCGATGTTCACGGCGCCGTCACCGAAGTAGGTCACCGACACGGCATCGGTACCGGCCTGTTGGTGGGCCCAGGCGAAGCCCGCGGCCTGCGGGACACCGCCGCCGACAATGGCGTTCGTGCCCATCGCGCCGGCCTCGCGCCATTGCAGGTGCATGGATCCGCCGCGGCCCCGGCAGAACCCCCGTTCGAGACCGCAGATCTCGGCCAGCGTGCGCTCCAGAACTGTCCGCACGCCCGGCGTGATTTTCGCCAGTGATCCGGACGGTGCATCGGCGACATGCGCGAACGCCTTGGCCAGGAACTGGTGGTGGCCGCGGTGGGTGCCGTTGATGACGTCACTGCTGCGCAGAGGCAGCACCGAGCCGACGGCTCCTCCCTCCTGTCCGATGCTCGAATGCGCAGGGCCGTGGATCAGCCCCTGGCCGGCGAGCTCCAGTACGTACTCCTCGAAGGAGCGGATCCACAACAGGTGACTGAGCATCCGGCGCAGGTCATCGCCGTCTACGTTGTCCCAGTCCCTGTCGGTGGCCCGCAGTTCCACCCAGTTCGACGCCGCGCGCAGCCGGTGGTGCGTGGCCATGAAGCCTCCTCGACGTGGCTTGATACACGCCGGACCCTGACACACATTGGATCCAACGACAAGGCTGACAACTGAAGATGTGGAGCAACTGGCGAGGACTATGCCTGAAACCGAGGTCCTACTAGGCTGAAGCACACGTCGATCGGATCCAATGGAGGAACTCGTGAGGGAGTCAGCATCCGGACTGCCCGGCCTGGCCGGGGTCGATCACTTCGGATTTACGGTCCCCGACCTCGACGAGGCACGGCATTTCCTCGTCGATGTCCTGGGGTGCGAGTACATGTACACACTCGGCCCTTACCAGGACGACGGAACCTGGATGGCCGATCACCTCAACGTGGCGGCCGACACGGTGATGCGCCGCCTGCACTTCTTCCGCTGCGGCGGAGCGGCGATCTTCGAAGTGTTCGACTACGAGGCCACGGACCGGCGCCGCGAACAGCCGCAGAACAGCGACGTCGGCGGTCACCACGTCGCCCTGTACGTCGAGGATCTCGACGCGGCCGTGGCATACCTGCACGAACGCGGAGTCCGGGTGCTCGGCGAACCGACCACGAGCAAGGGACCCAGCGCAGGCCAGCGGTGGGTGTACTTCCTCGCACCGTGGGGCATGCAGTTCGAACTGGTCTCGTACCCGGACGGTAAGGCCTTCGATAGGCTCCCCTCACCAGCGCAAACCATGCAAAAGTACCGGAGGGCACGTGGCGGGCACTAAGGCAGCGCTCAGGCCGGGCGTGGCCAGCAGGCGCATCGCGGAGCACCTGCGCGAGCAGATCCTCGCCGGCCAGCTGTCACCTGGTGAACGCATCGTCCAGGACGAGATCGCCGAGCAGTTCGGCGCGAGCCGCCTGCCCGTTCGAGAGGCTCTGCGCATCCTGGAATCCTCTGGCCTGGTGACGCTGCGCTCCAGCACCGGAGCGTGGGTCGCCACGATGGAGCAGCGCGACTGCGAGATCGCCTACAAGATCCGCGAACGGGTCGAGCCCCTGGCTCTGGTCGAATCACTCGCAGCGCTGAGCGACGCCGACATCGACCGCCTCGAGGAGATCCAGGCGCAGATCGAGGCCTCCGACGATGTCGAGGACTTTCTGCGCCTGGACCGCGAGCTGCACACACTCACCTACAGCGGATGCACCGTCACCGAGCTCAACAGCATGGTCAACCGATACTGGGACATGACACAGCACTATCGTCGCGCCTTCACCCGGCTGGCCGGCCCTGACCGCAAATGGGTCATCAACGCGGAGCATCGGCTGCTCATCGAGGCCATCCAGCGACGAGACGTCGAAACGGCCGAACACGTGCTCATCGGCCACATCAAGCGCACCCGCCTCGAGCTACTGCGTCATCCTGAGGTGTTCTCCAGCGAGCAGCACTGATGACACGGCCTCACAGGCATGGGTCCTGGCCGGGCAGCCCGCCTGGCCAGAGCCTGCACATCGTGCCCGCACAGCCTGCCGGCGAGCGTCTTCGGCGGTCAGGCCACAGCTGACCTCGTGCATGTCTTTGCGGGATGTGTCTCAGCCGCGCGTCGGCTTGCGGTCCACGGCGTCCGCGGTCGATTCCCGGATGACCAGATGCACGGGCAGCAGCACTGTCTTGGCCGCCGACACGGTGTCGTGCGACAGCTCCGAGCGGTCCAGCAGTTCCAGCAGCAGGTGTGCGGCTTCCGCGCCGAGTTCGTGATGCGGCACATGAACGGTGGTCAGCGGCGGCTGGAACTCATCCGCGAACTGCATGTCGTTGAACCCGACCAGGGAGACGTCCTGCGGGCAGCGCAGTCCCCTGGCGCGCAGCACATGCAGCGCTCCGAGCGCGATCAGGTCGTTGCCGGCGACGATCGCCGTGGTGGCCGGGTGGCGGTCGAGAAGTTCGCCCGTGGCCTGCTCTCCCGCCGCCACCGTGTACGCCCGGGCCGGTATGACCGGCGCCTGGTCCGGGCCGATCCCTGCGCTCTCCATCGCATGCCGAAAGGCCCGGGCTCGGGTGATCCCAGTGGACATGTCCTGTGGGCCGGACACATGGGCGACGTAGCGGTGCCCTCGCTCCAGCAGGTGCTCGGCCGCGAGCGACACACCGGCGCTGTCATCGCCCGCGACGAACGGGAAGAGCTTCCGGTCGGTGCAACGGTTGAGGAGCACGATGGGCACTCCGGACTTGCGCGCCTCGTCCAGCAGCGGGTGTGTGCGCCGCGCGGTGGCGACGATGAACCCGTCGACCTGACGCCCCAGCAGGACGTCGAACTGGTGGCGCTCCTTGTCCTCGTCGCTGTCCGTATTGGCCAGCAGTGCGGTGTAGCCCCGAGGCGCAAGGGCCGCCTCGATACCCCGTGCCATGGGCGGGAACAGCGGATTGGTGAGGTCCGGCATGAGGACCCCGACCGTGAACGAACGGTTCGTCCGCAGGCTGCGGGCGGCGGTGTTGGGGGTGAACCCCAACTCCTCCGCGGCGGCCCTGACCCGCCTGGCCGTCACCGGGCTCACTCGACCGCTCGTGCGGGGATTGAGGGCACGGGACGCCGTGGCTTGGTGAACCCCGGCAAGTCGTGCGACGTCGGACAGGGTGGGGCGCGTGCTCACGGGCGCAGTCTAGGGATGTCCGCCACGTCACCACAACCGATTGCCTCGGGGATGCAACGACCACCGCTTCAACCCACTTGACAGGCCCGCAGGCGCGGCGCAAGCATAACGTGGCAATCGATTGCAGAGCGCATACGGCGAGCGGCGCCCGACCCGCTCGCTGCGGACACGTTGTGTCATCACCACAGATCAAGTGCTCCCTTTCTCATCGCGTGCTGGGCATGGCCGGTGCTTTCTCAGAGCAACCGAGCGCATGTCACCGAGCCCGTGTCCGGCTTCTCCGCCACGGCGGGGGTTACCGCCTGCCGGCATGCCGGCCCTGCTGCGCCGTCTTCCAAGAGTGAGGAAAAACCATGACGTATGTCGCCACCGACCGCCCCCGCATCGGCTGGATCGGTACCGGCCGTATGGGGTACCAGCTGGCAGGCCGTCTGCTCGACGCCGGCCACGATGTCGCCGTCTACAACCGGACCCGGGCCAAGGCCGAGCCGCTGTCCGAGAAGGGCGCGACGATCGTCGACCGGCCCGAGGAACTCGCCGACCGGGACGTCGTGTTCGTGATGGTCTCCGCCTCCGCGGACCTGGAGTCGGTCACCACCGGCCCCGGGGGCGTGCTGACCGCGAAGAACGTCGCACCGGGCGTACTGATCGACAGCTCCACGGTGTCCACCCAGGTCTCCGCCCTCGTACGGGAAGCGGCCGCCAAGCGCGGCACCGACTTCCTGGCCGCGCCGGTCAGTGGCAACCCGAAGGTGATCACGGCCGGCAAGCTGACCGTAGCGGTCTCCGGTCCACGCGAGGTGTTCGATGCCGTCGAGCCCCTGCTGAACCTGCTGGGCCGCGGTGTGACCTACGTCGGGGAGGACGAGGTGGCCCGCCTGGTCAAGATCGCGCACAACGTCTTTCTGGGTGTCGTCACCCAGTCGCTGGCCGAGATCACGCTGCTCGCGGAGAAGGGCGGCGTCAAGCGCTCCGCGTTCCTCGAGTTCCTCAACGACTCGGTGATGGGCTCTGTTTTCACCAAGTACAAGTCGCCGGCGTTGGTAAACCTTGATTTCAAGCCGACCTTCACCAACATCCTGCTGCGCAAGGACTTCGACCTTGCACTGGCCGCTGCCCGCGAACTGGAGGTTCCGATGCCCGTGGCCTCGACCACCGCGCAGTTCGTCCAGGCGGCGATCGGCGCCGGGCACACCGAAGAGGACTTCGCCACTCTGATCCTCGAACAGGCACGCCGCTGCGGCATCACGCTGGAACCGGAGAACGTGACGGTGGACGACGGCCTCACCCCCCGGTCCTGAGCGTTCGACCGGCCGGCACCAGGAGCCCGCACGGCTTCGGCAAGCCCACCACCAGGCGACAACGCCCCTCCTTCGACCGCCCGCACGGCCCCTCGCCGGTTTCCCGGGCAACGTGACAAAGGACGAACCACACGATGACAGTGACGAGCGTGAGCGCCTCACGCCCCATCCCGGCCCACGGCCACAGCGCAGTCGACTACGAGACGCGCGTGGACTACGACCGGCTGCGGTCCTACCGGCTGGAGCGCGCCCGTGGCGTGCTGGACGCCAGCGAGTGCGGCGCTTTCCTGCTGTTCGACTTCTACAACATCCGCTACACCACGCAAACCTGGATCGGCGGTGCCCTCGGGGACAAGATGACCCGGTACGCCCTGCTGACCCGTGGAGGAGACCCGGTGCTGTGGGACTTCGGTTCCGCCGCCAGACATCACCAGTTGTTCGCTCCATGGCTGAAGCCCGAGAACTCCCGTGCCGGCATGCTGGGCATGCGCGGCGCCATCGCTCCGGACGCCGGCCTGATGGCCTCGGCGGTGCGCGAGATCAAGGGCATGCTGGAGGACGCGGGGGTGGCGGACCTGCCGGTCGGTGTGGACATCGTCGAGCCGCCGTTCCTGTTCGAGATGCAGCGGCAGGGGCTGAAGGTCGTCGACGCCCAGCAGATGATGCTCGACGCCCGGACCATCAAGTCGCAGGACGAAATCACCCTGCTCTCCATGGCCGCGGCCATGGTGGACGGGGTCTATCAGGACATCGTCGACGTGCTCAGGCCCGGCATCCGGGAGAACGAGATCGTCGCCTTGGCCAACAAGCGCCTGTACGAGATGGGCTCCGACCAGGTGGAGGCCATCAACGCGGTCTCCGGCGAGCGCTGCAACCCGCACCCGCACAACTTCTCCGACCGCCTCATACGCCCCGGGGACCAGGCGTTCTTCGACATCATCCAGTCCTATAACGGCTACCGCACCTGTTACTACCGCACTTTCGCGGTCGGCAGCGCCACCAGCTCGCAGCGTGACGCCTACACCAGGGCCCGCGAGTGGATGGACGCCGCCATCGCCGTGGTGAAGCCGGGGGTCGGCACCGACCAGGTGGCTCGGGTCTGGCCGGCCGCGACCGAGTTCGGTTTCGCCAACGAGATGGCCGCCTTCGGTCTGCAGTTCGGCCATGGGTTGGGCCTCGGTCTGCACGAGCGGCCCATCATCAGTCGGCTGAACAGCCTGGACAACCCCGTGGAGATCGAGGAGGGCATGGTCTTCGCCCTGGAAACCTACTGCCCGGCCTCGGACGGCTTCTCCGCGGCACGCATAGAAGAGGAGGTCGTGGTCACCGCCGACGGACCACAGATCCTCACGAAGTTCCCGGCGCAGGAGCTCTTCGTCGCCAACGCGTACTGACGGGACCCACCCGACGGCCCGGGCCCGTGCGGCAGGCCCGTGCCTCGTGTCACGGCACACGCGGTGCTCATGTCCCCGTGAGCGGAGCCGTCCTCGCCCCCTGGAGGCCGGCCGCCGTATGAAACCGCTCAGCAGCACCTTTCGCAGCGAACCGTGGCGACGGCCGGGTGCGCGGCCCGCCCAGCCCCGTGGCGGTGACGGGAGAGACGGCCGCCCGGACAACCGGAGAATATCCCGGGAGCCGTCGTGGCAACGGTCGAACGATCGCGGAGGACCCTCCGGCCGTGCCGCCGGAGTACCAAGCCGGTGGCCAGGATCGCCGAGGAGCCCTGCCTCGCTCCCCTCGGCACCGGTCCGCATCAACGCTCATGGCACCACCCACCGCTGCCACGCCGGACAACCTGGCGCTCACGCAGCGGACCTCATCATCGGAACGTGCAGAAGGCGATGAATAAGTGAGTGCACACCACTCGGGCTCCCCCGCCCGGCTCCGTATCGACAAGATCCCCACCGACCTGTTCATCGGCGGCCACTGGCAGCCGTCGAGCGACGGCTCCCGTATCGATGTCGTGGACCCGGCCACCGGCGAAAAGCTTGCCGATGTCGCCAGCGCGACCACCGAGGATGCCCTCGCTGCTGTGACCGCGGCCGATGCCGCCCTTCCCGGCTGGGCCGCCACCCCACCCCGGCAGCGAGCCGAGCTTCTCCGCCGCGCCTTTGACCTGATGACCCGACGGGCGGAGGAATTCGCCGAGCTGATCGTCCTGGAGAACGGCAAGACCCTCGCCGACGCCCGCGGCGAGGTGGCCTACGCCGCAGAATTCTTCCGCTGGTACGCCGAGGAGGCCGTGCGGACCTTGGGCAGCGTCCAGACCGCGCCGTCCGGCTCGAACAAGATCCTCGTGCTGCGCCAGCCGGTCGGCGTCTCGGTCCTCGTCACACCGTGGAACTTCCCCGCCGCGATGGCCACCCGGAAGATCGGTCCGGCGCTGGCGGCCGGCTGCACCGTGGTCCTGAAGCCCGCCAGTGACACACCGCTGACCGCGCTGGCCGTCGCCGCCCTCTTCGAGGAGGTGGGCTTGCCCGCCGGTGTGGTGAACGTGCTGCCCTCCCGCCGCTCTGGGGCGGTCGTCGGCGCGATGCTGGACGACCCACGGGTACGCAAGCTGTCGTTCACGGGTTCCACCGAGGTCGGCCGGGTCCTGCTGGCTGCCGCGTCCAAGACCGTGGTCAACTGCTCGATGGAGCTCGGCGGCAATGCGCCGTTCCTGGTCTTCGCCGACGCCGACCTGGACGAAGCGGTGGCCGGCGCCCTGGTGGCGAAGATGCGCAACGGCGGTGAGGCGTGCACGGCCGCGAACCGCTTCTACGTCGAGGCATCGGTCGCGGACGAGTTCACCCGTCGGCTGGCCGAGGCGATGGGCGCCCTGAAGGTCGGCCCGGGTCTCGACGACGGAGTGCAGCTCGGCCCGCTCGTCAACGCGGAAAGCCGGGACAAGGTGGCCGAACTCGTCACGGGCACCGTGCAGGCCGGCGCCTCGCTGGTGACCGGCGGCCGGCCGCTCGAGGGCGCCGGTCACTACTACCCGCCGACGGTGCTCAAGGACGTGCCCCCGGGCGCGCCGGTGCTGGAGGAGGAGATCTTCGGCCCGGTCGCTCCTGTCGTCAGCTTCACCACCGAGGACGAGGCGATCGAGCTGGCCAACGCTACGGAGTACGGTCTGGTCTCCTACGTCTACACCTCCGACTTGGCCCGCGGCCTGCGGGTGAGTGAGCGTCTGGACTCCGGCATGGTGGGGCTCAACCGCGGTGTCGTGTCGGATCCGGCAGCGCCGTTCGGCGGTACCAAGCAGAGCGGCATCGGACGCGAGGGTGGTCATGAGGGGCTGCTCGACTACACGGAGTCCAAGTACATCGCCCTGTCATGGTGACCGCATACCGTACGGACACATCACACGCTTCGACGTCAGGCTGACGGCAACGCCCGTGCACGGGCGATCCCGGTCGGCGGCGGCCTGGATCGCCCGGGCACCGAGCCCTTACATGGCGCACCGCTCGTACGCCACGACCGGCCGCCCCGCACCGGTCCCTGGCGGCCGCGTCCGTGAAGACCTGCCTTAGCCGCTGCGCGGTCGACCCGGTGTGCTGGGCACGGCTGCGGCACTAACGGTAGATGGGTGTGGCGCGGCCCTCGAAGTGCTCGGCGTCAGCTCGCGCTGCGGCGCTGCGGCGCGGCAGACACGCCGGCGTCCGTGTCGGCGGGCAGATAGCGCGAGGCCACGTCGACTGCGACACCGCCCCCCCCAAACGGCTCGGGAGCAAGTGGCGTTGGAGCGCGAGAGCCGCGGTACGTTCGCACGCGTACTGGCGGGCGTTGTCCAGGCACAGCGCGGCTCGCGTGACGAGCTCCTCAGCAAGGCGCAGATCATCCTCTTGGAACGGCACGGGGTCCTTGGTGCGGACGAATACCGCGACACCCAGCACAGAACACCGCGCACGGATGGGCACCCACTCGTCCTGACCGTCCTGCCGGCCGTGCTGACGCTCACCGGGCCCGGCCGCTGGTCGGTCGACCAGGCCATCGGCCTCCTTCCCTGGGCCCCCTGGTGGGCGGCCTCGGCCGTCGGCCTCGGCATTCTCAGCGGGCTGACGACCCGCGCCGTCCTGGCACGGCCGGGCCTGCCCGTCTGAGTCATCAGGAACATCTGCGCCGCCGGCGCGTTGACACTGGCATGGAGAGAGACGAGAGGGCGGCGGAGGGCGGAGCCCACGCCGCCCTCCGCCAGTGGCGACGTCCGTAGTGGCGGCGAGATCATTGACCGTGAGCTGCTCGACGGGTGGATGCTGGTGATGCAGGGCTTCCAGGCCACGCAGGACTCTCTCGCGAGCGAACTGGCCGAGCGCTTCAACCTCCGCCAAGGCGCCGCCGAGATTCTGGTGCGCTTGCTCACCGCGCCCAAGAACCGGATGCCGATGACACGCCTGGCACACGAGACACGCATGTCCAGTGGCGGGTTCACCAAGCTTGCCGACCGGCTCTGTGCGGCCGGTCTGACTCGGCGTATGACCTGTGAGGAAGACCGGCGCCTCATCTACCTCGAACTGTCGGACCTGGGCAAGGACACGGCCCGGGCCATCTCCGAGGCCGTTACGGGGATTCTGCGCGATCGAGTCCTCGCCCCTCTCGGCCGCGACGGGTTGGGCAAGCTCGCCGATGCCATGCGCGCGGTGCGCGACGCCAATGACGATCCAGGGAAGTGACGTCGGCACGCGGGACGTCCGAGGACAGAAACGTCGTCTGCGAATGCACTTCCTCATGGGTGAAGCGCAATTACCGAGTTGCGGTGGAGGAAGGCGGCGTCAGGCCGACCGTTCCGTGTATTCCGAATTCACACCGACGCCTTCGTCGTGGTGGTCGACCGGCCCGATAAGTGCCTCACTGATCTCGCGCAATTGCTCAACCTGGGCAGGCGTGAGACGGTCGAGGAAATGAGAGCGCACGCAGGCGAGCTGAAGGGGAGCTGCGGCCCGCAAGGCATCTCTTCCCGCACCGGTCAGCCGCGCCAGGACGATGCGGCGGCTGACGGGATCCGGTACCCGCATCACCCAGCCGTGCTCCCGTGTGCGGTCCACCAGATGGGAGAGTCTGCTGGTCGATATGCCCATCCGCCGGGCCAACTTGGTCAGGCCCAATTGCCCCTCAGGAGCTTCCGCCAGCCAAGAGAGCATCTCATAGTGGATCTGCCACATGCCGGTCTCACGTCGAATTTCCTGCCCGACCTGCTCAGTCAGCCACCGTGCCGCACTACTGAAGACACGCACAGAGTGCTGCGCGTCAACGCCGGCCGATTCAATGCTCTCCACAAGGACTCCTTGAATTTTGCGACACCCCTCAATGTAATTTAACGTTGAACCAAATGGGAAGTGTGACGTACGCACTTGGTCAGACGCCTTTTCCGGTCACCAGCACGGCATGGGCGATTCCGGTGAGGTTGCCCTGTGCGACGAGGATCTCCTTGCGGTCCCATCCGTCGATGCCGGCGGTGTAGACGCTGCCACCCAGGTCGGTCACGTGCATACGGCCGCCGTCCGGGTCGAGGGTGATACCGATGCCTTCCATCAGGTGGGTGAGGAGGATCTCGGGCGAACGTACCGCGTTCGGCGGGTGCATGGGGGCGCGGTTCACGGTGTTGCCCCGGGGCGGGTCGCCGCGGTCCGTCCAGTACAACAGGCGCTGCGCGTGGTCGAGTTCGAGGTCGATCGCCTCTGGCAGCCCTTCGAAGAGCACTTCGATGTCGCTGCGTTCGGCCGCGCTCTGCCCGTCGGGCAGGTCGATTCCGGCCCGCAGGGTCTTCCCCTCTCCCCCGTCGCTCGGGCCCTTCTGGGACCAGTAGAGATGTCCGCCGGCCGGGTCGACGGCGACTCCCACGCACCACCTTCTCTCGTCCTCGCGGTCGTCGGCTCCCTGTCCCGTCTGCACGAGTGTCTCAACGTTCGAGCCGTCGAGTTCGCAGCGCATCACGCGCATGCCCTCACGATCACCCCAGTACAGCTTCCGGCCCACGGCCTCGAAGTGGAGCTGCTTCGGGGGTGTGCGTGACGCCGCTCGGCACGATCGTCGTCCGGTTGCCTCCGTCCAGATCCACACGCTCGATCGACCCGTCGTTCTCCGCCGGCACACCCATGTTCGTCCAGTAGAGGTGCCCGGCCGCCACATCGACCGCCACCCCGTCAGGAACCCTGCACCCGGTGACGAGGAACGTCTTGCCCGAGCCGTCGGGGTTCACGCGGAACAGCCGGCCGCCACCGCTGGCCTCGAGTACGAACAGCCTTTCCTGCCGCTGCGTCACGCCCCCTCCTGTGTCACGGGGTCGGCTGTGGACCCCGGGGCGGAGGAGTCATGCCGGGCGCGCACGGCCAGCAGGGCCGAGAGCATCGCGTCGCGCCGGTCGGCCAGCTCGTCGACCGAGTGGCCGTTCGCCTCATCGAGGACACCGGCCACGATCGTCTGCTGGAGCTCGGGTGTGAACTCGGGGGTGCCCAGGTCCTGCCAGGACGCCACCATCCGCGGCATGAGCGTCTCCATGAAGTGCTGGATGCCGCCCTCTCCTCCGCCCAGATGCCACAGCAGATGGGGTCCCATGACACCCCATCTGAGCCCCGGGCCCCAGGACACCGCGTCGTCGGAGTCGGCCACGTCGAGCACGCCCTCCTGGACCAGGTAGACCACCTCGCGGTACAGGGCGGCCTGGATGCGGTTGGCGACGTGCCCGGGAAGTTCCTTCTTGAGGTGGACCGGTTTCTTGCCGATCGCGGCGTAGAACGCCATGACGTCCCGGACCGTGTCCGGATCGGTCCTCGTGCCGCCGACGACCTCGACCAGAGGGACGATGTGCGGCGGATTGAAGGGATGCCCGATGACGGTCCGCTCCGGGCGCCGACACTCGGCCTGGATGACGCTCATCGTGATGCCCGACGAACTCGACGCGAGAATCGCGTCAGGTGGCGTGGCCTCGTCGATGTCGGCGAACAGCTTCACCTTGAGCTCCGGCCGCTCCGGTGCGTTCTCCTGGACGAAGTCGGCGTCCGCGACGGCCTGACGCAGGTCCGCGGTAAAGCTCAGCCGGTCGGGCGAAGCCCCGGGCGCGAGCCCGATCGAGGCGGCCGTGTCCCATGCCGCCTCCACGTACGCCCGCAGAGCCGTCTCCGCGGTGGGGGCGGGATCGGTCGCCGTGACGTCGAACCCGCGGACGAGATAGTGCGTCGCCCAGCTCCCACCGATCGTGCCGGTCCCCACGATCGCCACGCGCTGGACAGGCCTGTGCGCATTCATGACTGGTCACTGCTCCTGAGAGAATCACATACGGGACATAGGGGGCTGAAGTGACCGGTATCAACGGCCGTGCCAGACGGGTGCGCGCTTTTCAGCGAACGCCCGTGCGCCTTCCCTGGCGTCCCCACTGGTGGCCAGCCCGCTGGTGATCTCGTCCTGGCGTGTGAATGCGTCGCTCTCTTTCAGGCCCTGGGTTTCGCGCAGGACCTCCTTGACGGCTGCGAGCGCCAGCGGTGCGTTCCGCGCGACGCGCTCCGCCAGTTCCCGGGCCACAGCCAACGCGGTGCCGGGCGGGGTCAGTTCGTTGACGAGCCCGTACTGCTTGGCTTCTGCGGCGGTCAGCGGTTCGCCGGTGAGCAGTACGCGCGCGGCGACGTGGTACGGAAGGCGGCGCGGCAGCCGGACCAGTCCGCCCTCTGCCGCCACGAGACCGCGGGTGGTCTCGGGAAGCCCGAACCGGGCGTCCTCCGCGGCGACGATCAGATCGCAGGCGAGTACCATCTCGAAGCCTCCGCCGAGCGCCCAGCCCTCGACCGCGGCGATCAGCGGCTTGCGCACTGCCGCGCGGGTGAGCCCGCCGAATCCTCGGCCGGGGAGCACGGGCAGCTCCCCCTTGGTGAAGGCTTTCAGGTCCATGCCGGCGCTGAACACCCCGCCCGCGCCCGTGAGGACGCCGACCGAGAGTTCCGGGTCCGCGTCGAGCAGATCCACGGCCGCCGCGAGTTGTACCGCGACCTCGTGGTCGACGGCGTTCTTCTGTGCCGGACGGTTGATGGTGAGGGTCAGCACGCCGCCGCGGCGCTCGTGCAGCACCATGGCGGCCGCTTCGGGCGCCGTGCTCATTGCGGCGCCTGCGCTTGCGTCGGGCCGGGAATCGCTCCCTGGGCGCGCAGCTCGGCGATGTCGGCAGGGCCGAATCCCAGCTCGGCGAGGATTCCGTCGTTGTGCTCACCCAGGTCCGGGGCCCGCTTCGCCGGGACTTTCTCGACGCCTCGCACAGTGACCGGGCTGTTGATGGTGTACTCCAGCCCGCTGACCCCTGCCAGCGGCACGACGATGTCGTTCGCGCGCAGCTGCGGGTCCTGTGCTGCCTCTTCCGGTGTCTGGATGAGGCTGTAGGTGACGCGTTCCCGGGTCAGGGCCTCCTTCCAGTGGGCGAACGGGCGTGAGCGGAACTCGGCGTCGAGCAGTTCCGTCAGCGCGGCGGAGTTCTTGACGAAGCCCTCGATGCCGGCGAAACGGGGGTCCTCGAGGAGCTCGGGATGCCCGATGGCCCGCGTGAGTCCCGGCCAGTGCGGGGGTGAGGTGACCAGCATGAACCACTCGTCGTCCGCGGTGCGGTAGGGATTGATCAGGGGGTTCGCCGGTGCCTTCCGGTCGTGCAGCTCGAACGGCGTGCCGCCGGCGAGCGCGCCGGCCACGAGTGTTCCCGTCGCCCATACGCCTGCGGCGAGCAGCGACGTCCCGACGCTGGCCCCTTGTCCTGTCCGCTCGCGGCGGTAGAGGGCGGTCACGATCGCGGCGTAGATCGCGATCGCCGACATGTAGTCACCGCTGCCCCAGACCGGCACCGTCGGCGGTGCTCCCGCATCCCGGGTGGAGGCCAGCAGCCCGCTGCGCGACCAGGCGGCGGTCAGGTCGAATCCCGGCAGTCCGGCGTCGGGACCGGCATCCCCGAAGCCCGTGATGTCGGCGTAGACGACTCTCGGGTTCCAGCCCGAGACCTCCTCGTAGCCGAGGTGCAGCTTCTCGCGCGTGCCGTGCGGGAAATTGGTGATCACCACGTCGGCCCACTGGACGAGCCGCTTGAGAACCTCGGTGGCCGCCGGGGACTTCAGGTCGAGCACCATGCCCCGCTTGTTGCGGTTGGCGAGGTGCCAGCTGTAGTTGGCCTCGGCACGGGGGCTGGGCGGCACGGAGCTGAGCCGCCGCTGGGGGTCCCCCTTGCCCGGTGGCTCGATCTTGATGACGTCCGCTCCGAAGTCGGAGAGCACGGTGGCCGCGGCCGGTCCCGCGATGAAGCTCGACGCGTCGAGGACCTTCAAGCCGGTGAAGACAGATTCGGTGGTCATGGTCGTCACCTCACGAAGGCGCTCAGGCCGCCGGTCACGGCACGTCCGACAATGAGGGTCTGAATCTCCCGTGTGCCCTCGTACGAGTAAATGGCCTCCGCGTCGGCGACGAAGCGACCGATCTTGTAGTCGAGGACGATCCCGTTGCCGGCCATCAACTCCCGCGCCCACCCGACGTTCTCGCGCATCCGCACGGTGCACTGGGCCTTCGCCAGCGCGGACTGCTCGTCCCGGTACACCCCGGCGTCCTGCAACTGGGCCAGTCGCGTCACCATCCCGCAGGATGCCGTGGCGTTGCCGAGCATCTTCACCAGCAGGTCCTGCACGAGCTGGAAGCCCCCGATGGGGCGACCGAACTGCTCGCGCTCCTTCGCGTAACTCAGGGCGATCTCGTAGGCGCCGAACATCACTCCCACCGCCTGCCACGCCACGCCGCTGCGCGTCTGGCGCAGGATCTTGGCGGTGTCCTTGAAGGAGTTCGCGTTCTGCAACCGGTTGGACTCCGGGACGCGGCAGCCGTCGAGCACGATGTCGGCGTTCTGCACGATCCGCAGCGCCATCTTTTTCTCGATCTTCGTCGCGGTGAACCCGGGGGTGTCCTTCTCCACGACGAATCCCAGCACATGCTGCGTCTCGACATCGCGGGCCCAGATGACGACCAGGTCGGCGAACGTCGCGTTGCCGATCCATCGCTTGGCTCCGTCGAGGATCCATCCGTCGCCCTCACGTCGCGCGGTCGTCCGCAGGCCACCCGCCACGTCGGATCCGCCGTGCGGCTCGGTCAGCCCGAAGGCGCCGATCTTCTCGAAGCGGCTCATCGCCGGCAGCCACCGCCGCTTCTGTTCGTCGGACCCGCAGGCGAGGATGGTGCCCATGGCCAGACCTGTGTGCACGCCGAAGAACGTCGCCAAGGACGCGTCGAAGTGTGCGAGCTCCAGCGCGGTGAAGCCCGAGAAGAGGTTGCTCGGCCTGGACTCCGGGGAGTCGGGGTCGGCCCATGCCATCAAGCCCAACTTCCCGAAGCCCTCCACCAGCTGGAAGGGGAACTCGGCGCGGGCCCAGTAGTCGTCGACGAGCGGGGCGGCCTGAGTGCGCAGGAAGTCGCGCAGGGATGCGATCTTCCCCCGATCCTTCTCCGACAGCAGTTCCTCATAGGCGTAGAAGTCGGCGGGCAGCAGCCCTGCGTCCAGGTAGGGACCGGACGGTGTCGGCAAGGTCGTCGTACCGCTCATGGCAATCTCCCTCAAACGCAGTGGGCATGGCTCGCAGGTCCGCGCTCTGGAGCCACTTCTGCGCGGCGAATCGGTTCTCTGCCTCGATTGAACGAGGAGTCGGGGCCGGTTCCCCGGCCCCTCGCCGCCACGGGGTGCCATTGCCACCGTCTATCACCCCAGTGGCCCGACGCAGCCCGGTGAGACAGAGGCGCTGGGCGCGCAGCATCAGCCCATCAGGTCTGTACGAGATCCGCCCAGGCCCCACCGCGGCGGCTTCTGGCATGGCCTCGCGAATGCCTGCGCCAGACCCGGCCTGCGTCTCTTCCTCGGCTGCCTGGTGGGAGCCGATGAGTCGGCCGCCGTGCCGGAGCAGGTGTTCCTCCCAGGAAGCCAGCGGGAACGTCTCGAGGCAGTTGTCGGGATGCGCCCCGTCCCGGCAGAGGTGCCAGTGCAAGGCGCCGGCGAGCCACTCGGGCGGTTGCGGCCTCGCCACCTGTGGCTGTCCGCCCTGCGGCACCGTCATGTGATCTGATCACCGCCTTGATGGCGATGCAACGGCCTCTTGCGCGCCCCTGACCCGCCTGTTCTCCAGCGATCACGTAGTCGTGCGCGGAGCGCAACCATGAACTGCACGTGATGTGGCGCTACGCCGGAGGTGACAGCTTGTGTACACAGGCGGCACCTGCCAATGCGGCAGGTCTGACTCTGCTGCCGCCAGTCATGTTGCGTGGCGCTCGGCTTCGCTGCGGCTGCCGATCTTGCTTTGGTCGCCCCTCCCCCACCGCTGGGAGCGGCTTCACCGCAAGACTGCCAGGAGACGAGTTACATGATCGCGAGGGGTCTCGTTCAGTTCGGGGAGCCTGAGCAGAGCCTGAAGGGCGAGGAGGACGACAACGCCGAGCATCGCAGGGTCCGTGCCCGCGTGGAGCATGTCATCGGCCGGTTGACGAACTACAAGATCCTCCGAGCCTGTCGGCAGCGCGGCGACGGTCTCCATCACGCGATCCAGGCCGTTGCCCACATGCACAACTTCGCTCTCGCGTCATGAGCAGACAGCCCGCTCATGGGCTCTGCCCTGCCCGAGCGCAGCCTTGTGCGACACCCTTTCGTCAGCGCTGGTGTCACATTGACCGGCCGACGGGCGAGGACGACCTGGGCGTAGCGGCTTGCGGCACGCCCACGGACAAGGCCAAGGCCGATGACCGTGGGCGTGCCGGTGCCTCAGGCGGCGGGCTCGAGGGCCTTCTCCTGACCGGGGCCGGCCCGTCCCGGCAGGGTGAGGACGGCCACGAAGCCGAGGACGGCCACGGCGGCGAAGAAGTAGAAGCCCCAGGGGTGGCCGATCCCGGCGGCCACGAGCGCGCCGGTGATCGACGGGCCGACGATGGAGCCGATGCGGCCGATGCCGGACGCGGAACCGAGCGCGGTGCCGCGGATGGCGGCCGGGTAGAAGTGCGTCACGTAGGCGTACACCAGTACCTGTGCCGAGAAGACGAACACGCCGGTGAAGAAGACCACGGTGTTCAGCAGCAGGTCGCTGTGCATCCTGATGCTGAGGCAGGCCAGCATCGCCACCGACACCGCGAACCAGGCGAGCGTGGTCAGTTTGATGCCGCGCCGGTCGGCGACGAAGCCGCCCAGCACCAGGCCGGCCACACCGCCGACGTTGAGCACGAGGAGCTGCGTGACGGCCGTGGGGACGGGGTAGCCGGCGTCGTTCATCAGCTTGGGCAGCCAGGTGTTGAGGCCGTAGACCAGCAGCAGGCCCATGAACGAGGCGACCCAGATGCCGATGCCCGCGCGGAGGTAGGCCGGCTTGAGCAGTTCGGTGAACGGGACTCGGGAGGAAGCGGGCTCCTCCTTGGCGCGCACGAACGCCTCCGACTCCGGAAGCCGGAACCACTGGACGACCGCGATGACGAGTCCGGCGCCGCCGAGGACGTAGAAGAGGACCTGCCAGTTCGTGGTCACCTGCAGGGCGAGCAGCGAGGTGATCACGGCGCCGGTGTGGTAGCCGGTCATGGTCAGGGTGCTGGCGCGTGCCCGGCGTTCGGCCGGCATGTGCTCGGACATCATCGTGAGCGACACCGGCATGCACGCGCCCAGTCCCAGACCGGCGATGAGCCGGAGCACGGCGAACATCGTCACGGAGCCGGCGAGCGGCACCAGGAGGGTGAAGACCGAGAACAGCACGACCGAGCCGATGAGCAGCAGGCGCCGTCCGAGCCGGTCGGCCAGCGGGCCGACCAGGACCGCGCCGATGGCGACACCGACGAGCGACAGCGTGGCCACGGTGGTGGCGTCCCCGGCGGTCATGCCGAGGTGATGGGTCTTCAGCAGGATCGGGATGATGGCGCCGAGGACGACGAGGTCGTAACCCTCGAGCATGACGGTGATCCAGCACAGGACCACCGTCCAGACGTTGCGCCGGTCGGTGCCGGTTCTTCTGGTGGCGCCGGACGCGTTGGACGAGACGACGGATGTCATGTGACGTACCCCTTGGAGCGGCTACGGGGATGGAGTGGGAGGTGGAGCGGAAGGGGGGGTCAGAACGGGTAGTCGGCGATGTCCGGGCGCACGGTGACCCACTGCGTCTCGGTGAAGGCCTCGACGTTGGCGGCGGCTCCGCCGAACCGGGACCCCGTGCCGGACGCCTTGACGCCGCCGAAGGGGGCGTTGGGCTCGTCGCTGACGGTCTGTTCGTTGATGTGGACCTTGCCGGAGTCGATCCGGTCGGCGAGCTTCATCGCCGTACCGACGTCGCCGAGGATGCCGACGGACAGCCCGTACTCGCAGTCGTTGACGATCTTCGCGGCCTCGTCGAGCGTGGAGAAGCCGATGACGGGTGCCACAGGTCCGAAGATCTCCTCGCGCCAGGCGGGCATGTCGGTGGTGAGGCCGGTCAGGACGGTGGCCCGGTAGCCGGTGCCCACGATCTCGCCGCCCGCGGCCACGGTCGCGCCCGCCGCGACGCTGTCGGTGACGATGCCGTGCACCCGCTCCAGCTGGCGCCGGTCGATGATCGGGCCGAGCGCCACGTCCTCGCGGGCGGGATCGCCGACGGGCAGCGCCTGGCCCTTCGCGGTGAGCGCGGCGGTGTACTCGTCGAGCAGCAACTCGTGCACGATGTGGCGGCCGGTCGTCACACAGATCTGCCCCTGGTGCAGGTACGAGCCGAAGGCACCGGCGGAGGCCGCCTTGTGCACGTCCGCGCCGGGCAGCACCACCAGGGCGTTGTTGCCGCCGAGTTCCAGGTGGGCCCGCTTCAGCAGCCGGCCCGCCTGCTCGCCGATCGCCCGCCCGACCGGCGTCGACCCGGTGAACGAGATGACCCGGACCTCGGGCGCCTCGACGACCGCCTGGCCGACCGAGCCGTCGCCGGGGAGCAGGTGCAGCACGCCGGAGGGCAGTCCGGCCTCCTCGAAGATCCGCGCGATGACGACACCGCCGCTGACCGCGGTCCGCGGATCGGGCTTGAGCAGCACCGCGTTGCCCAGCGCCAGCGCGGGCGCAACCGAGCGCAGGCCGAGGACGAGCGGGAAGTTGAACGGCGCGATGACGCTGACCACGCCCGCGGGGCGGCGCCGGGCGAACGACCAGCGGGCGTCCTCCGACGTCAGCACCTCGCCCTGCGGATGCGTCGGCAGCGCCGCGCACTCGAAGCACTCGCCCAGCGCCAACTGCACCTCGAAGGCCGCCTTGGCGCGTACCGAGCCCGCCTCGCGCACCAGCCAGTTTTCGATCTCGGCGGCGTGCTCGGTGAACAGCTCGCCCGCGCGGCGCAGTACGGCGGCCCGCTGCTGCGGTGGGACGGCCGCCCAGGCCCGCTGCGCCTCGGCGGCGCGCGCGGCGGCGCGGGTGACGTCGTCGGGCGTGGCCAGGCCGACGGTGCCGAGCTGGGCCCCGGTCGCCGGCTCCGTCACCGGGTGCTCGCGGGCGGCGTCCTTCCAGCCGTCGCTGAGGAACTTCTTGCTCCAGACGTCGCTGTCCAGGAGTGTCATCGGTTTCCCTTCCGTCATCCAAGGGGTGCTGAGCTCTTTGACGAGGGGGCTTGCGGGCTGCGTGCTCAGGACGGCGTGGTGAGCGCCGTGTCGACCTGGACCAGGCGGGGGTCGTCCGGGCGTTCGGACAGGACGGCCCGCAGCTCGTCCACGCCGGAGACCTGTTGGGCAGGCACCCCGTAGCCCTGCGCGATGCGGGTGAAGTCCAGGCCCGGGATGTCCAGGCCGGGTGCGTCCGGCACGCCGAGCAGGCCGCCGAACCAGCGCAGCGCGCCGTACGTCCCGTTGCGCAGCAGCACCACGGTGAGGGGCACGCGGTGCTGGGCCGCCGTCCACAGGGCGGTGATGCCGTAGTTGGCCGAACCGTCCCCGATCACGCCGACGACCGGCCGGTCCGGCTGGGCCATGGCGACGCCGACCGCGCCGGGCAGCCCGAAACCGAGGCCGCCGGCCGCCGGGAAGTAGTAGGAGCCGGGCCGGCGCAGGTCCATCTGGCGCCACCAGGCCGCGTTCGTCGACGTGGACTCCACCACGTACGCCGTGTCGCCGGGCAGCTCCTCGCGCAGGGCGGCGAAGACCTCCTCCGGGTGTAGGCGCGGCCCCTCGACGGACTGCGGCGCGGGCACCGGCCGGTAGTCGCCGACGGGCTCCTCGGGCGCGTCGAGCACCTTCATCAGCAGCTCGATCACCGCCGCGGGGTCGGCGACCAGGGCCTCGCCCATCGGCGCCCGCGCGGCGGCGGAGGCGTCCTCCGTCACCTGGATCAGGCGGGTGCCCTCGGGCAGGTATCGCCCGGGCAGGTACTCGTGGTAGCGGAACACCGGAGCCCCGAGCACCAGCACCAGATCGTGGCCCTCGAACGCCTGGGAGACGGGTTCGATGCCGGCCGGGAGCACCCCCCGGAACAGCGGGTGACGGTTGGGGAAGGGCAGCCGGAACTGCGACGGCGCCGCCCACACCGGTCCGCCCAGACGCTCGGCCAGCCGCACCGCGTCGTCGAAGAGCCCGGCGGAGTCGATGTCACCGCCCAGGACGAGCGCAGGCCGCTGCGCGGCGGCGACCGCCTCGGCCAGCCGGCGTCCCTGTTCCCGGCCCGGTACACCTGCGCGCCCGACCAGCCGGTCCAGCACGGCCGGCGCGTTCTCGCCGGCGTCGGCCGCCCAGTCGTCGTAGGGCACGGAGAGGTAGGTCGGCCGGCGCTGCAGCTGCGCCTCAAAGACGGCCTGGGCGAGCGCGCGCGGCACGTCCTGCGCGCACGCCGGCTCGGCGGCCCAGCCGACGAGCGGCTTCATCAGGGCCGGGGCGTCGACGTTGGAGAGGTTGGCCTCCGGCCCGACGGCCGAGCGCACCTGCTGCCCCGCCACGACCACCAGCGGGGTGCGCGAGGCCACGGCGTTCGTCAGCGCGCCCATCGCGTTGCCCGAGCCGGACGCGGCGTGCAGGTTGACCAGGACGGGACGGCCGCTGGCCTGGGCGTATCCGTCGGCCATGCCCACCACCGCGCCCTCGTGCAGACCGAGGACGTACCGGAAGGTGTCCGGCAGGTCGGCAAGGAAGGGCAACTCGTTCGAGCCGGGGTTGCCGAAGATCGTGGTAAGCCCCCGGCGCTCGAGGAACTCGTGGGAGATACGACGCACGGATGGCACAGACGTTCCTTTCGCAGTGACGCGGGACACGCTAGGCATCACCCGACATGCTGACCAATAAATGTTGTCGGGCTGCGATATAGACTTCGTCGATATGAGCAGCTTCGATCTCAACCTCGCCCGCGTCTTCGTGCTGCTCTACGAGACCGGCAGCGTCACGGCCACCGCCGAGACCCTCCACGTCACCCAGCCCACGGTGAGCTACAGCCTGGCCAAGCTGCGCCGGCACTTCGACGACGAGCTCTTCCACCGCACCGGCCGCGGCCTCGCTCCCACCGCAGGCGCCCGCCGCCTCTACGAACCGCTGCAGCGCGCCCTGGCCGACATCGACGGAGCGATCCGCCAGGGCGACGACTTCGACCCCACCGCCATGGCGGGCCGCTTCACCCTGGCCCTCTCCGACCTCGGCGAGGCCACCCTCCTGCCGCGCCTGCTGGCCGCGGCCCGCGAGCGCGCCCCCCGGGTGGCCTTCACCGTCCGCGCGCTGGACGTGGACGAGGCCGAGAGCCAGCTGCGCCGCGGCGAACTCGACGCCTTCGTCGCCACCCCGGTGCTGACCTCCCACCGCACCGTGCGCATCCCGCTCTTCCACGAGCGCTACGTCGCGATGGTCGCCGCCGACCACCCCCGCATCCGCGGCGCCGCCGTCACCCTGGACGAGCTTGCCGCCGAGCACCACGCGACGGTGTACGGGCCCAGCGGTCACGTCGCCCCCCGCTCCCTGCTGGCCACCTACGGGCTCCTGGACCGCGTCACCGTGGAGGCCACCCGCTTCTCGATGCTGCCCTACCTACTCGAACGGACCGACCTGATCGCGATCGTTCCCGAGTACGTCGGCGAGGTCTTCACCACCTCCCACCACCTGCGACTGGTACGGCTGCCGTTCGAGACCCAGCCCATCGAGGTCGCGCTCTACGCCCGGCACGAGGCGTCCCGCAGCCCCTCCCAGCGCTGGCTCGTCCAGTTCATGGCCGACGTCCTGGGCGAACTGGTCAGCCCCGCGCAGCTCCCGCCGAGTCCCACACCCTAGGTTCTGTCGTCAAATGTCACGCCCACATCAGCAAGGCTGCGAGGGTGACGGCTGCCGCGGTTCAGCCGGTTGCGGACCTGGTCGGCCCGTTCGGGGATGGTGTGGCTGATCCCGTGCCGGCGCAGCCAGGTCCGGATCGCCCGGGAGCTGTAGCCCTTGTCGCCCAGGACGTGGGCCGGTCGCACCCGGGGCCGTCCGGGACCGTCCGGGACCGTCCGGGGCCGGTGCGGGGAACCCGGATCGCCTCCATCAGGCGGTGAACTGGGTGCGGTCGTTGGTGTTGCCGCCCGTGACGGTGAAGACGAGCGGACGGCCGACGCCGTCGCAGGCAAGGTGGATCTACTGCTGGTCAGACCGCCTCGGGAGCATCCGATGTCCGGGCTGCGGAGCCCCCTTTTCGGGCCCCGGCGGCGTACTGGTGGGCCCGGACGATCGTGGAGTCGACCGACACCAGCCAGTTGGTGTCGCCGGACGCGTCCGCCTTCGCCTGGGCGGTGCGAAGCATCCGCTCGAACGTGCCGTCCGCCGCCCACCGGCGGAAACGGGTCTGCAGCGCCGCCCACGGCCCGTACCGCTCGGGCATATCCCGCCAGGCCGTACCCGTACGGAACTTCCACACGATCCCATTCAGGACCCTGCGGTCATCCAGCCGCTCCCGCCCACGCAACGACTCGGGCAGCCACGGCCGTATGAACTCCCGCTCGGCGTCCGACAGTTCATGGCGACGTATCACCTCGCCATGATCCACCATCCAAGATCGTTTGAAGACACCGCCCAGGCCACCGTGGTTGACGCCGCCTACCGACTCCTCCTCACCCTCCCGCTCGACGAGCGCATGGACGCCGCCAGCGCCCTCCTCGCCCGCAGCCGCTCCACCCCTCGGGTGAAGCCTCCGGCTTCCGGGATACGCCGCCTATAAGTTGGAGGCTCTCCGGCTGCGCAGGCAGATGTCGAGCAAGTTCTTTGCGTAAGCGGGGCCTCACTCTGCACTCGAAGCGAAAGCCCTCTTGGAGCCCGCCGGGGTGATCCGGTCAGGCGTCAGCGCCACGGCAGCGCAGTGTGCCCACCGGGCTGGGGCGGCCGGTGGGCACGGGGGCAGAGGCGTAGGTGCGTTCCATGCCGTCAGCTCATCCGCCGACCCCGACCACGCTGACGGCCACCAGGCCCGACCACGCCTCCCCAGGTGAGTGCCCAGCCCGGCTGCGCAGGCCCGGCTGGTCGTTGTGCAATCGGTCTGCGCGACCGATCGAGGGCCGTGCGCAGTCGGATCGCGTGCAGCGGGTGCGCAGGACGGCCCGTGGAGGGCGATGTCCTCTTGCGCAGAGCCGGGTGTCCCGCTGCACAGGCCGCCACGCGGGTCTGGCGGTGTCCTTCTGCACACTCGCGTACAGCCGCCGGCCGGGGTGCGGCAGGCGAGTGTTGGCGCATCCGTCGACGGGGTGCCGGCGGATGACGCGACGAGCACCGACCGACCCACCTCTGGCCCGTGGTCGGGTTCTGGTGGTCGGCGGTCGGGTCGGGGGCGGCGGGTTGGGTCAAGTCCAGCAATCACGCATCCTGACCTGGGAGTTTGACGATGTCCTCTGGCATGCAGGCCTCGAAGGGCGAGGCTGCTGCTCCGACGGCGGCAGGCGCCCGGCGGGAGGCGATGCGACGCCGCGTCCGCCTCTCGCGCCTGGCGGTCTGGACGGTCATCGCGGCCGGCCCCATCGCCCTGGCCGCCACCGTCGCCTCCGCCCCGACCACGGTCCAGGCGGCCACCGATGACCAGGCGGCAGGCCGGGGCTCAGTAACGCGCCCTCCTGGGCGACGTACGATCGGGTCTCCTTCGCGCTGGGAGGTGGTCTGACCATGGCCGTGCCGAGCCTGCTCGCGGTTTTCGCTCACCCGGACGACGAGTCATTGTCTGCGGGCGGAGTGCTTGCCCGTCACGCAGCTGCGGGCGGGCGCACCGCAGTTGTCACGGCGACCTGGGCAGCGGGCACCCTGCGGGCTACGGAGCTGGCCGAGGCGCTGCGCATCCTCGGTGCCGGCATGCCGCGGATGCTCGGGTATGCCGATGCGCGTGTACCGCACTCGGCCCCGGGCTGTGTGCGGTTCTGCGATGCGCCGCTCGACGAGGCAGTGCGGCGGTTGGTGACGCACATCCGGGAATTCCGCCCGGACATCATGGTCACCCATGACGCATATGGCGGGCTGCCCGGGCATCCCGATCACGTGCACACCCATCGGGTGACCATGCTCGCTGCCCAAGCAGCCGGACTGGAGCAGCTCTACCCGGATGTCGGTGCCCCCTGGCAGACGCATGCCGTCTACCTGGCCACGCACCCGCACTCGGCCGTGCAGGCCCTGAGAGACGTGATCGGTGCGCGCAAGGCGGTGTACAGCGTTCCGGATGGACAGGTCACCGCAACGGTTGATGTCGGCCCTTGGATAGAGCAGAAGATCGCCGCCGTACTAGCGCATCGCTCCGAGGTGGAGCGGGGAGCCCTGCCGGGGGTGATCGCCCGCCTTCCGCCGGATGCACGGGAGCGGCTGTTCGCTACCGAGTGGTTCATCCGCCACGCCTCCATCGCTCCGGCGGCAGCCCAGACGGAGCTCACTGCCTGACCGCGCGGTCCAGTCCGAGAGGAAGGCGGCCCTGACTCCCAAACTCATCGACATCGATCAGGGAAAGGGCCCGCAGAGCGACTTCCGATGTCCCTTGTCATCCAATCAAGGCGTGTGACAGCGAACCCAGCCCTTTCGGCTTCTACGGCAGTGAACCTTATCGTCGGGGTGTGAGTACGGCGCGGCCGCCGGAGACGAGGGCCTCCCCCGCCGAAGTCAGCCGCCGAAGTGGATATGGGAGGCACTGCGTGCGTGCTGTCGGTGAGCTGGACTGGGTCAGCCTGCCAGTCGGGCGAGGGCCAGCGCGTGCGCGCGGTCGAGGGAGTCGGCAGCGGCGCAAGGGATGTCCGGCTGCACACCGGTGCCCTCCCAGTTCGTGCTGGAGACGGGGTTGATGGCGCGGCCAACGGGGACGGTGGCTTCCAGGTGTGGATGCACGGTCCAGCCGTTGCACGGATGTGCGCCGCCGAGGGTGCGCTCACCGACGGCAACGGCGCGGCCGAGCTGCTGGAGGTCGTAAGCCAGCTCCTCAGCGGCAGAGAAGGTGCTGTCGCTGGTCAGCACGTACAACGGCTTGCTGCCGCCGAAGCGCGCGCCAGGAAGGTACGGCAGGCTCCAGGACTGCTCGCTGCGCTCGCCGCCGCGCCAGTACATGGTGTTGAGGTGGGTGCGCTCGTCGAGTAGGTAGCTGCAGACGAAGGCGACCGTGTCAGGGTCGCCGCCCCGGTTGGAGCGAAGGTCCAGGATCAGCGCCTGGGCGCGGGAGGCCAGGGTGAGCGCGGCGCTCAGCGGTTCAGCGGCCCACTCCAGCGGAAACAGCATCGGTGCCAGCTCCACCACGGCGACCCCGCCGTCGAGCAACTCCACCCGGGGCGCACCGCCCAGCGAGGTGTCGAAGTCCCGGCGCATGGCCTCCAGGGTGGCCGCCCCCTGCTTCGGGGAGACCGGGTCGGCGTGGTGCTTCAGTCTCAGGTGTCGGTCGCCGTTGACGGACTGCAGGTCTGCGGTGACCAGACGGGCGAGCTCCTCGGCACCGTCGACGTCATAGGCCCCCTCGGTGAGGCGTCGTTGCAGCAGACCGACGAGCTGCCCGGCTATCTCGGGGAACACGTAGTGCTCGGTCAGCAGCCGGGCTGTCTCATCGATGACAGGGGCGGGCTGAAGCTTCGTCAGAGGCGTCATGGCAGGGAGTAGAGCACAGCCCTTGCGAAAGCGTCAAAGACTTTAGACACTTTCGGTATGCGAGATCACCCTTCCCACCTGCCGCCTCCCAAGGACGTCCTGGAGATCGGTGCGCCTGAGCAGTTCGCGGCGCTCGCCCACCCGCTGCGTCAGCGGTTGCTCTTCGCCCTGGGCCAACGGCCTGCCACCATCAGCGGGCTTGCGGCGCAGCTCGATGCGAAGAAAGGCAACGTGGCCCACCACCTCAAAGTGCTCCGCGAAGCCGGGCTGGTCCACATCGCCGAGACCCGCCAGGTCCGCGGCGGCACCGAGCAGTACTACCAACGCACGGCCCGCCGCATGGTCGTCGCCGAACCCCAAGCGGCAGGCACCGCCGCGATGCTCGCCGCGGTCGCCCAGGAGCTGGACCGCTCACCCGCCGAGACCCACCTGACACTGCGCCACCTGCGTCTCAGTCCCGCGAAGGCAAGAGAACTCGGCGAGACCCTCACCAAACTGGTCGACGAGGCCGAGGAAAATGCAGAGGACCAGCCCGTGCACGGCGTGTTGGTAGCGCTCTATCAGCAGGCTCTGCCGACCAGCACCACCAGTTCGACCTAGCAGCACCAAACCCGCGAGAAAGGCCACCTGCTCACTCGAGACGAGCCGCACCCATGGGCATCCAACCCAGTCGCCCCAAGATCAGCGCGCTGCACGCGACTATCTTCGATGTCGAAGGACATCCGAAGTCGTCGACAAATGTCTTCCGTTCTCGTGTACAGAGCCACGGCCACGGAGCGACTGCGCCAAACCGTGGGCGCCCTGTCACTGCTGAGGACGCTGGACAAAGCTGATTCCACGGAATGAGCGTGTGGCACGCGATGTGGCTGGCACGCATCGACCACAAGATCGAGCAGCTGCTTCGGTGGCAGACGGAGCAGGAATCCGGGCGTCAACGGATCAGGCGAGCGGCACGCACGACACCAGGATCACCGAACGATCGCCTCACCCGAACCCCTGCGGGGCCCGGATGCGGATGCGGATGCGCTGAGCCTGCTCAGGTCGTGAGCTGGAGGGCGTCCAGTACGGCGGTGACGTCCCGGCGGGCGGCCTCGTCCAGGCCGCGCAGGGGACGCGGCAGGTTCGGCTCCGACGTCAGGCCGAGGTGGGACGCTGCGGCGGACAGGACTCGCAGACCACCGTGCTGACGGAGCAGGGCCCACAACGGTTCGAGCGCGTCGGACGACTCCGCGGCCCGGCCCGTGTCACCGGCCAGGGCTGCGCGGGCGAGGGCGAGCGCGGTACGGGGGAACAGACCACCCACGGCCGAGTACCAGACGTCGCACCCGGCATTCAGGCCGCGCACGCCGGCCCAGTCGCCGCTCACACCGATGGTGACCGTCTCCGGGATCGCCGCTCGCAGCGCGTCGATCCGGGCCTTGGCCTGACCGAAGTCGTCCGGAACAGCGGGGATCTTGATCGAGCGGACGTTCGGCAGCCGGGAGATGCGGCCGTGCAGTTCGTCGGTGAAGTGCACCTGGGTGGTGCGGGGGTTGTCGTACACGCACAGCGGCACGGACAGCTCGCGGGTGACGTCCTCGTACAGGCCGAACACCTCGTCGTCCGTGAGCGGTTGGTACGTCACCGGTGCGAGCAGCACCGCCCGCGCTCCGGCTTTCTGGGCGTCTTCGGCCAGAGCCAGGACGTGAGAGGTGCGCGGCGCGCCGATGGAGACCATGACGGGAACGCCGTCGGCGGCCTCGACCGCGACTTGCGCGGTGCGGGCGCGCTGTTCGCGGGTGAGGTAGGCGTAGCCCCCGGTGGAGCCGAGCGCCCCGATGGAGTCCACTCCGGCAGCCGCGAGGCGGGCCACGAGCGAGGCGTACGCGGTGTAGTCGATGCCCTGCTCGTCGGTGGGTGTCAGGGGGAAGGCGCTGAGGCCGTGGAACATGACGGTTCTCTCGGCAATCGATCGAAGTGATCCAGGGCAGGTGCACCAAGGATATGGTTTAATTGTAAAACTAGCAATTTCGGGAGGTGGCATCCGTGCGCAAGACGGACCTCAGTGGGGCCACCTGCCCCATCGCTCGCTCACTCAGTGACATCGGTGACTGGTGGTCGCTGCTCATCGTCCGGGACGCACTGGCCGGCATGACCCGCTTCAGCGAGTTCCAGCGCAGCCTCGGCTGCGCCAAGAACATCCTCAGCGCGCGCCTGGCCAAGCTCGTCGAACGTGAGGTGCTGACCCTCGCGCCGGCGTCCGACGGCAGCGCCTACAGCGAGTACCGGCTCACCGAGAAGGGCAAGGCCCTGCGGGTCCCGCTCGTGGCACTGCGGCAGTGGGGCGAAGAGTTCCTGTTCGAACCCGACGAGGAGCGGCTCGGTCTCATCGACAAGCGCGACGGCCTGCCGGTGGCTCCCCTCGCACTGCGCGCCCAGGACGGGCGGCCCCTGGGGCCCGACGACGTCCAGGTCAGCGCGTCCCCGCCTGAGACCGGCACGCTTCCCGACCCCGCCTGATCCGGAGGCCCCCGCCCGGTCCGGAGGGCACCTCGGCACGGCGGTCCCGTGTCGCGACTGCGGAGCGCCAGGATGCACCGCACCAGCGACGGCGTACGGACAGGGTGCCCGTTGCGCGCCGGGGCCGCAGGGTCACCAGCGTGGCTCGCCCTCGGCAAGCTGAAGCTCTCCCCTCCCGAACGAGAAGTTTTCGTTCGGGACCGGAATCAGCGCGATGAACACGTCGTCGGGTGAGATGCGCAGGGTCTCGACCACCAGTCTGTTGATGGCTGCGGCCACGGCCCGCTTGTTCTCGAGAGGCCGATGGGCACCCAGGAGAAGGGTGATGATCACGGCGTCGTCGCTGCGCTGCATCCCCATGAAGGTCGGATCGAGGTACAGCTCGTTCTCGCCATGCTCGCTGATCATGATGAATCGGTCGCCCTCGGGGATCCCGAGCGCCTGTACCAGCGACTGGTTGAGCGCGTCGGCGAGTGCGCGCTTCTGGTCCGGCGAGTAGCGGCCGGCTGGAACGTGAGCGTTGAAAACGGGCATGACGGGCTCCTACGGGAGGGGGATGGGGGGTCTTTGCGTTTCGTGAGGGATCGGCCGGACCGGGGCGCCGGAGGGACGGTGACGCCCCGGCCGCCTTGATGCGAGTCGTGGCAGCCCGGGCCGGTGGACGGCGTGAGGCGTCCGGGGCCGCGACGCGATCCGTCCGCGGCGAGCGTGCAGTTCGGGACGGGCACATGGTCGGGGCGACCGGGCCCTTTCCGCCCGGGCTGCTCACAGCTCGCCGAGTGCCGCGCCGAAGTCGAGTTCGGTGCGGGAACGTTCCTGCATTCCGCGCTGCATGAGGGTGCCGAGCCGGGCGGCGCTCGATGTGTCACGTGCCAGGATCTGGAAGAAGCCCGAGTCCACCTGGACGTCTTCCTTGGCGGGGAGGCCGGCCGCGTTGATCCGGCGCTTGGCGAGCCGCACCGCGGCTTCCGGGAATCCCGCGATCCGCTTGGCGAGCCGCTCGACGTAGGCCACCAACTCCTCATCCGGCAGAGCCTTGTTGACCAATCCGATGCGCTCGGCCTCATGGCCGTCGAGGTCTTCGGACCCGAGGATCACCTGCATCGCCTGCCCTCGTCCGGCGAGACGGACGAGCTGCTGGACCGCACCTGCTCCCGGGAAGAGCCCGGTGCCGACTTCGATCTGGCCGATCACGGCGCGTTCCAGGGACGCGAACCGCATGTCGCACGCGTAGAGGAGTTCCGCACCCGCGCCGCGCGCCCGGCCCTCGAGGACCGCGATGGTGACGGGCCGTGCCTCGCTGAGGCGGCGGTACAGCGCGCCGAGGCTGATGTCGTCCGGGCCGCCGGAGGTGGCCGCCACCGCCGTGTACTCGGCGATCCGCCGGACGTCCACATGCGGGATGAAGAAGTCGGGGTCGGCGCTCCGGAACACCACCACCCGCGCGCCGCCGTCGGCCTCCGTGTCGTCGAGGAGTGCGATCAGATCCCTGACGAACCGCTCGTCGATCAGGTTGAGCGGCGGGTTGTCGATCGTGGCCCACAGCACACCGTCGTCCAGGTTCGTGTTGATGGTCTCGTAGTCCCGCATTGTCATCACTTCCTCATAGATTTCCTGTTTGCGATACGCGAACGACGTGCTCTAGGCTGGCATCGTCGGTTTAAAAATGCAACCAGAACGCTGAGGGAGAGACTGACCGGCCTTCTCGAAGGCGACCGGGGCCGCAATCACGCCGTTCACCCAGGTCACGACAGCCGCAGCCATCCGGTTGAGGCCGCTTGGGGCCGTCTCGTACCGCTCGCGTCGAGCACTTCCGGGCCGGGGCGACCAATCCGGCACCGGTGATCGATCGGCGAACGGCGACGGATCACCGGCGGTCGGCGATCGGCGAACGATCACCGGCGGTCGACTGGCGTTCCCGTGCTGAGTCGACGGCATCGGCGCGTCCGACCCGGACCGACACCCGAAAAACCGGGTCGCGACACGGGCCAGCTCAACGCGTCATCCGGACCGACGGGCTGCCGTCATCGCTCCCACAAGAACCCCACCAGGCAAGGAGAACCACCATGGCCGAGCGCCGCGACGAGCTTGTTCATCTGCCCGACGGAACCGTGCTGCACGCATGGCTGTTCCTGCCGGACGGACCCGGACCCCACCCCACCATCACGATGTCGCACGGCTTCGGTGGCACGAAGTACCACAACATCGAGCCCATTGCCCGAGAGCTCGCGGAAGCGGGATTCGCGGTCTCGCTCCACGACCACCGCGGCTTCGGCGACAGCACCGGCACACCCCGCCACGACATCGACCCCCATCAGCAGATCGAGGACTGGCGACGCGTCATCGCGCACCTCCAGACGCTCGACAGCGTCGACACCGACCGCATCGGCCTGTGGGGATCCAGCTATTCCGGCGGACACGCCCTCGTCCTGGGAGCCACCGACCGGAGGATCAAGGCCGTCTACTCCCAGGTCCCCACCATCAGCGGCTCCGAGACCAGCCGCCGGCGCGTACCGCCGCACCTGACGCGGCAACTCGACGAGTCCTTCGCCTCCGACGAACTCGCCCAGGCCCAGGGCGAGCCACCCGCCACCCAGGCATTCGTCAGCGACAACGTCTCCACAACCGCGTCGTACCGCGCCACCGACGCCATCGACTTCTACCTGGGGCACACCGCCCCTGCGGGGTTGTGGGAGAACAGCGTCACGGTCCAGTCCAACCGCCGCTTCAGGTCGTACGACCCCGGCTACTGGATCGACCAGATCTCCCCGACTCCCCTGATGATGCTGGTCGCCACCCACGACACCGTCGCCCCCACCGACCTGGCATTCCGCGCCTATGAACGTGCCCTCGAACCCAAGGAACTCGTCGTCATACCCGGCGGCCATTTCGATCCCTACCTCGCCGGCTTCGACGCGAGCACCTCTGCCGCCATCCGCTTCTTCCGGACCCACCTCCACGCCCGTTAGGTCTGTTTGCGGCGCCGACGCATCTGGGGCACCCGCTGTCGGCACCGCACCCCGGAGGGGCCGAAAGGCCTCTTCGGCATGCCACGCCGTTTTCGGGCACACCACGCCCGATATGGAGGGACCGGGTACTGGACGAAGCGCGGCACACCGCCGATCCGGTCCATCTGGTGCACCTGTTCGGCATCCATCCCGGAACCGCCTTGCGTTACGTCCACGCCGCCCACCCCGACAAGGCCCTGCCTCCATCCGCTGACCCAGCCATGACATGGCAGCCTTCACCAACTCCCACCACTCCGCGCGGCCCGCGCACACGGCATCGTCGACGCCCTCGCCGAGGCCAACATCCAGTGCTGGGCCGACAAGGGTTACCGAGGTGCCAGCGGTACGGTCCGCATCCCGTGTTGGGGGCGCTGGCAGACCCTCTCCGCAGGCCAGAAGGCGGCGAACCAGTTTCACGCCAAGATCCGAGCACTCGTCGAGCAGGCCATCGCCACCCTCAAGTCCTGGAGGCTCCTCCGCAAACTGCGGTGCTCGACCACCCGGGTCACCAACCTCGTCCAGGCCGTCCTCACCCTTTATCTGACCAGCTCAGAGTGAGGGTGGACAAGGCTTACTGCGTACTCCGTCCGGTTCGCAGACCGTGCGGCGCTTCGGCTACGACCCGCACGGCAACCTTGAGACGGTGGTCAACTCCTTCGCTCTGCCACTGCGGTTCACCGGGTTCCTCCGAGGATGCCCCGGCCTTCAGGCCGGGGAGGAATCGGACTCCTGCGGAGCAGGGCAGGGATAGCCGGATCGCCGTCAG
>NZ_JBITGJ010000054.1:0-61094 GCF_044456925.1 Streptomyces sp. NPDC050743
TTCCACCTGCACGCTCATGCTTCCCCACCAAAGTGGGCAGAACCCACACTGGACCTCACGGTTCACATGGGATCGCTTAGCTGATTAGAGACGCTTTCCACCTGCAGGGAGTGGGCCGGCTGGCGAGGGCGGAGCGGGCCGCTGCCAAGCAGCGCGCCCAGCAGGACGCCCCGACGAGGGAAGCGTCTGCATGGGCCAGGCCGATGCCCTGCGCGACGACACCGATGCCGACGGGTACCTCTACCTCCTGATTCGCAGTGTTTCCGGCCCCGGAAGCCGGTACGAGGACGCGTACTGGTCGGCGTTCGACGCCCGGTTCGAGACGACGCAGTTCCCCGCGGAGTACCTGTGGGGTCCCGGGAGCCGCAGTGACGCCCTGGCCTGGCTGGATGCAGAGCAACCGAAGGGGGATTTCGTCGACTACGTCGACCGCGTCTTCATGCTCCGCGAGCACGACGGGCAGGTGTACCCGCCGATGCACCCGGAAGTGGCTGCCGGCCTCACCGAGCGTCCGGTGCCGAGGCGTTGGCGGTTGCGGGATGGGCGGGACCTTGCAACTACGACAACGACACCGCGAAGTTCTCCGCGGTCGTCCTCGCGGTCGGCTTCGGTGGCGCGGCGACGCAAGGGAGGCGGTGCCCAGCGCTTAATCGGTGCATGGCAGCCTGGCGGGGTCCCGAGTTAGGGCCCCACCCGTCGCCAGTCCGTCACAGGCCCGGCGTTTGTGTGGTCCGCAGGGGTGACCCAGAAGGCTTTGCCCAGCTCAGCGCTAAAGTGGGCGCCTGTCCGGCCGTCCCCGGATGAGCGGCCGGTCAGGCGCCGGCCTATCCAGGGGAGCAGGTGCTCACGGGTGAACCGCGCGTCCTCCACCCGGCGCGTGACCCAGTTCGGCGGCACCGTGGCCGGCATCGGCACATGCCAATCGGTGTCCTCCGGCTCGTACCCGAGCGTCTGCCACACGGCCTCGGCGACCCTGCGGTGCCCCTCGGCCGTCAGATGCAGCCGGTCCACGTCCCACAGCCGGGGGTCGCCGAGCGCGGGCGCCCCGTACAGGTCGACGACGACCGCGCCGTGCCGGCCGGCCAGCTCCTCAATGCAGACGAACAGCTCCTCCATGCGCGGCCGGAACCGCTCCAGCACCGGGCCTTGGCGGCCGGGACTGCGCATCAGCACCAGCTGCTTGCAGGCGGGGGCCAGCCGCTCCACGGCCTCGGTCAGCAGGCCCTTCACCCGGCCCATGTCGCACTTGGGCCGCAGGGTGTCGTTGAGTCCGCCGACCAGTGTGATGACATCGGCGTTCATGGCCGCCGCCACGTCGACCTGCTCGTCGACGATCTGTCCGATCAGCTTCCCGCGCACGGCCAGGTTGGCGTACCGGAAGCCCGGCGTACGGGCGGCCATCCGCGCGGCGAGCAGGTCGGCCCAGCCCCGGTAGGAGCCGTCGGGCAGCAGGTCCGACATGCCCTCGGTGAAGGAGTCACCGACCGCGACCAGGCTGCTGTAAGGGGGAGGTGTGGGATTCGTCTGCATGGCGTGAGCGATGGTATCCCGGCTCCATACCCGCCGGTCGGTCACCCCGGAAACGCCCGGAACCGGCTCTGGGGGCCGGTTGGTCGCCGGGGAATCACCGGGACGGGCTTCCGGTCTGGTTGGTCGCCGTGGCGTCTCATCGGGGTCGGGTCTCGGGTCTGGCTGGTTGCCGGGGACTCAGCCGGGTCGGGCTCCGGGTCTTGGCTGGTCGCCGGGAAATCACTCGGAATCGGCCCCGGGTCCGGCTGGTCGCCCGGGCATCGCGAGGACAGTTCCCGGGTCTGGCTGGTTGGCCGGGAATCGGCCGGGATCGGTACCCGGGTTTGGCTGGTCGCCCGGGCATCGCGAGGACAGTTCCCGGGTTTGGCTGGTTGCCCGGGAATCGGCCGGGATCGGCCGCCGGGTTTGGCTGGTCGCCCGGGAATCACAGCGACCGGCCCCCCGGGCCTGGCTGGGCGCTCCGGAATCACCAAGGCAACCCCCAGGCCTGGCTGGTCGCCCGGGGAATCACTCCGGGCCGCCCCCGGGTCCGGTTGGTCGCCGGGGAATCGCCAAAACGGGTCCCGGGTCCGGGTGGTCGCCCGGGAGAAGCCCGGGACCAGCCCCGGGTCCCGGCTGGGCGCCCCCGAATCACCAAAACCCGGACCCGGCTCGCAGTCGTTCCCCGGGAACGCCCGGCCTCACCGCGGGCCTGGGCCCGACCGGAGCCCGGCCGGGCAGCCCCGTCGGATCCGCCGGAGGCTCATGCGGGCTGGCCGAACAGCTCCCGCAGCACGTCCTCCATGGTCACCAGGCCGGCCAGCCGGCCGTCGTCGCCGAGGACCGCCGCGAGATGCGTACGGCTGCCGCGCATCGCGGTGAGCACGTCGTCCAGCGGGGTCCGCTCCCGTACGCGCGCGATGGGCCGCATGTCCCGCAGCCGGAACGGCACGTCCCGGGGCGAGGCGTCCAGCGCGTCCTTGACGTGCAGATAGCCCACGATCCGGCGGCCCACGTCGACCACCGGGAACCGCGAGAAGCCCGAGTCGGCCGACAACCGCTCCAGCTGCTCCGGGGTGACGCCCATGTGCGCGTACACCACCCGCCTCAGGGGCACCACGACATCCCGCACCGGCCGGCTGCCCAGCTCCAGGGCGTCGTGCAGCCGTTCCTGCGCCCGGTCGTCGATCAGACCCGCCTGGCTGGCGTCCTTGACGATCTCGGCGAGTTCGGCGTCCGTGAAGGTGGCCGCGACCTCGTCCTTCGCCTCGACCCTGAGCAGTTTCAGCAGACCGTTCGCGAAGGTGTTGATCGTGAAGATCACCGGGCGCAGAGTCCGGGACAGCGCGACCAGGGGCGGGCCGAGCAGCAACACGCTGCGCACCGGCTCCGCCAGCGCGATGTTCTTGGGGACCATCTCGCCCAGCAGCATGTGCAGATAGGTCGCCAGGGTCAGCGCGATCACGAAGGACACGGCGTGACCCGCGCTCATGGGCACACCCAGGGCGTGGAACGCCGGCTCCAGCAGATGCGCGATCGCCGGCTCGGCCACGACACCCAGGACCAGCGTGCACAGCGTGATGCCGAGCTGGGCGGCGGCCAGCAGCGCGGAGACGTGCTGCAGGCCCCACAGCACGCTCTTCGCGCGCCGGTCGCCCTCCTGGGCCAGCGGCTCGACCTGTGAGCGGCGTACGGAGATCAGCGCGAACTCGGCGCCGACGAAGAAGGCGTTGACGACGAGGGTCGCCAGACCGATCAGCAGTTGTACGGCGGTCATCGCGCCCCCTTCGGGGTCTCGTGGGCCTGCTCGTCGTCCAGAG
Organism: Streptomyces sp. NPDC050743; assembly: GCF_044456925.1. Classification (NCBI taxonomy): domain Bacteria; kingdom Bacillati; phylum Actinomycetota; class Actinomycetes; order Kitasatosporales; family Streptomycetaceae; genus Streptomyces; species Streptomyces sp. NPDC050743. The sequence goes on from NZ_JBITGJ010000054.1 coordinate 3,330, forward strand.
GTGCGTGCAGCAGCACCCGAGCCGCCCGGCGGCCCGTGGCGTCCACGACGTCCAGCCGCCAGCCCGCGACCTCGACCGTGTCCCCGGTCACCGGTATCCGGCCCAGCAGGGTCGCGACCAGGCCCGCCAGGGTCTCGTACGGCCCCTCGGGCATCCGCAGTCCCACGCGCGCGAGCTGGTCGGTGCGGGCGTAGCCGTCGGCCGAGTACAGGGCCCGGCCCTGCTCGTCCGTCCCGGCGGGAGCGAGGTCGGGCGTCTCGTGCGGGTCGTGCTCGTCCCGCACCTCGCCGACGACCTCCTCGACGATGTCCTCCAGGGTCGCCACCCCGGCCGTACCGCCGTACTCGTCGATGACGACGGCCATGGTGCGCTTGCCGCCGAGCTGGTCCAGCAGCCGGTCGACGGTCAGGGACTCGGGGACCAGCAGCGGCTCGCGCATCACCTGGGAGACGCGGCGGTGGCGGCGCTGCTCGGCCGGCACGGCCAGGACGTCCTTGATGTGGGCGATGCCGACGACCGAGTCCAGGCTGCCCTGGTAGACCGGGAACCGGGACAGACCGGTGGCCCGGGTCGCGTTCGCCACGTCCTCGCAGGTCGCCTGGGCTTCGAGGGCGATGACCTGGACGCGCGGGGTCATCACGTTCTCCGCCGTCAGGTCGGCCAGGTTCAGCGTCCGCACGAACAGTTCGGCGGTGTCCGCCTCCAGTGCGCCCTCCTTGGCGGAGTGCCGGGCGAGCGCCGCCAGCTCCTGCGGCCCGCGCGCCGAGGCCAGCTCCTCGGCGGGCTCGATGCCGAACCGGCGCACGACACGGTTGGCCATGTTGTTCAGGTGCGTGATGAAGGGCCGGAAGACCGCGCTGAACCAGCGCAGCGGATTGCCGACCCGCTTGGCCATCGCCAGCGGCGCGGAGATCGCCCAGTTCTTCGGCACCAGCTCGCCGACGACCATCAGGAACACCGTCGACAGGGCCGTACCGAGCACCAGGGCGGCCGAGCTCGCAGTCGGGCCGGACAGTCCCATCGCCCGGAACGGGCCGGCGAGCAGCTTGGCGATCGACGGTTCGGCGAGCATACCGACGACCAGGTTGGTCACGGTGATGCCGAGCTGGGCGCCGGAGAGCTGGAAGGTCAGGTTCCGTACGGCCTTCAGGGCTCCCGGGGCGCCGCGCTCGCCGCGTGCGGCGGCCCGCTCCAGCTCGCCGCGCTCCACCGTGGTCAGCGAGAACTCCGCCGCCACGAAGGCGCCGCAGGCCAGGCACAGCAGGATGGCCACCAGAAGGAGCAGCACTTCGGTCATCGGGTCACCCCCATCCCATGATCGGACGGGGCGCGACGGGACGCGCGGCGGCGCGGACTGGGAGGCTCGCCCATCGGCGGACGCTCACAACCTTTCATAGAGGGCCGAGTGCTCCCTCTATGGTAAAGGATGGGCAAAGAGGGCTCGGTTTCTCAGTCGGTGAGCGGCTTCACCCAGCGCCGCCAGTGCTCCTGCGGGCGGTAACCGGCCGCGCCCCAGGCGTGGTGCGCGGTCTCGTTGCGGACCAGCACCATCGCGTCCACGCGCCGCCCGCCCAGCCGTACGAACCGCTCCTCGGCGGCGGCCAGCAGCGCCGAGGCGATGCCCTGCCGGCGCCGCTCCGGATGCACCGCGAGCCGGTACAGATGGCAGCGCCAGCCGTCGAAGCCGGCGATCACCGTGCCCACCGGTCCGCCATCTTGCTCGGCGAGAATCAGCGCCTCGGGGTCGCGGGCGACCAGCCGCTCCACTCCGTCCCGGTCGTCGCTGATGCTGGTGCCCTCGGCGGCCGTCTTCCAGAAGGCGAGCACGGCGTCGAGGTCGTCATGAAGAGCGGGGCGTATCCGCAGGTCGGTCATGTGAGGATCGCATCACGGGAGCCGGGGCCGGGGCGGGGATTTCCATCATGCGGACTCCTCGCGCAGCCGCTCCATCACCGGCGCGAAGGCCTCCATGTACGGCTCCAGCACGGTCAGATAGGAGAAACCGAACCGCTCGCGCTGCGCCCGCACCCGCGCCACGAGCTCCTCCAGCGGACCGGCCAGCACGATGGGCAGGGCCAGTGCGGCGTCCAGGGTCAGCTGGGGCTGCCGTTCCAGCAGTGGCTTCAGCACGGGCTCCGGATCGTCGGTGACCGCCACGAGCTGGATGAGCAGGTTCAGCTCCGCCGGTTCCGCCCGGCCCGCCGCCAGTCCCCGGTAGCGTGCCACCCGCTCGTCCAGCTCCTCGGCGGTGAGCGGCTCCAGCGATCCCGGGGCGGAGCCCGGCCGGGCTCCGGTGAAGGCCGCGATGTCCGCGTGCTCGGCGGTCAGCCGCAGCATCCGGTCGCCGTTGGCGCCGATCAGCAGCGGCACCCGGGACCGGGGGAGTTCGCCGGAGCCGAGCAGCCGGCCGAGTTCCGCCACCGTGTGCCGGAGGTGGTCCACGCGCTCGCCCGGCGAGCCGTACGGCAGGCCCGCGCTCTCGTGCTCGGCCGGCACGTACCCGGTGCCCAGTCCGAGTTCGAGGCGCCCGCCGGTGAGCGCGTCCGTGGTCGCCACCTCACGGGCCAGCAGGGCCGGGTTGTAGAACCCCGCGTTGAGCACGAACGTGCCGAGCCGGGGCCTGCGGGTCGCCTCGGCCGCCGCGACCAGTGCCGGGAACGGAGCGGGCATCCCGAGGTGGTCGGGGACGAGGATGACGTCGTAGCCCAGTTCCTCGGCGCGCCGGCACTTCGCGCGCCATTCCTGCGCGGGCGCGGGCGTGAGCAGATTGACCCCGAAGCGGAACGGACGTGACATCAACTCTCCCCGTGAACAAGCGGCTTGGACCACCGCTGCGATTCCATCACTCGTGCGCGATCGCCGCCAGCACGTTCAGCCGCGACGCCCGCAGCGCAGGCAGCAGGGCCGCCACCACGCCCACCACCGCCGAGCCGATCACCACGGCGACGATCGTGCTCCAGGGGAACGCCAGCGCCGTCAGCCCGCGCAGGGCCAGCACCTGCTGCATGCACACGCCCCACACGAGCCCCAGGGCCAGCCCGAGGACCGCGCCGAACACCGCGATCACCACCGACTCCAGACGGATCATCCGGCGCAACTGGCGGCGCCCGAGCCCGATCGCGCGCAGCAGCCCGATCTCCCGGGTGCGCTCCACCACCGACAGGGCGAGCGTGTTGACCACCCCGAGCACGGCGATCACGATCGCCAGTGCGAGCAGCGCGTACACCAGGTAGAGCAGGACGGCGATCTGGTCGTGGACGAGCTGCTTGTAGTCGGTCTGGTTGCGCACCTGGACCTGCGGGAACGGCCTGAGCGACCGCTCCAGGCGGGGCCGCAGGTCCTGCGGTTTCGTGCCGGTGGCCGCGTTGACGTACAGCGCGGAGTCCTGGGCGGCCGGCGCGTGCTTCTCGAGCGTGCCGAGGCCGAGGAAGAGGCCGCCCTGCGCGCCGAAGCCCTCGGCCGCCTCCTGCTTGGTGAGCGCGGCGACCGTCAGCTCGGTGTGCCCCCCGCCCGGGAAGTCGACCGGGAGGACGCTGCCGACACGCACGCCGTGGTCCCTGGCGTAGTCGGCGTCCATGGCGAGGTGCCCGTCCGCCAGGGCGGCCCGTGAACCGCCCTGCGCGTAGGTGATGTGCACGACGTCGTCGAGCCGGGGGCCGTACGCGGCGGCGGCCGTCGTGACCCGGTCGCCGTTCGGCAGCCGTACGGCGACCTGGGTGAGCCGCTGCTGCACGACGAGCCCGACGCCGCGGGTGCGGCCCACGGTGTCCCGCACCTGTCTGGTGAACGGGGTGAAGTTGGTGTTCTGGACGATGAAGTCGGCGCCGAGCGTCTTGTCGATCTGCCGGTCGAACGACGCGGACATCGAGGCGCTCGCCACCGACATCCCGCCGACCAGGGCCAGGCCCACCATGAGCGCGGCGGCGGTGGCGCCGGTACGGCGCGGGTTGCGCAGGGCGTTGCGCTGGCTCATCAGGCCGACCGGGCCGAACAGCGCGGGGAAGGCCGCGCCCAGCACCCGGATCACCGGCCGCACCAGCAGCGGACCGGCGACGACGGTCGCGATCAGGGTCAGGGCCACGCCGAGACCGAGCAGCGAGGCCGCCTGGGCGGTCTTCGCGGCCGCCGCGCACCCGGCCAGCGCCGCCGCGCCGACCGCCCCGATCACCGCACCGACGATCGCCCGCGTCCGCAACGGCTTGCCCACACCGGCGACTTCGGCGTCCACCAGCGCCGCCATCGGCGAGACGGCCGCCGCGCGCCGGGCGGGCAGATAGGCGGCCACGAACGTGACGCCGAGACCGACGACGTACGCCGCGACGGGCGTGCCCCAGCCGATGACCATCTCCGTGGCCTTCAGGTTCATCCCGAAGGCGCCCATCAGCCGGATCAGCCCCAGCGCCAGCCCGATCCCGGCCGCGAGGCCGAGCGTGGAACCGACCAGCCCGAGCAGCAGCGCCTCGGCGAGCACCGAGCGCCGCACCTGCCGCCGGTCCGCGCCGAGGGCCCGCAGCAGGCCCAGCTCGCGGGTGCGCTGGGCGATCAGCATGGAGAAGGTGTTGACGATGAGGAACACGCCGACGAGGAGGGCGACACCGGCGAAGCCCAGCATCACGTACTTGATCACGTCCAGGAACGTGCCGAGGCTGGCGGCCGCCGACTTGGCCTGCTCGTTCGCGGTCTTCAGGTCGTAGGTGCCGGTGCCGATCGCCCGGCCGACGCGCTGTTTGAGCTCCGCGTCGGACACTCCCTTGGCCGCGTCCACCGCGATGCTGGTCGCCTGGGCGGCGGAACCGAGCAGTTCGCGGCCCGCCACCGCCGGGTCCAGGAAGACCAGGGCCGCGCCGGGGTTGGTGGTGGTGAACGTGGCGATGCCGACGACCCGCACCCGGAACGTGCCCGGCTGCGCCTGCACGGTCAGCGTGTCACCGATCCGTACGTGCTTCTTGCCGGCCGTGTCGGCGTCCAGCAGCGCCTCGCCGGCGCCGTGCGGGGCATGGCCGGAGGTGAGCTTCACCGGGCTGCGGTGGGTGACGTACCAGGCCATCGCGATGGTCGGGGCGCCGGTGGTCGGGCCGACGGACCTGTTGTGGCCGTCGACCACGACGGCGTTCTGCACCGACACCTCGGCGCGGGCCGCCGCGACGCCGTCGACCCTCGCCACACGGTCCCGCAGCGCGGCCGGCAGCGTCTGCACCGAGCCGCTCACCCGGGCCGACCTCAGGTCCAGCTGTTTCGGCTGGACCGTCACATCGGCGGCGGTGGAGGCGAACAGCCGGTCGAAGGTGCGCGTGACGGTGTCGGAGAAGATCAGGCTGCCCGCGACGAACGCCACGGACAGGATCACGGCCAGCGCGGACAGCGCGAGCCGCCCCTTGTGCGCGAGGAAACTCCTCAGGGTCGCCTTGAGCACCCGGTCAGTCCTCTCGGACGGTGTCGTCGTCGCCGAGCCGGCCGCGGACCACGTCGAACCGCTTCATCCGTTCCAGTACGGCGTCCGCCGTCGGCCGTTCCATGCCGTCCACGATGCGCCCGTCGGCCAGGAAGAGCACCAGGTCGGAATGGGCGGCGGCGCCGGGGTCGTGGGTGACCATGACGACCGTCTGCCCGAGATCGTCCACCGCGCCGCGCAGAATGCCCAGCACCTCCAGGCCGGCCCGCGAGTCGAGGTTGCCGGTCGGCTCGTCGGCGAAGATCAGCTCCGGCCGGGAGGCCAGCGCCCGCGCACACGCGACCCGCTGCTGCTGCCCGCCGGAGAGCTGGGCGGGCCGGTGCGTGAGGCGGTCGCGCAGGCCGAGCGTGTCGAGGACCTGGTCCAGCCACAGCGGGTCGGGCTTCCGGCCCGCGATGTCCATGGGCAGGGTGATGTTCTCGGCGGCGGTCAGCGTCGGGATGAGGTTGAACGACTGGAACATGAACCCGATCCGGTCCCGCCTGAGCCGGGTCAGGTCCCGTTCCCGCAGGCCGGTGATCTCGGTGTCGCCCAGCCATACCTGGCCCGCCGACACGGTGTCGAGCCCCGCCAGACAGTGCATCAGCGTGGACTTCCCGGACCCCGAGGGCCCCATCACGGCGGTGAAACGGCCGCGCGCGATGTCCACGTCCACCGAGTCCAAGGCGATGACGGCCGTCTCGCCGGAGCCGTACGCCTTGGTCAGTCCGCGGGCGCGGGCCGCGACGGCGCCGCCCGGCACGTGCTGCGCAGCAGGTGTGGACAAGACCGCCTCCCGGTCGCCGAACCGCCCGTACCGGGCGAGCGTAGGCGACAAGCCGCCTGGGCGCACCGGTGCCGCGCGCCCTTGCTTTGCTAGCACCTCGGCGCTAGCTTCGAAGCATGGCGAAGACCCAGCTGAACGTGCGCGTGGACGAGGGCACCGCCCGCGCGGCCCGCGAACGCGCCCTGGCCCGCGGTATCAGCGTCAACCGCTATATCGAAGAGCTGGTCAGACAGGACACCGGTGAGGCCGGCCGTACGTTCGTCGAGGCCGCCGCCGACTTCATGAAGCAGTACGAGTCCGTGTTCGCCGAGGAGTTCACCGAGACCCGCGGCACCGGCACCGGCGTCGAGGGCGGCCGCTGATCCCTTGAACGAGCTCAGCATCGACCTCGCCTGGCTCCTCATGCTCGCCGAACAGAGAACCCCGGGGGACCCCCAGGTCACCGACTGGGGCGCGCTCATCGCCGCCGTCGCCCGGCACCGCGCCGAGATATTCGGCGTGCCCGTCTACGACGACCCGCACACCCGCGCCGCCTCCCTGCTCCAGCTGCTCATCCACCTGCCGGCGCTGGAGCGCTCCAACGCGCTGTTCGCCTCGGCGGTCGCCTATGCCTATCTGGTCACCAGCGGTGTGAAGGTGGTCACCTCACCCGAGCAGGTGCGGGACCTCGCCCGGCTGGTGAAGGAGGGCGCGGCCGGCGTCGACGACATCGCGCGCGAGCTGCGCCGCTGGAGTCTGTGAGGCCGGTCGTCGCGCCGGGACCCGTCACCGGAGCCGCCGCGCCGGGGCCGTGATCAGCGCGCGTCCGGTTCGTCCGGCCGCCAGGCGACCCCGAGCGCGCAGTACGAGGACGGCAGTGCCGGACCCTTCTCCGGCATCATCACCTCACGCTGCGGGCCGAGCGTGAACCCGGCCTCGCGCAGTGCGGCCACCGGCTGCCGGGCCAGATGGCAGCCGCCGGTCAGGGTGGGCCACAGGGTTCGGTCCAGCGTGCGCTGGGTCAGCCGCATCGCCGGGCCGCCGCCCTGGCCGTGCTCGAAGAACCGCACCTGCCCGCCCGGTTTGAGCACCCGCCGGACCTCGCCCAGCGCCCGTTGCACGTCCCGCACGCTGCACAGCACCAGGCAGAGCACGACCGCGTCGAAGGCCTCGCTCTTGACCGGCAGCGCCTCCGCCGCGCCGGGCACCACGTCGACCGGGACCTGCGACCGCAGGGCCGACTCCAGCGCCAACTGCCTGAGCAGCGGCTCCGGTTCGATCGCGACGACCTCCGCGACGGTGCCCGGATAGTGCGCGAAGTTCAGCCCGTTGCCCGCGCCGATCTCGATCACCCGCCCGGACAGCCCGGCGAGCAGCCGCTCCCGTATCCCGGCCATGCCCATCCGGGTCTCGGCGCTCACGCTGAAGCGGGCGTAGTAGCGGGCGAACAACGGGTGGTGGACGGGACTCGGCGGCACCTTGCCGGGGCCGGACAGCAGCCGCATGGGAACCTCCCGGAACAGGACGGACTAGGAGAGTCTCCCCCGCACGAGGCCGTCACACCCTCGAAGCCGGGGTCGCCCGCGTACGAGACGTCCACAGCGCGGCGCCGAGCAGGACCGGGTCGGGGGGCCGGACCCCGTGGTGTTCACCGGTCTACCGTGCCATCCGTACCCGGAACGCCTCCGCGTCCCAGGTGCCGTCCAGGCGGGGTGCCAGCCATTCCGGGGCCGCCTTGCGGAAGTCGGCCGGTGGCAGGGCTCCCGCCCCGCAGGGGATCGCGCCGAGCAGCGGGGCTCCCGCGACCACCGGCAGGTCCGTCACGTTGCAGCGGGTGGCGAGGTCGGGGGAGTCGGGCCAGCTGCCGATCACCACGCCAGCCAACTCCAGCCCCCGACGCCGTAGTTCGAGCGCCGTCAGCTCGGTGGTGTTGAGGGTGCCCAGGCCTGCCTGGGCGACGACCAGCACCGGTGCGCCGAGCAGCCCGGCCGCGTCGGCCAGGGTGCCGCCGGCCGCGTCGAACCGGACGAGCAGCCCGCCCGCCCCCTCGACCAGCACCAGATCGTGTTCGACGGCCAGCTTGGCCGCCCGGTCGGCCACCTCGTGCGGGTGGACCGGAGCCATGCCCGCCCGCCGGGCCGCCGTGCCCGGCGCCAACGGCTCGGGGTAGCGGGCCAGTTCGGTGGCCGTGACCGGGCCCGCCAGCCGCGCGACCTCGTCGGCGTCCCCGCGCTCGTCCGGCCGTACGCCGGTCTGCGCGGCCTTCAGCACGGCCACCGAGCGCCCGGCCGCGAGCGCCGCGGCGGCGACGGCGGCGGTGGTGACGGTCTTGCCGACCTCCGTGCCCGTGCCCGTGATCACCAGTACCGGCATGTCATCCCTCCCGCGCCGCGGCGCACACCGCGCGCGCGATCCTCGCCAGGTCCTCGTCCGAGGTGATGTACGGCGGCATCGTGTAGATCAGGTCGCGGAAGGGGCGCAGCCACACGCCCTCCCGCACGGCCGCCGCGGTGGCCGCCGCCATGTCCACGTCGTGGTCGAGCTGGACGACGCCGATCGCCCCGAGCACGCGGACGTCCCGCACACCGGGCAGCTCGCGGGCCGGCGACAGGCCCTCCGAGAGGCCGGCCTCGATCCGTTTGACCTCCGCCCGCCAGTCCTGTCCCAGCAGCAGTTCGAGGGAGGCGCAGGCCACGGCCGCGGCCAGCGGGTTGCCCATGAACGTCGGTCCGTGCGCGAGCACCGGAACCTCGCCCCGCGAGATGCCCTCGGCGACCCGCGCGGTGCACAGCGTGGCCGCCAGCGTCAGATAGCCGCCGGTCAGCGCCTTGCCCACGCACATCACATCCGGGGTGACGCCCGCGTGCTCCGCCGCGAACAGCGCTCCGGTGCGGCCGAAGCCGGTGGCGATCTCGTCGAAGACGAGCAGCACGTCGTGCGCGTCGCAGGCCTCGCGCAACACCCGGAGATACGCGGGGGAGTGGAAGCGCATCCCGCCCGCGCCCTGCACGACCGGTTCCACGATCACTGCGGCCAGCTCGTCGGCGTGACGGGCGATCAGTTTGCGCAGATGGCCGGCGTACGACTCCTCGTACTCCGTCGGCGGCGCGTCCGCGAACACCTGGCGCGGGAGTACGCCGGACCACAGCGCGTGCATCCCGCCTTCGGGGTCGCACACCGACATCGGGTTCCAGGTGTCGCCGTGGTAGCCGCCCCGCCAGGTCAGCAGCCGCTGCTTGCCGGGCCGGCCGAGCGAGCGCCAGTACTGCAGGCACATCTTCACCGCGACCTCGACCGACACCGAACCGGAGTCGGCCAGGAAGACGTGCTCCAGGCCCTTTGGTGACATGTCGACAAGGTGCTTGGCGAGCCGGACGGCGGGCTCGTGCGTGAGCCCGCCGAACATCACATGGCTCATCCGCCCGAGCTGCGCGTGCGCCGCCTCGTTGAGGACCGGGTGGTTGTAGCCGTGGATCGCCGACCACCACGAGGACATGCCGTCCACCAGCTCGCCCGAGCCGTCGGCGAGGCGCAGCCGGACCCCGCTCGCCGACTCCACGACGAGCGGTTGGGTACGTCCGGGCATGGGGCCGTACGGGTGCCACACGTGCCGTCGGTCCAGCTCCAGCAGCTCGGGCACGGTCAGGCCGGGCAGATCAGGCATTGGGCGCGAGGTCCGTTCCGGCGCCCCGGCGGCGTACGGCGACGAGATCGGTGCGCGCCTCTTGCGCGGTCGGCGTGGCCGTCGTACCGCACACGTCCCGGCCTTCGTGACCGCACGCGTCCGCGCCCTCGTGCGAGCCGCAGCCCTCGTGCGAGCCGCAGACCGAGCCGCAGCCGGCCGCGGCCTCGACCCGGTGCTCAGGGAGCGTCACCTCGCCGGCGCCCTCCACCTCGAACCCGGCGTCCGCGATCATCTCCAGGTCGGCCTTGCCGGCCTGGCCCTCGCTGGTCAGGTAGTCGCCGAGGAAGATGGAGTTGGCCAGGTGCAGCGCGAGCGGCTGCATCGTGCGCAGATGGACCTCGCGGCCGCCGGCGATGCGGACCTCCACGTCCGGACAGACGAACCGGACCATCGCGAGGATCCGCAGACAGCGCTGCGGGGTGAGGTTCCACTCCTTGGCCAGCGGGGTGCCCTCGAACGGGATGAGGAAGTTCACCGGCACCGAGTCCGGGTCGAGTTCGCGCAAGCTGAAGACCACGTCGACCAGGTCCTCGTCGCTCTCGCCCATGCCCGCGATCAGACCGGAGCAGGCGGACAGGCCGGCCGCGTGCGCCTTCTGCACCGTGTCCACCCGGTCGGCGTACGTGTGCGTGGTCGTGATGTCCGCGTACGTCCCCTCGGACGTGTTGAGGTTGTGGTTGTAGGCGTCCGCGCCCGCCTCGCGCAGCCGCTCGGCCTGGCCGTCGGAGAGCAGACCGAGGCAGGCGCACACCTCGACCTGCTCGTTCTGCTCCTTGATGGTCCTGATGGTCTCCGAGACCCGGTCCACGTCCCGGTCCGTCGGGCCGCGTCCGCTGGCCACCAGACAGACCCGCTTGGCGCCTCCCGCGAGGCCCGCGGCGGCCGCCTCGGAGGCCTCGTCGGGCTTGAGCCAGGTGTACTTCAGGATGTCGGCCTTGGAGCCGAGCCGCTGGGAACAGTAGGAGCAGTCCTCCGGGCACAGGCCCGACTTGAGGTTCACCAGATAGTTGAGTTTCACCCGTCGCCCGAACCAGTGCCGGCGCACCTTCCCGGCCGCGGCCACCACATCGAGTACGTCGTCGTCGGAGGTGGCCAGAACGGCGAGCGCTTCCTCGCGGGTCGGCAGCTCGCGCCGAAGCCCCTTGTCCACCAGCGTGTTCAGCAGGTCCATGAGGCCTGATCCTGTCCTACGGGACCGCCCCGGGCCAAGGAGAGTTTGCACAACGGAGACGGTTCACCGTGTGGGTATTGCCACACCCTGGGCGGCTGGTCGTGCCGCTAGGGTCTGTCCGCTACCTACAAAAGCCCCGGAGGACCCATGGCGTTCGGCTGGATCGACGAGCAGGCCGAGGCGCGCCGCCGCGCCGGACTCGTACGCACCCTGCGCCCGCGCCCCGCCGACTCAGCCCTGCTGGACCTGGCGAGCAATGACTACCTGGGACTCGCCCACCACCCCGAGGTCACCGAGGGGGCCGCCCGGGCCGCGCGGACCTGGGGCGGCGGGTCCACCGGCTCCCGGCTCGTCACCGGCACCACCGAACTGCACACCGAGCTGGAGCGCGAGCTGGCCGCCTTCTGCGGCTTCGAGGCGGCGCTGGTCTTCTCCTCCGGTTACGCCGCCAACCTGGCCGCGGTCACCGCGCTCGGGCCGCACGGCTCGCTGATCGTCTCCGACGCGGGCAACCACGCCTCCCTCATCGACGGCTGCCGGCTCGCCCGGGGCGAGAGGCAGGTCGTGGGACACGCCGACCCCGAGGCGGTGCGCAAGGTGCTGGCCACCCGTCAGGGGCCGGCGATCGTCGTGTCCGACACCGTGTTCTCGGTGGACGGCGACCGGGCGCCGCTGGCCGGGCTCGCCGAGGCGTGCCGGGAGCACGGCGCGGGGCTGGTCGTGGACGACGCGCACGGGCTCGGGGTGCTGGGCGACGGCGGCCGGGGCGCGCCGTACGCGGCCGGCCTCGCGGGCGCCTCGGACGTGGTGGTCACGGCCACCCTGTCCAAGTCGCTCGGCAGCCAGGGCGGTGTGGTGCTCGGCCCGGCCAGGGTGATCGACCATCTGGTCAACGCGGCCCGGACCTTCATCTTCGACACGGGCCTGGCCCCGGCGGCGGCCGGCGCGGCGCTCGCCGCGCTGCGGCTGCTGGTCCGCGAGCCCGAACGCGCGGCACGGGCCCGGGCGGTCGCCGCGGACCTGCACGCACGGCTGACCGCCGCGGGTCTGGAAGCGGTGCGTCCGGACGCCGCGGTGGTCTCCGTGCGGGCTCCGTCCCCGGAACAGGCGGTGCGCTGGGCGGCCGACTGCCGTACCGCGGGGCTGGCCGTGGGCTGTTTCCGCCCTCCCTCCGTGCCCGACGGCATCTCACGGCTGCGGCTGACCGCCCGCGCGGACCTGTCCGGGACCGAGATCGAACGCGCTGTACGGGTGATCGGCGAAACGCGACCATGAGTCGGCGTGACACGGCCGTGCTTCGCGCGTGGTCGTCTGTGGTCGGTGGTGGTCTTCGGGTCAGAGGGCGGTGAGGAAACCGGCCCAGCTCCCTGCTGAGAAGAGCAGCGCGGGTCCGGCCGGGTTCTTGGAGTCGCGCACGGCGAGCAGTCCGGCCCCGGGGCCGGAGCGCGGCCGGGCCGTCTCCACGCAGTTGTTGGCTCCCGTGCTGTAGCTGCTGCGCAGCCAGCGCACGTCGTGCAGGTCGGTACTGGCAGGGACGTTCCGAGGCAGGGCTGACATGGTGCCTCCTTACGCGCCGTCACCTATCCCGGCGATGTAGTCCAACGTGTCCTCGGGTGAAAGGGCGTGCATCCGAAGGGTGTCGAAGGCCTCCGCGTAGGCCATGAGGTCTTCTTTCCGCTCCAGGTAGAGGCTACTCGTCAACTGGTCTAGAACAACGACGTCCAGATCAGAAGTGTTCGTAAATGAGAAAATAACGAAAGCTCCGGTGAGGCCGACATGAGCTCCGGCGCCGAACGGCAATATCTGGAGCCGGACTTGGGGCAGGCGGGCCGCCTCCATCAGCCGCTCCAGCTGCCGGGCCATCACCTCGGGGCCGCCGACCTCGCGCCGCAGCACCGACTCGTCCAGCACCGCGCTCAGCTTCAGCGGCGGGTCGGCGCGGAGCACGTCCTGCCTGGCCAGCCGCACCTCCACCAGCGCGTCCAGGCCTTCCTCGTCCAGGTCCGCCACCACCGCCCGGGTCACCGCGCGGGCGTACTCGGGCGTCTGCAGCAGGCCGGGTACGACCGTGGTCTCCAGGGTGCGCATCGTGCTGGCCTGTGACTCCAGGCTGATGAAGTCCCGGTACGTGGGAGGCAGCACCCCGCGGTAGGCGTGCCACCAGCGGTGCCGGTCGCTCGTGTCCTCGGAGCCCGCGAGTATCATCAGCAACTCGCGCAGTTGCCCGTCCCGCACCTCGTAGGCGTCGAGAAGTAACCGCACATCGGCTGGTTTCACGCCGCTGGCACCGGTCTCGATGCGGCTGACCTTCGACTGGTGCCAGCCGACCAGCCGGGCTGCCTCACCGCTCGTGAGCCCAGCACCGGTACGCAGCGTGCGCAGTTCGGCGCCCAGTTTGCGGCGGCGCACTGCCGGCCCGTTCTGCATGGGCTCCTCCTTACTCCTTCCGAGCCGCCCCAAAACGGTCTCGCGTCGTAGAGTTCACCGCTTCGGGCGACAGATATATGCATATCTTGGTGGATCGCTCCCCGTGACCGGCCCCGTGATGGCAGGCTGACGAGCAAGCACCAGTCCGGGACCGTACTCGAACCATCCGGCTCCGTGTCGGACCGCGGTCCCGTGGGAAAGGGACGACGTCGCCATGGCAGACCATCTGGAAGCATCCGTCACTCTGCCGAGCGATCCCGCCTCGGTCTCCGCGGCCCGCACGTATGTCGTGGGCACGCTCGCGGAGTGGGGCCTGCCGTCCGACACCGACGTGGCCGACACCGTGCGGCTCATCGTCTCCGAACTCGCCACCAACGCCGTACAGCACACCTTCGGTCAGTCACCCACCTTCACGGTTGACATCGTCCTGGACCGCGACGAACACCTCCGCATCGGCGTCACGGACAGTCACCCACGCTTTCCGAAGAGACTGCCCGCCGCCGTCCAGCAGGACAACGGCCGCGGCATGGTCATCATCCGCTGGCTCACCGCGGAGTGCGGCGGCAAACTCCGCGTCCGTCCCACCCGCGAGGGCGGCAAGACGGTCTCCATCGAACTCCCCTGGATCGTCCCGGCGGAACCGGTCCCGGCGGGGGGCCAACAGGAACCGTAGCCCTCCGGGGTGGGGCTGGTGGGACGACTTCTCTCCGGGGCACTACTCCTCGGGGCCGTAGGCGACCGATCGGGGCGTTGGGTGCGGGGGATGAGCGCTCGCCGGCAAGGGGCGCGCGTACGGGGCGACGGGCGGGGAGATCGGGTACGGGGATGAACGTGGGGGACGTCGGGCACCCGGTGACGAGGGGCTCGGGGACGTCGGTGCGGGCGCGAGTGGCCGGTGAGTGAGGGGCCGAGGCCGACGGGCTGGGAGGTGGTGGCCGTGTGCGTTCTCCGGTGCGGGGCCGGGATGTCTGCCTGGGCGGGGCTCGGGCTTCTGTGATCGCACGGCCCGGACGGCCTGGGCGGCCGGTGTGGTTCCGTCCGCTTCGGGCGCCGGACGTCGCGGCCCCATCTGCGGCGTGTCGGGACTTGGACGAAAAGACCGGGCCGCCGGGCCACCGCGCGGCAGGCGACGGGAAAGGCGCCGCCATCGGAGCCGCTCGTCGGCACCCGGCAGGTCTGTCCGCGCGCCCGGCGCGGCGTGTCGTGGCCTAGACGAGGTTGGGGAGCGCTTCAGCCGTCGAGGGCCGCACCGGTCCGGCGCAGGCTCCTCGCAGCGCCGCCCGATGCCGCGCCCTACACCGACCCCGGGCCGCCCGTGGGCTCCAGGCGGGCACCGGGGTGGCGCTGAGGGCGCTCGGGGCGGCCCCGCTGCTGGAGCCGCTCCGCTCTGACAGGGGGTCAGCCGACCTGCCGTGACAGGCCCCGAATCGGTCAGCCGACCCCGCCGCGCAGGACCGGGTCAGTTGACCCGGCCGTACCAGACGCTCCTCGTCCAGATCTTCTGGAGCCGCACCACGTCCCCGGTCCTCGGCGCGTGCCAGATCTTCCCGTGCCCGGCGTAGATGCCGACGTGGTAGACGTAGGAGCCATAGTGGAAGAACACCAGGTCACCGGCCCGGCGACGGCCGGCGGAGATGTGGTGCGTCCTGTTGTACTGCGCAGCGGCGGTACGTGGCAGGATCTTGCCCGCCTTCTTGAACGAGTAGAGGGTCAGCCCCGAGCAGTCGAAACTGCGCGGCCCGGTGGCCCCCCACCGGTACGGCGCGCCCTTCTTGGCGGCCGCGACCTTCAGTGCCTTTGTGGCGAGCGTTGCGGCCGAGGCATCGGGGGCGAGGCCGGGGACCACGATCGAGCCGCCCACGGCGGCGAGGGTGAGGGCCGAGGCCGTACCGGCCCGGGCCATGAGCGACGGGACACGATTGAGCGCAGTCATGCGCAACCCTTCGTCAGCCGCCTGTGAAGGATGACCTGTCGGATTCGGGCTGGCGAAGGTGCCCGGCCGCGTTGCCGCGGCTTCACCCCAAGGGCTGCGCGGAACCTCAGGCCGTCTGCGACGAGCAGACGAACATCCGTTCCCGCGACCCGTCTTGCCTGGGTCCTCCACTCCTGCCGATCCACTCCTGTCGACCGGTCATCCGGGCGGCGGCAGGACTCGGCGTCCGCCCGGACCGCCCCGCCGCGGCGGCGGGGGCTTGTCGTCGGACGGGATCTTCGCCCACACCGATGCGAAAATCCCAATGCATTCGGGGATTTGTGGTGTTACTCACCACTCACCCGTTCGGGTGGAGCGGGTGCTGTTCGAGGCATCGTCACATTCCGTGCGTAGCCCCGGACCTGGGGCGACGCGCTCTCCGGCGAACGACGCGCCGGTCTGGAGCGCAAGTCGGAAGGCCCGCAGAACGACCCGGATATACACCGGACAGCGGTACGCCATTCGGGCCGTTTTAAGTCCCGCCCGAGCGGTAGCGGTCGACGACCGGGCCCCGGCCGGCTCGTCCGGCGTGCGGATCAGCCGACGCCGTCGGGCGGGAGCGCGACGCGCGCGGTACGGCGTTCACCGTCCAGGACCCGCAAGGCCCGTGCCAGCGTGTGCCCGTGCAGCTCCGTCTCGCCTCGCTGGTGCATCAACGCGAGGGCGTCCCGCAGCTCTGCGGCCTTGCGCACCAGGGCCTGGGCGGCACGCAGCCCGCGATAGGTGTCCCCGCCGTGGGCGGGGTTGGCGCGGCCCAGCAGGTCGGCGGCCTCCAGGTAACGGTCGATCAGGTCGCCCTCGGCATGCGTCAGTGCGGGCAGCGGCGGCAGGTCCGGCAGCATCGGCGGCTCACCTCGCGTCCGGTGCGCCGGGGGTGCTCCGCCTGCTGGGCACGACGGCGTCCACCAGGCCGTAGGCGACCGCCCCAGGAGCGTCCAGGACCAAGTCCCGCTCCAGGTCGCGGCGCACCCGTTCGGCCGTGCGCCCGGTGTGCCGTACCAGCATCTCCTCCGTCAGCGCGCGGACCCGGGCCAACTCCTCGGCCTGGATGAGCAGATCGCTGGGCTGGCCCTCCACCGGCTCGGCGAGCTGGGGCTGGGAGAGGACCACGCGTGCGCCGGGGAGGGTGAACCGCTTGCCCGGCGTGCCGGCCGCGAGCAGCAGGGCGGCGTGCGAGGCGGCCTGGCCCAGGCAGTAGGTCGCCACGTCGCAACTGACGTAGCGCATCGTGTCGTAGACCGCCGTCAGCGCGCTGAACGAGCCGCCGGGGGAGTTGACGTACAGCGTGATGTCCCGCTCCGGGGCCGCGTGTTCGAGATACATGAACTGCGCCATCACGTCGTTCGCGGCCGCGTCGTCCAGCGCGGTCCCGAGGAAGACGATCCGGTCCTCGAACAGCTTGCCGTAGGGGTCGAGCGTGCGCGCTCCGCTGCTGGTGCGCTCGGTGAACTCGGGCAGGACATGACGGGCGAACGTTCGGGACATGGACACACCCCTTCTCATGGCTCGGGCCTCCGGCGACCCGGCTCTGTAAAAAATGTACAGGACGTACATGACGTAAGGTTGGGGTATGGCCTACGAGATTCCGGTGACGCAAGCCAGGGCTGAGCTCGCCGAGCTGATCAACCGCGTGGTGTACGGCGGTGAGCGCGTCATCGTGACGCGGCACGGCAAGCCGCTGGTCGCGCTGGTGTCGGCCGCCGATCTGGAGCGGCTGGACGCGCTGGAGGATGCGGCCGAGGAGCAGGTCGTCAGCTCGGTCTCGGGCGTCCGCGAGGCCGGTTCCGCCGCGCGCGAACAGCAGCGGTTCGGGATCGCCGCCGAGCATCGCGGCCCGGGCGCGTCCTGACCCGCGCGGGTATCGGGGGTCCCATCGCGCGGTCAGCTGTGGATCAAGGTCTGGTTAACGTCGCTGAAACTCCGGCGTTCTAGCCTGCCGATCCACGCCATCAGGGGTTTTTCTGCCCGGATTGAGGACGATCCGGGGATTTGTCTGTGTGTTACACCTATCCCCGTCGCGATGGCTGCGGCAACCGGACCCCGCACGGTCCGGAGCAAGGACTGTGAGGTGGGACGTGCAACTGACCCCGCACGAGCAAGAGAGGCTGCTGATCCACGTGGCGGCCGACGTGGCCGAGAAGCGCAGGGCCCGCGGGCTCAAGCTCAACCACCCGGAAGCGGTCGCCCTCATCACATCGCACATCCTCGAGGGCGCGCGTGACGGCCGTACAGTCGCGGAACTCATGTCCTCCGGCCGCAAGCTCCTCACCAGGGACGACGTCATGGACGGGGTGCCCGAGATGATCCACGACGTCCAGGTCGAGGCCACCTTCCCGGACGGCACCAAGCTCGTCACCGTCCACGAGCCGATCATCTGAGGGGGCCGCGATGATTCCCGGAGAGATCCTGTTCGCGGACGACCCGGTCGTCTTCAACGAGGGCCGTGAGGTAACCCGTCTCACCGTCCTCAACGCCGCCGACCGGCCGGTCCAGGTCGGCTCCCACTACCACTTCGCCGAGGCCAACCCCGGCCTGGAGTTCGACCGTGCCGCGGCCCGCGGAAAGCGCCTGAACGTCGCCGCCGGCACCGCCGTGCGCTTCGAACCCGGCATCCCCGTCGAGGTCGAGCTCGTGCCCCTCGCCGGCGCCCGGATCGTGCCGGGGCTGCGCGGGGAGACCGGAGGTTCCCTCGATGCCTGAGATCGTCCGCGGCGCCTACGCCGACCTGTTCGGACCCACCACCGGTGACCGCATCCGGCTCGCCGACACCGACCTGCTGATCGAGATCGAGGAGGACCGCTCCGGCGGACCCGGTATCTCCGGCGACGAGGCGGTGTTCGGCGGCGGCAAGGTCATCCGCGAGTCCATGGGCCAGTCCCGCGCCACCCGCGCCGACGGCACCCCCGACACCGTCATCACCGGTGCCGTGATCGTCGACCACTGGGGGATCGTCAAGGCCGACGTCGGCATCCGCGACGGCCGGATCGCCGCGATCGGCAAGGCCGGCAACCCCGACACCATGGACGGCGTCCACCCCGACCTGGTCATCGGCCCCGAGACCGAGGTCATCGCGGGCAACGGGCGGATCCTCACCGCCGGCGCCATCGACGCGCACGTCCACTTCATCTGCCCCCAGATCGCCGACGAGGCGCTGGCCTCCGGCATCACCACCCTGGTCGGCGGCGGCACCGGCCCCGCCGAGGGCTCCAAGGCGACCACCGTCACGCCCGGCCCCTGGCACCTCGCCCGGATGTTCGAGGCGATGGAGGCCTACCCGGTCAACGTCGGCTTCCTCGGCAAGGGCAACACCGTCTCGCGCGAGGCGATGCTCTCCCAGATCCGGGGCGGCGCGGCCGGCCTGAAGCTGCACGAGGACTGGGGCTCGACCCCGGCCGTCATCGACGCCGCGCTGACCGTGGCGGACCGCACCGGCATCCAGGTCGCCATCCACACGGACACCCTGAACGAGGCCGGGTTCGTCGGCGACACGCTCGCCGCCATCGCGGGCCGGGGCATCCACTCGTACCACACCGAGGGCGCCGGCGGCGGGCACGCGCCGGACATCATGACCGTGGTCTCGCAGCCCAACGTGCTGCCCAGCTCCACAAACCCGACCCGGCCCTACACCGTCAACACCGCCGAGGAACACCTCGACATGCTGATGGTGTGTCACCACCTCAATCCGGCGGTCCCCGAGGACCTGGCGTTCGCCGAGTCCCGGATCCGGCCGTCCACCATCGGCGCGGAGGACGTCCTGCACGACCTCGGCGCGATCTCGATCATCTCCTCCGACTCCCAGGCCATGGGCCGCGTCGGCGAGGTCATCCTGCGCACCTGGCAGACGGCCCATGTGATGAAGCGCAGGCGCGGGCCGCTGCCCGGCGACGGACGCGCGGACAACCACCGCGTACGTCGATATGTCGCCAAGTACACGATCAACCCGGCGCTCGCCCAGGGCCTCGCCGTCGAGATCGGCTCCGTGGAAACCGGCAAGCTCGCCGACCTCGTGCTGTGGGAGCCGGCGTTCTTCGGGGTCAAGCCGCACCTCGTGGTCAAGGGCGGGCAGATCGCCTACGCGCAGATGGGCGACGCCAACGCCTCCATCCCGACCCCGCAGCCGATCCTGCCCCGCCCGATGTACGGCGCGATCGGCCGGGCCCCGGCCGCCAACTCGGTCAACTTCGTGGCCCCGTTGGCGATCGAGGACGGGCTGCCGGAGCGGCTCGGGCTCGGCAAGCGGTTCGTGGCGATCGCGTCCACGCGTGCGGTGACCAAGGCCGACATGCGCGAGAACGACGCCCGGCCCGACGTCCGGATCGACCCCGACAGCTTCGCCGTGCACATCGACGGCGAACTGGTGGAGGCGACTGCGGCGGCCGAACTGCCCATGGCCCAGCGTTACTTCCTGTTCTGATGGGCAGGGCGGCACTTCTCGTCCTGGCCGACGGCCGCTTCCCCGCCGGAGGCCACGCGCACTCCGGCGGGGCGGAGGCCGCCGTCAAGGCGGGCCGGATCACCTCCGCCGCGAGCCTGGAGGCCTTCTGCCGGGGCCGGCTGCACACGGCCGGACTGGTCGCGGGTGCGCTCGCGGCCGCCGCCGTACTCGGCGTGGATCCAGGAGAGCTGGACGCGGCGGCGGACGCCCGCACGCCGTCGCCCGCGCTGCGGACCGCCGCGCGCAGGCTCGGGCGGCAACTGCTGCGGGCCGCCCGGGCGAGCTGGCCGGCGGCCGAACTCGACGCGCTGGCCCGGCAGTTCCCGAAGGGCGCGCACCAGCCGGTGGTCCTCGGTCTTGCCGCGCGGTCGGCCGGGCTGGGGCCGGACGACGCGGCCTACTGCGCGGCGTACGAGAGCGTGAGCGGGCCCGCGACGGCCACGGTACGACTCCTGAGCCTCGACCCGTTCGACGCGACCGGTGTGCTGGCCCGGCTCGCGCCTGAGCTGGACCGCGTCGCGGATGCGGCGGTGGAGGCGGCGCGGAGGGTGCCCGACGAGGGCGTCGACGCGCTGCCGGCCGCGTCGGGGCCCTTGCTGGAGGTCGGTGCGCAGTGGCATGCGGGCTGGCCCGTGCGGCTGTTCGCCTCCTGAGCCCGGCGCCGGACCCCACACAACGTGTCAGACATTGGAGCCGTACATGCACCTCGACCACACCCACTCCGGCCCCGCCGCCCTCAGCGCGGACGCGCACCGGCCCGACGGATCGCGGCGCGCCCTGCGCATCGGGCTCGGCGGGCCCGTCGGGTCCGGGAAGACCGCGACCGTCGCCGCGCTGTGCCGGGCCCTGCGGGACGAGCTGTCGCTGGCCGTCGTCACCAACGACATCTACACCCGTGAGGACGCCGAGTTCCTGCTCCGGGAGGCCGTGCTGCCGCCCGAGCGGATCACGGCCGTGGAGACGGGCGCCTGCCCGCACACCGCGATCCGCGACGACATCTCCGCCAACCTCGAAGCCGTGGAGGACCTGGAGGACGCGGTCGGCCCGCTGGACCTGATCCTCGTCGAGTCCGGCGGCGACAACCTCACCGCCACTTTCTCCAAGGGGCTCGTGGACGCGCAGATCTTCGTGATCGACGTGGCGGGCGGCGACGACATCCCGCGCAAGGGCGGCCCCGGGGTCACCACGGCCGACCTGCTCGTCGTCAACAAGACCGACCTCGCGCCCCACGTCGGCTCCGACCTCGCCCGGATGGCCGCCGACGCCAAGGCGCAGCGCGCCGAACTCCCGGTGGTCTTCCAGTCCTTGCGCGGCGAGAAGGGCGTCGCCGACGTGGCCGCCTGGGTACGCGAGCGGCTCGCCGCGTGGACGGCGTGACCGGCACCGGGGTGCGGGCCGACGCGCGGATCGTGGCCCGCGCCGACGGCCGGGGCGGCACCGCGCTGCCCGTACTGGACGGCGACGGCCCGCTGGCCCTGCGCCGCACCCGGTCCGCCGGCCGCGAGGCGAGGGTCATGGTCGTCGGCGCGATGAGCGGCCCGCTCGGAGGCGACCGTTTCTCGCTCACGGCGAGCGTGGCGGAGGGCGCCCGGCTGCACGTCGGCTCGGCCGCCGCCACCCTCGCCCTGCCCGGCCAGGCCAAGGGCGAGGCTCATTACGACGTACGGCTCGACGTGGCCGACGAGGCCGAACTGCACTGGCTGCCCGAGCAGTTGATCTCGGCCCGCGGCAGTGACCTGCGCGTCACCACCCGGGCCGAACTCGCGGCCGGAGCCCGGCTCGTGCTGCGTGAGGAGCAGGTGCTCGGGCGGACGGGGGAGGAACCCGGACGGCTCACCAGCCGACTGACCGTACGGGTCGCGGGCCGGACGGTACTGGACCAGCAGCTGGCCTGCGGTCCCGGGGCGCCGGGAGGTTGGGACGGACCGGCGGTGTTGGCGGGGCGCCGGGCGGTGGGGCAACTCCTCGTGGTGCGGCCCGAGTACGCGGTCCGACCGGTCGAGCCCCAGATGCTGGACGAGTGCGCCGCCCTGACGCCGCTGGCCGGCCCGGCAGCACTGGTGACCGCGGTAGCGTCGGACGCGCTCAGGCTACGACGACTCCTGGACGAGGCACTGGGAAGGCTCAGCTGAAGCGCCCCACGACGGGCGCGGAGTCGGAAGCCGATCCAGCCGATGGCCGGGCGGCTGCCGGACCTCCCGCCACCGTGAGGGGTAGACGGGACTCTTCGAGTGAAAAACCGGAGCAAGGCGACCTGACCGCCGGTTCGCTCGTTGTTGGGAGGATCCTCAAAGCATACGTTCGGCTCCAGCGTTCACGGCGGGGGCACCCGTGCACAGACCTTCGTCCGCCCCGCCACAGACCGCAAAGCGGAGAGGAACAGTCATGCACCTGATCCGCGGCGTTCTCGCCGCTGCAACGGTGGCGGCTTCCACGTCAGCCGTCGGCCTGGCCTTCTTCGCGGACTGGATGCCCCGGAGTGCCGATGCCACGCAGGTTCGCATGGTCAGCGCCGCCGGCCTCTCGCGGGGCGAAGCCGAATCGTCCCAGTCACCCTCTACGGAACCGGTCCCGCAGCAGTCAGCGCTTCCCTGCTGGAGCTACGGCGGCCCTTACTGCGGCTGGGTGGGAACATACTGGGGCGGCTGCGACGAGGAGTGGGGCCTGAGCTTCGGGTTCAAGAACCCCGACTGGCTCTGTCCCCACGACCCGCTCCCGAGCCCCTCGGCCTCCCTCAGCCCATCCGGCACCTCGGCCTCCTCGGGAGGCGACGCGGGAATCAACGAGGGAAGCAATGATTCCTCGGTCACGCTCAGCCGTTTGGCCAAACCCCACCACTCGGCCAAGCCTCACTACTCGGCCAAGCCCAGCCCCACAGCCCGGCCCAGCGTCACGGCCCCACCCAGCCACCTGGGTGACGTCAGTGACCACCCGATACAGCTTGTCCTGCCAACCGGTTCCTCGGAGAGACCTCCGGCGATCAGTGGCGGCGACGCTGCGCACCCGTCGGTGGCGGTCGAACCGCAGGTGATGCCGTCGGCGGAAGACGTGCTCGGCTCTCGTCCCGAGCGCCACACCGGGGCCGGCCGGCCGGTACCGGACCGCGAGCCGGTCGTTGCCGGCCAGCTGGAGGGCGAGGACGGCTGAACCAGGCCGGTTTCGCGAGCAGTCGGCATCCGGGTCGCCGTAGCAGTCACCACGCCGGCAGACGGTCACGAAACTCAACTGCGACGCCCAGGGGCAGCGTGGAGACGGCTCACTGCCTCCACGCCATGCAGGCCGTGTCCACGCTACCGGCAATGGCCGATGGGGGCGCAGAGCGCGCACCCTTCCCATGACCTGGCTCGGGTGACAAGCGCGCCCGGACAGTCGAGGCCGAGTCTTCGCGGCGTCGGGTTCCTGACCTGGCGTCACATGCCGGAAAGAGTGCCGCCGGTTCCTCTTCCGGTCGAGCATCAGCCGGCGGATCGACGTCGGCGAAGCCAGGCAGCAGCCAGCATTCCCGAAACCACCAGCAAACCGCCGGCCGCGATCGCGATGTTCTTCCCGCTCAGAAGGTTGGCGCTCCGGCCGGCGGCCGTGCTGAGACGCGGAAGAGGGGAAGGGGTGCCCGTCCGGGGGAGTGGAGAGCCGGACGGGGCGCTCCCTTCCCGAGGTGCACCGCCGTGCGGACGAGCGCGGTCCTCGCGGCCCCCGCCGTCCTTGCCGCCGTCGCAGTGGGTGGCAGGGAAGGGAAAGACTCGCCGGTGGTCGCCGAAAGCCTTCACCACGAAGAGCGGGTGCACCCTGAAGAAGTCACGGATCTCGAACTGGTACTGGCCGGAGGTGTTGATGGGCAAGGTGGCGTCCAGATGCGTCGTGACGGAAAAGCTGGTCCAGGGTGCCGCCGGTGACGAGGACGATCCCGGGTCCCCTTCGAGGACGACGGCCTCCGGCCCACGCCGACCATTGGTCAGAATCGCCCTCAGGGTCTTGTCGATGAGCACGACACCTCGGGGACTGTGGCAGGGACGCCAGGGGCCGTGGGGCCCGTCGTCGTCTTCGTGGAGCCGCAGGGAGGTGGACGCGTGCCGTGCGGACGCCTGCGCAGCGGCACATGGCGACGGGGACGCGAGGGCGATCGCAGCCGCCAGTGGCGCTGCAACCCAGGCATGCAGACTCATGCGATGACCTCCATGGGGGTCGCCCGGCAGGTGGCCGCCCGCCGGGCGGCCACATCCCAATCCCGGAAGAAGGTAAGAGAATTCAGCTCGTCAGATCGTGAGCGTGCGGGGAACCGCGCTCCGTGTCACTCCACCGCAGTAGTCCTCTGAGGGCGGATCGAGGTGCAAACCGGTGTGCGTCCAGTCGCCGCACCCGCAGCGCATCCGACGGCGACTGAGATGCCGGGCGCGAACATGACCATCCGTTTATCGGATTGGTAAAGATGGCAAACACCCCCTGTTCTCAGACGGCTCACAGCGGAGAGGATCCCCCGAACCACTCGCAGTGATCCTGACGTAGGGGGAGGGGCCCACTTGAGGGACAACAGACCGAAGAGCCGCCTGCTGGCGCTCGGTTCGGCCGGAGCGCTCGTCACCGCCACCCTGATCGCCGGTGCCGTCTCGGCGCCCGCGGCCAGCGCCGCCGGCCGGCCCGGCCCGGACCGGGAGGCCAAGGGTGCCGAAATCGCCGCCGCCCGCGCCGCCGAGGCCGGCATCGACTGGAAGGACTGTCCGGCCGACTGGGGGTTGGAGAAGCCCATCCAGTGCGGCTGGGTGAGCGTGCCGCTCGACTACGCGCACCCGTACGGCAAGCAGATCCAGCTCGCCGTCGACCGCATCGGCAACACGGGTACCAAGGAGGAGCGCCAGGGCGCCCTCGTCTACAACCCGGGCGGTCCCGGTGGTTCCGGCCTGCGCTTCCCGCGCCGGGTCACCACCAAGAACCCCGTCTGGGCGAACGTGTCCAAGGCCTACGACTTCGTCGGCTTCGACCCGCGCGGCGTCGGCCACTCCGCGCCCATCTCCTGCGCGGACCCGCAGGAGTTCGTGAAGGCGCCGAAGATGGACCCGGTGCCGGACACCGAGGCGGACAAGACGGCCCAGCGCAAGCTGGCCCGTGAGTACGCGGACGGCTGCCTGGAGCGCACCGGCCAGGCGATGCTCCAGCAGATGACCACGCCGAACACCGCCCGCGACCTGGACGTCATCCGCGCCGCCCTGGGCGAGAAGAAGCTCAACTACCTCGGTGTCTCCTACGGCACCTACCTCGGCGCCGTCTACGGCACCCTCTTCCCGGGTCACCTGCGCCGGATGATCGTGGACAGCGTGGTCAACCCGGCCCGCGAGAACATCTGGTACCAGGCCAACCTGGGCCAGGACATCGCCTTCGAGGGCCGCTGGAAGGACTGGGAGGACTGGGTCGCCGCGAACGACGCCACCTTCCACCTCGGCACCACCCGTGACGCCGTCCAGGCCAAGTGGCTCCAGTTGCGCGCCACCGCCAAGAAGAGCCCCATCGGCGGTGTCGTCGGTCCGGCCGAGCTGATCGCCTTCTTCCAGAGCGCGCCGTACTACGACTCCTCGTGGGTGCCGGTCGCCACGGTGTTCGCCAAGTACGTAGCCGGTGACACCCAGGCCCTGGTCGACGCCGCCGCACCCGACATGTCCGACACGGCCGGCAACATCTCGGCCGAGAACGGCAACGCCGTCTACACGGCCGTCGAGTGCACCGACGCCAAGTGGCCCACCAGCTGGAAGAAGTGGGACAAGGACAACACCGAGCTCAACAAGAGCTACCCGTTCATGACCTGGGCCAACGCCTGGATGAACCTGCCCTGCGCCACCTGGCCGGTCCAGCAGCAGACCCCGGTCGACGTGCGGACCCACAAGGGCCTGCCGCAGGTCCTGATCGTGCAGTCCACCCGGGACGCGGCCACTCCGTACGAGGGCGCCGTCGAACTGCACAAGCGCTTCCAGGGCTCCCGTCTGATCACCGAGAAGGCCGCGGGCTCGCACGGTGTGACCGGCCTGGTCAACCCCTGCATCAACCAGCGCGTCGAGTCCTACCTGATCGACGGCAAGCTGGACGGCGCGGACGTGACCTGCGACCCGCACGCCACGCCCAAGCCGTAACCGGGATCGTACGACGACGAGGGCGGCCGGGCTCTCCGGCCGCCCCTCGCTCATGCCCTCGCTCTCGCGCGCGCTCACGCCGCGAACCGGGTCTCCTCGGCCGCGTAGTCGAACAGATCCGGATACACCTGGGCGAGGAGCGGGAAGCACTCCCGCCAGTCCCGGCCGGAGAGCGCGTCCGTCAGCCACCCGACCGTCTCCGGCAGGCTCTCGGCGTACGGGACCACCGGCCGGTAGCCCAACTCCCGCTCGGCGGCGGACATGTCGAAGACGACCGGCAGCGGAACCGACCAGGGAGTCCGGCCGACGGAGCCCTCGGGAGGGCCGTCGAGGAGGGTCGTCTCCGTCTCCACGCCCATCACGGCGTCGACCGCCGCGCCGATCTCGGCCACCGTCGGCGCCTCGCCGTCACAGGCGTTGAGCACCCGGGCACCGGGCCGGGCCGCGGCCAGCCGGACCAGCTCGGCGATGTTCCGGGCACTCGACGGATGGAACCGGCTCTCGCCCTTGTACGACAGCACCCGCCTGCGCCTGCCGTCCAGATTCCGCTTGACGAAGTACAGCTCACGGGGCAGCGGGCTGTACGGCCCGTGCACCGCGCCCGGCCGCAGCACGGTCACCGGCAACCGGTCGGCGGCCGCGAGGAGTTCCCGTTCCAGCGCGACCTTGCGGGTGCTGTACGACGCCTCGCCCGGGTCCACCGTCGGCTGGGTCTCGGGGACGGGCACCGGGTAGTCGGGAAAGCCGTCCGGCTCGTGCGCCGTGTCGAAGTTCCGGCCCTTGCCGTCGTCGTACACGGACACGCTGGAGATCACGACCGCCGAACCGACACGGCCCGCCAGGGACGTCAACTGCCGTGCGTGCGCGGCGTCGTAGGCGACCATGTCGACGACCAGGTCGCAGCCGTCGCCGATCACCGCGGCCAGGGCGGCGTCGTCGGAGCGGTCCAGCCGGACCGTCCGCACCCCGTCGTCCCACGTCCGGTCCCGGCCGCCGCCCCGCGAGGCCGCCGTCACCTCCCAGCCGTCCCGTACCAGCGCCGCCACCGCCGGACGGCCGATCTGTCCGCTCGCCCCGATCACCACAACTGTCCTCATGGGGCGAGCCTAGGTACACGGGTCGCCGGGGCGGTGGACCTTCTGCCGTCGGCAGAGGCGTTCAGCTCAGCGGCGCCCGCGGGAACCTGCGTTCCCTGGTGCCCTGCTGCGAGGCCGACCGTTCCTTGACGACGGCCGCGTACTCGTCGACGTACTCCTGTTCGGACAGCACCAGGATGGCGTACATGATCTCGTCGGTGACGGCCCGCAGGATCGCCTTCTCCTGCTCCATGCCGGCGTAGCGGGAGAAGTCGAGCGGCTTGCCGAAGCGGATGGTGACCGGGTGGACGTTCGGGATGACCTTCCCGGGCGGCTGGGCCTCGAAGGTGCCGATCATCGCGCACGGCACGACCGGCACGCCGGCCTTCAGCGCCATCACCGCGACGCCGACCTTGCCCTTGTAGAGCCGGCCGTCGTGCGAGCGGGTGCCCTCCGGATAGATCCCCAGCAGCTCGCCCCTGCCCAGCACCTTCAGGCCCTCGCGGATCGCCGCCTGCCCCGCGTCCTTGCCCGAGCGGTCCACCGGGATCTGCCCGGCGCTGCGGAAGAAGAACGCGGTGAGCCGGCCCTTGAGCCCCGGGCCGGTGAAGTACTCCGCCTTGGCGAGGAAGGTGATCCGGCGCCTGAGCATCGCCGGCATCAGGAAGTGGTCGGAGAAGGACAGATGGTTCCCGGCGACGATCGCGGGGCCGGAGGCCGGCACGTTCTCCAGGCCCTCGATCCGGGGCCGGAAGACGAGTCTGAGCAGGGGGCCCAGCAGCACGTACTTGAGCAGGTAGTAGAACACGGCTCGCCCCTTACCTCGTCCAGCCCCAACCACGTGCGCCTGTCGTCATCTGTAACCGCAACTGCCCATGCTCATACCCTTCGTCGAGTTCCTCGCCGGTGATGAGGCTCTCCACAGCCTGACGGTAGTGCGGACAGGCGGTGATGTCCTCGTGAGCGCAGCCGAGCGCGCACTCGAGCAGACCGAGTGAAGCCTGCGCCGCCGCGATCCGCCGGCGCAGCTCGGCGGCCTCGCCCTTCAGTACGGCCCGCCTGGCCGCCGGATCCGCCATAGCGGTGAGCGAGCGGATGACGTCCAAGGACAGGCCGGCCTCCTTGGCCAGCAGGATCACGGCGACGCGGGTGACGTCGGCGGGGCCGTAGCGCCGCCATCCCGCCGGGTCGCGCGCGGGGGTGAGGAGGCCCGTGGCCTCCCAGCGCCGCAGCACATGCGGGGCCAGTCGGTGACGCTCCGCCAGCGCGCCGATGCTCAGGGGCGGTGAGCCGCCGGTTGACCTCATGCCGACATTAAGTCGCACTCTGGCCGGCATGACTAGGCCGACAGAGCAACAGCCGCGCTCCGGCGCGGAACTCGCCGCCGTACTCGACTCGATGGAACGGCGCCCCGCCGCCGAGCAACTCCGCCGTCACTCCTACGACCTGCTGCGCCTGCGCCCCGGCGCGCCGGTCGTGGACGTCGGCTGCGGCACCGGACGGGCCGTGGCGGAGCTGGCCGCGCGGGGTGCGCGGGCGGTCGGGATCGACCCCGCCGAGCCGATGCTCGCGATCGCCCGCCGGCGGTGGCCCGACGCGGACCTGCGGAAGGCGGACGCCTGCGCCCTGCCGCTGGCCGACGGTGCGATGCGCGGATACCGGGCGGACAAGGTGTTCCACGAACTGGCCGAGCCGGAACGCGCGTTGGGGGAGGCGCGCCGGGTGCTCGCCCCGGGCGGCCGGATCGTGCTCCTCGGCCAGGACTGGGACACCGTCGTCATCGACTCCGAGGACCCCGCGATGACCCGCACCCTCGTCCAGGCCCGCGCGGACCGGGTCACCGCGCCCCGGTCCGCCCGCCGCTACCGCTCCCTCCTGCTGGACGCCGGCTTCACCGAGGTGGCGGTCGAGGTCCGCACCGCCGTCTTCACGGACGCGCTCGGCCTCGCTCTGCCGGCCGGGCTGGTGGAGGGCGCCGGGGCGCCGGGGGAGAGCCCGGTGCCCCGGGAGCGCGCGCAGGCATGGCTCGCCGAACAGCGAGCCCGCGCCGCGTCCGACCGCCTCTTCGTGGCCCTGCCGGTCTTCGTGGCCTCGGCGACGGCACCGGGCCGTCCATGACGCTCCCGGCCCCGCCTCGGGTCACAGCCGCACGATGACCAGCGCCGTGTCGTCGGTCGCGCCCCCGGGAGGCAGCAGTTCCAGCAGGACGGCATCCGCGAGGCTCTCGGGGTCCTCCTCGCGATGGCGTGCGAGGGAGTCGGCGAGGCGGGCCAGACCGGTGTCGATGTCCTCGCTGCGGCGCTCCACCAGGCCGTCGGTGTACAGGACGAGAGTGGCGCCCTCGTCGTAGGTCGTGCCCGCCTCGGGCCTCGGGACCGGGTCCGGGCGGGCGTCGAGCGGCGGATCGGTGGCCTGGTCGAGGAACTCCGTGCGGCCGTCGGCGTGGACGAGCACGGGCGGCGGATGGCCGGCGCTGCTGTAGGTGATCGTGCGGCGGTCGCAGTCGATGAACGTCGTGACGGCGGTGGCCGATTCGGCGCCGTCGACGACGTGGGCATACCGCCCCAGGAC
This sequence comes from Streptomyces sp. NPDC050743, assembly GCF_044456925.1. NCBI lineage: Bacteria > Bacillati > Actinomycetota > Actinomycetes > Kitasatosporales > Streptomycetaceae > Streptomyces > Streptomyces sp. NPDC050743. The sequence continues at coordinate 32,980 of NZ_JBITGJ010000054.1, forward strand.
GTTCAGGGCCTCCGCCGGCCCCGCGGCGACCCGGGATGCGGCGCTCAGCGCGCTGCGCAGCTGGCCCATCACCCCGGCGGCCTCCAGGCCGTGCCCGACCACGTCACCCACGGCCACGCCGAAGCGGTTGCCGCCCACCAGGTCGACGAGGTCGTACCAGTCCCCGCACACGTTCAGCGCGCCGACCGCGGGCCGGTAGCGCACCGCGGCGCGGTGGTGGCCGACGTGCCGGTGGGCCGGAAGCATGGCCTTCTGCAGGACGAGGGCCACCTCGCGCTCGCGGGCGCGGGCCTGGCGCAGCCGTTCGTTCACCGGGTTCCTCCGAGGATGCCCCGGCCTTCGGGCCGGGGAGGAATCGGACTCCTGCGGGGCAGGGTAGGGATAGCCGGATCGCCGTCGGGGGATCCGGCGTCCACCCCGCACGGCGGTGTTGTTGCCCATGATGATCGAGAGCTCTCAACTGTCAGTCCTCTCGGGTAGGTTCGGATGTATGACGACAGAGGCGACCGCGAAGGACACCGGGCATGCCCGGTACACCTTCCGTGTGCGCCTGTCGGCTACCGCGCGGCGCGCACTGGAAGCGGAGTGGGCGCGCTGCCGGTGGCTCTGGAATGAGTGCGTCGCGAAGTCCCAGCAGGTGCACGCGCAGGGCCCGGCGAGTGGCGAGAAGCTGACCTGTGGTCCGGGGCAGTTGGACAGGATGCTGACCGAGGCCCGCGGGGTGACGCCGTGGCTGGCTGAGGGCGCGAGCGTGCCGCAGCAGCAGGTGATACGCGACTTCGCCAGGTCGAGGGCGAAAGCGCTGAAGGACATCAAGGACCGGTTGCCGCAGCACCGCCGGGCCCAGATGCCCCGCTTCAAGAAGAAGCGGGAGGCGCGGCCCAGCCTCAACTACACCAAGCGCGGTTTCCGCCTCAGGGACGGCCGCCTGCACCTTGCCGGCGGGATCGTGCTGAGGGTGGTGTGGTCGCGGGATCTTCCGGCCGGCCCGTCGAGTGTGCGCGTGTACCGGGACACGCTCGGACAGTGGTACGTGTCCTTCGTCGTTGCCGCGCAGAGTGAACCGCTCGCCCCGACGGGGCGCGTGCTCGGGGTGGACTGGGGTGTGAAGGAGACCGCCACCACCACGGACGACGCCTACGACCTGCCGCATGCCGAGCACGGCAGGCGGGCCGCGCAGCGGCTGGCGAGGTATCAGCGGATGATGGCCCGGCGGCGGCGTCCGAAGGGGCAGCCCGCATCCGCCGGCTACCGCAGGGCGCAGGCGCAGGCGCAGGCGGCGAAGCTGCACAAGAAGAGCGCGAGGCAGCGGGAGGACACCGCCCGCAAGTGGGCCAAGCGGGTGATGCGCGGCCACGACGGGGTTGCGGTGGAGGACTTCAGGCCGAGGTTCCTGGCGAAGACCACCATGGCCCGCAAGGCGGCCGATGCCGCCCTCGCCGCGACGAAGCGTGCCCTGGTCGAGATGGGCCGCAAGCACGGACGGGAGGTCCGTCTCGTGCACCCGGCGCACACCACGAGGGACTGTGCCCAGTGCGGAGCGAGAACCAAGCACGCACTGCCTCTGTCGATGAGAACGTATGCCTGCACCGTGTGCGGAGCGGTGTCCCCCAGGGACAAGAACTCCGCCCGCGTGATGCTGGTCCGGGCAGGTTGGAACCCGGACGGTGTCGAGGGCGTAAGACCACCGGGGCCGCCGGCTCCGGTGGCGGCCTGAGCCGTAAATCCCCGCTCAGCCCTGGAGGGCGACGCATCCCCTCCCTTCAGGGAGGGGAGCCTTCAAATCCTGCAGTTCGCGGGCGCGCGCGCGTGTACAGCTCGGCCTCGAGGACACGGGCCCGGCTGCCGCCGGGGCGGCCGCGGGCCCGGATCAGCTCGGTGACCTCCTCGACCCGGTGCACCACCAGCACCACCCTCCCCTCCGGGCCGAACACCGGCGCGTTGACCGGGCTCCGGTAGCGCTCCTCCCACTCCCCGGGCCGGTCGGGGCGCTCGACGTCGTAGCGCTGCAGGGCCATGGTGTCGCGCTCGCCGGTGGCCACGACCCGGGTCAGTGAGGCGGCCAGGTTGCGCATGCCCGATGCGCCGGGGTCGTTCGGGTTGTCCGGGAAGACGTCGAAGAGGTAGCGGCCCAGCACCTGCTCGCGGGTGCGCCCGGCCGCTCGCAGGAACTCCTCGTTGGCGTCCGCGAAGAGCAGGTCGGGCGTCAGCAGCGCCACCATGCCCGGCAGCGCCTGGAACACCCCCGCGTAGTCGATGGCCTCGTCGTTCATGGCTGCCGCCCGTCCGCGAAGTGACGCCGATTTCCCATCGTCGTGCGACATGCGCACGTTCCGTATGGGTCAGGCGGGCGGGTCCGTCGTGGACTGTTCGGCCCAGATGATCTTCCCGCCGGGGGTGTACCGGGTTCCCCACCGCTCGGCGAACTGGGAGACCAGCAGCAGTCCGCGGCCGCCCTCGTCCGTGGCGCGCGGATGGCGCAGATGGGGTGCGGTGGCGCTGCCGTCGGAGACCTCGCAGATCAGGGCGGTCCGGTCCCTGATCAGCCGGAGCCGGACGGGGCCCTCCGCGTGCCGGATGGCGTTGGTGACCAGCTCGCTCACGACCAGTTCCGTGGTGAACACCAGCTCCTCCAGCCCCCACTCGCTCAGCTGCCGGGCGACCTCCTTGCGGGCGTCGGCGACCACGGCCGGGTCGGCGGCCAGGTCCCAGTCGGCGACCCGGTCGGCGCCGAGCAACCGGGTGCGGGCCATCAGCAGGGCCACGTCGTCGTGCGGCCGGTCCGGGACCAGCGCGTCGACCACGGCCCGGCAGCGCATGTCCAGCGTGGGGGCGCTCCGTTCCAGGGCGCGGCGCAGCCGGTCGTGGTCCGCGGCGTCGGCCCCGGCGCCGTCCGCGTCGTCTGCGTGGACCAGCAGGCCGTCGGTGTGCAGGGCCAGCGTGCTGCCCTCGGCCAGGGTCAGCTCGACCGCCTCGAAGGGCGGACCGCCGGCCCCGAGCGGCGGCCCCTGCGGCAGCTCGACGAAGCTGACGGTGCCGTCGGGCAGGACGACGGCGGGTGCGGGATGGCCCGCGGCGGCCATCGCGCTGCGCGCGCTGACGGGGTCGTAGATGACGTACACGCACCCCGCCCCCACCGCCTGGATGCCGGCGGCCTCCGGGTCCTCGGGCCGGATGCCCTCTTCCCGGGCCATCCGCCCCACCAGGTCGTCGAGGTGCGCGAGGACCTCCTCGGGCGGCAGATCGAGCGCCGCGAGGGTGTGTACGGCGGTGCGCAGCCGCCCCATGGCCGCCGCGGCGTCGATCCCGTGCCCCGGCACCTCGCCCACGATCAGGGCCACGCGCGCACCGGACAGCGGGATGATGTCGTACCAGTCGCCGCCGAGGCCGGTCAGCTCGTCGGCCGGCCGGTAGCAGGCGGCCACCTCCACCGCGTCCTGCTCGGGCAGCTGGCGCGGCAGCAGGCTGCGCTGCAGGACCAGGGCAGCGTCCCGCTCGCGGGTGTAGCGGCGGGCGTTGTCCACGCAGACCGCCGCCCGGGACACCAGGTCCTCGGCGAGACTCAGGTCGTCCTCGTCGAACGGCTCCTGGCGGCGACGGCGGAAGAAGGTGGTGACGCCCATCGTGACGCCCCGCGCGCGGATGGGCACGATCATCACGCTGTGCACACCGAGCTCCAGGAAGGTCGCCATCCGGCCGCCGGGGATGTCCGTCGCCCATTCCTTGGCCAGCGGGTCCAGCCGTTCCTCACGCCAGGACCGGCCCGTGGTCAGACTGCGGATCGGGGGCGAACCGGCGAGGTAGGTGGCCACCGCGCCGATCTCGACGACGGCCTCCGGGACCCCGGGGTTCACCGACTGGTGCCCGGCCCGTCGCAGCGGCACCTGGTCCCTGTCGCTCGGCGGCTCCGGCTCCGCACCCCGCAGCACGGAATCCAGCAGGTCCACGCTGACGAAGTCGGCGAAGTCCTGCACGGCCACGTCGGCCAGTTCCTGTGCCGTCCGCACGATGTCCAGGGTGCGGCCGATCTGCTCGCCGGCGCGGTCGAGCAGGGCCAGTCGCTGCCGGGCGCGGTGCCGGTCGGTGATGTCGACGACCGTGTAGTACACGCCCATCGGGTGACCCCGGTCGTCGTCGAGGCGGGTGAACGACATCATGTGCGCCGTCTCGCGGTGCGGCGCGGACCGCACATGGCCGACATGCTCGTACCCGACCACCGGCAGGCCGCTGTCCAGCACACGCCGCATCTGCGTCTCGATGTCGGCGGAGTCGATGCCCGGCTGGATCTCCGCCAGCCGCCGGCCCAGCCGCTCGATCGGGGAGCCGCCGCCGTACCGCTCCAGGGCCTCGTTCGACCACACGCACCGCAGATCGGCGTCCACGATCGCCATGCCGACGGCGGAGTCGGTCACCATCTGCTCCAGCACCCCGCGGCTCATGTCCCAGCCGCGTTCCCCCGCCACGTCGGAGACGAGAACCAGCCAGTGCGGCGCCCCGCCGGGTTCCATCGCCGGGGTGATCCGCACCATCACCCGTATCGGCCGGCCGTCCTTGCGTCGTGCGGTCAGCAGCCCCACCCAGCCGCCGTCCCTGCGGCACCGCTCGGCGAGTTCGGGCACCCGCGCGGCGTCCTCGGCGGACAGCAGGCCGGTCACCTTGGTGCCCACCACCTCGGTGGCCGTGTACTGCAGCAGGCGCTGGGCGCCCCGCGTCCAGCTCGTCACCAGGCCCTGGGCGTCGAGCAGCAGGGGCGCGGCGTCGGCCACGTCGAACCGCCGCCCGGCAACGTCCTGCTCCTCGTGAGTGCTCACGGCCGACCTCTCTGTAGCTGAGAGTGGTCTACCCCCTCATGGCTCAATCTTCACCCTTCGGGCAGGCGAGCGATCGGTGTGGGGCGACCTCGGCCGCCCCACACCGGCGTCACGAACCGAGCACCTTCTCCAGGGCCGCCAGCGCGGACCGCAGCTCCTCCGCCGTGATGGTCAGCGGCGGTGCCAGCCGGATCGTGGAGCCGTGGGTGTCCTTCACCAGGATCCCCTCCCGCATCAGCCGCTCGCTGATCTCCCGGCCGGTGCCGATCGCCGGGTCGATGTCGACGCCCGCCCACAGGCCACGGGAGCGGAAGCCGAGCACACCCCGGCCGGCCAGCTCGGTCAGCCCGTCCCGCAGGACCGTGCCCAGCTCGGCGGCCCGGCGCTGGAACTCACCGGTCCCGAGCAGCTCGACCACGGCCGTGCCGACCGCCGCCGCGAGCGGGTTGCCGCCGAACGTGGAGCCGTGCTCGCCCGGGCGCAGCACACCCAGCACCTCGCGCCGGGCCACCACCGCCGACACCGGCACGATCCCGCCACCCAGCGCCTTGCCGAGCAGCAGCACGTCCGGGACGACGTCCTCGTGCTCGACGGCGAGGGTGCGGCCGGTGCGGCCGAGGCCCGACTGGATCTCGTCCGCGATGAACAGGCAGCCCTTGCGGCGGGTCAGCTCCCGCACCCCGGCGAGATAGCCCTCGCTCGGGATGATCACGCCCGCCTCGCCCTGGATGGGCTCGATCAGCACGGCCGCCGTGGTCTCGTCGACGGCCTCCTCCAGCGCGGCCAGGTCGTCGTACGGCACGATCTTGAAACCGGGCGTGAACGGGCCGAAGCCGGCCCGGGCCGTCTCGTCGGTGGAGAAGCTGACGATGGTCGTCGTACGGCCGTGGAAGTTCTCCGCCGCGACCACGATCGTCGCCCGGTCGGCGGGGACGCCCTTCACGTCGTACGCCCACTTGCGGGCCACCTTGATGCCGCTCTCCACCGCCTCGGCGCCGGTGTTCATCGGCAGCACCATGTCCAGGCCGGTCAGCTCCGCGAGCTGCTCGGCGAACTCGGCGAGCCGGTCGTTGTGGAAGGCACGGGAGGTCAGCGTCAGCTGGTCGAGCTGGCGGTGCGCGGCCTCGATCAGCGCGGGGTGCCGATGGCCGAAGTTCAGGGCCGAGTAGCCGGCGAGCATATCGAGGTAGCGGCGGCCCTCGACGTCCTCCACCCAGGTGCCCTCGGCGCGGGCGACCACCACGGGCAGCGGGTGGTAGTTGTGCGCGAGGACCGGCTCCTCCGCGCGGATCAGGTCGTCGGACGTGCGCGTGCGCGCGGGTGCGGTCATCAGCGGATCTCCTGGGTGCAGCACTTGATGCCGCCGCCGGCCTTGTGGAACTCGGACAGGTCGACGGGGACGGGGGCGTAACCGTGGCCGGCCAGGCGCTCGGCGAGCGCCTCGGCCTGGGGGGCGATGAAGACGTTGTGGCCGTCGGAGACGGAGTTGAGGCCGAAGGCCATCGCGTCCTCGCGGGTGGCGAGCACCGCCTGCGGGTACAGCCGGCGCAGCACCTCCCGGCTGCCCGCCGAGAACGCCTCGGGGTAGTAGCAGATGTTGTCGTCGTCCAGCACGAACAGCGCCGTGTCCAGGTGGTAGAAGTACGGGTCCACCAGGGTCAGGCCGATCACCGGGTGGCCGAGGAACTCCTGCGCCTCGCAGTGCGCCTCACGGGTGGTGCGGAACCCGGTGCCGGCGAGCACGTAGCGGCCCGTCCACACCAGGTCGCCCTCGCCCTCGGTCACCGACTCCGGGCGGTACACGTCGTAGCCCGCGGCCTTGAACCAGGTGTCGTAGTGCAGCGACTCCGGGCGCCGCTCCGGGGCGTGGAACAGGGAGCCGAAGACCCGGCCGCCGACCACGAACGCCGCGTTGGCGGCGAAGACCATGTCGGGCAGCCCGGGGACCGGCTCCACCGACTCGACGGTGTGACCGTGGGCGCGGTAGGCGCTGATCAGCGTCTGCCACTGCTCCCGGGCGAGGTCCACGTCGACCGGCTTGTCGGGGTGCATCCAGGGATTGATCGCGTACTGCACGGCGAAGTGTCTGGGTTCGCAGACGAGAAAGCGCCGAGGACGCTGTACACGGCTTTCGGACACAGAGGGTTTCCTCCGCTTTGCTGTGTGTCACTGGGGGTGTACACCACGGTAGAAAAGGAGGCAGACGGCCGACAAGAAACGAAAGCTGCGTAGATGCGCAGCATCGCTGCGTCTTTCAAGGCGCAGGCGCACGACTCCTGCGCATGCCTCGGCTCATTCCGGTGCGGCGTGGGTCGCACCCGCTTCGGGGCTTTCCGGGAGCAGGTGGGACAGCACCATCACGCTGATCGTCTTCCGGATGAACGGCTCGACCCGGATCCGCTCCAGCACCTCCTCGAAGTGCTCCACGTCCCGCGCCCGCACGTGCAGCAGCGCGTCGGCGCCGCCGGTGACCGTCATGGCCGCGGTGATCTCCGGATGGTTGCGCACGACCTCCGCCAGCCGCCGGGGCGGGGCCGCGCCCTCGCAGTAGACCTCGACGTACGCCTCGGTGCGCCAGCCGAGCGCCGAAGGTTTCACCGTCGCCGTGAAGCCGGTGATCACCCCGGTCTCCCGGAGCCGGTCCACGCGCCGCTTGACCGCGGTGGCGGACAGCCCGATGCCCGCGCCGATCTCGGCGAAGCTGCTCCGGGCGTTCGCCATCAGCGCGGTGATGATCTTGCGGTCGAGGTCGTCGAACGAGGGCGTCCTGCTGTTCATGCGAGCACTGTAGTCAGCCCCGCCGGGCAGCCGGCCTCACGACTGGGTGACGACCATGGCCAGCGTCAGCAGCCCCAGCACCACCCATCCGAACCACAGCCAGCCGTTGCTGCCGAGCGCGACCGTGTAGGCGGTCACGACGACGAGCCCGCCGACCGTGAGAGCCCCCATCGCCTTGGTGGAACCGTTCGTGGAACCGGGCATCGCAACACCCTCCTCATGGTCCGTCCTCGACCATGGTGCCCCGGTTCCCGCCCGGAGGGGACGGCTCCGGCTAGCTCTCGCGTGCGTTCAGCGAGGCCAGATAGGCGTTGTACGCCTCCAGCTCCTTGTCGCCGTCCCGGTCCGCGGCCCGGTCCTTGCGCCTGGCCTGCCGCTGCTCGGAGCCGTACCACTGGAACAGCAGGGCGATCAGCACCAGCACGGACGGGATCTCGCTGAACGCCCACGCGATCCCGCCGGCCGCGTTCTGGTCGGACAGGGCGTCGATGCCGAGCGAGGCGGGCGGGTGCTCGAAGGTGCTCACCATCGGAGCCGACGCCATCATCAACGCGATGCCGAAGAACGCGTGGAACGGCATGCCGGCGAACAGCTCCAGCATCCGCATCACGTATCCCGGGCGGTGCGGACCCGGGTCGACGCCCATGATCGGCCAGAAGAACACCATGCCCACGGCGAAGAAGTGCACCATCATCGCGATGTGCCCGGTCTTCGACCCCATCAGGAAGTCGAACAGCGGGGTGAAGTACAGGACGTACAGGCTCGCGATGAACATCGGGATCGTGAACGCCGGGTGCGTGACGATCCGCATGTAGCGGCTGTGCAGCAGCGCCAGCAGCAGCTCGCGCGGGCCCTTGCGGCCCCGGCCTGCGGTCGGCAGCGCGCGCAGCGCCAGCGTGACCGGGGCGCCGAGCAGGATCAGGAGCGGCGACAGCATGCTGATCACCATGTGCTGCACCATGTGCACGCTGAACATCACCATGCCGTAGTCGTTCAGCCTGGTGCACATCACCAGGGCGACGGTCAGCACACCGACGGCGTACGACACGGTACGGCCGACCGGCCAGGCGTCCCCGCGCCGCCGCAGCCGCAGGACACCCCAGCCGTACAGGGCGAGACCGAGCAGGCAGGCGACGAGGAAGAACGGGTCGGCGGACCACTCCAGCCCCCGTCCCAGCGTGAACGGCGGCAGATCCATCGTCATGCCGTGCCCGCTGTGATCCATCCGGCGGCTCCTGATTCGTGGGGGTTGTGCAAGTTGTCCGCCCCAAGAGTAGAACCGCCCCCGGTCACGGTCGTGACCGGGGGCGGCTTGTCCTCGGCCGCACTACAGGACGCACTCCGCCTCGTCGTACCGCTCCACCGGGACGGTCTTGAGGGTCTCGACGGCCTCCGCCAGCGAGACCATCACGATGTCGGTGCCGCGCAGAGCCGTCATCCGCCCGAACTCGCCCCGGTGCACCGCCTCCACCGCGTGCCAGCCGAAACGGGTCGCCAGCACGCGGTCGTACGCCGTCGGCGTGCCACCCCGCTGCACATGGCCCAGGATCACCGGCCGCGCCTCCTTGCCGAGCCGCTGCTCCAGCTCGACCGACAGCTGCCGGGCGATGCCGGCGAAGCGCTCGTGGCCGTAGACGTCCTTGCCGCCCTCGTCGAAGTCCATGGTGCCGGGCTTCGGCTTGGCGCCCTCCGCCGCGACGACGATGGCGAACCGCTTGCCCGCGTCGAAGCGCTCGCCGACCCTCGCCGCCAACTCCTCAATGTCGAAGGGCCGTTCCGGGACGACGATGGCGTGGGCGCCGGCCGCCATACCGGAGTGCAGCGCGATCCAGCCGGTGTGCCGGCCCATGACCTCCACGATCAGCACCCGCTGGTGGGACTCGGCGGTGGTCTTCAGCCGGTCCAGCGCCTCCGTCGCCACGGTGACGGCGGTGTCGAAGCCGAAGGTGACGTCCGTGACGGCGATGTCGTTGTCGATGGTCTTGGGCACGCCCACGATCGGCAGCCCGTTGTCCGACAGCAGCCGGGCCGCCTTCAGCGTGCCCTCACCGCCGATCGGGATGATCGCGTCCAGGCCGAGTTCCGCGACATGGCCCCGGGCCCGCTCGACCCCGTCCCGCAGATGCTCGGGACGGACCCGGGAGGAGCCGAGGATGGTGCCGCCGCGCGCCAGGATGCCGCCCACGGCATCGAGGTCGAGCTTGAGATAGTCGCACTCCAGGAGGCCCTTCCAGCCGTCCCGGAAACCGATGACCTCGTCGCCGTGGTCGGCGACGGCACGGTGCACGACGGACCGGATGACGGCGTTCAGGCCGGGGCAGTCGCCGCCGGACGTGAGGACACCAATGCGCATAGCCCGAAATACCTTCTCAACGTGGGCCGGGTAACCGGACCACGTTGTCCGGCGGATTCCCGGCCACCCTACCGGCGTGAGGGGGTGGCGCCGTAGCGGGCGTCCGCCTGCTGGACGGGCCCGCACATGTGAGCGGACGGGCCGTCAGGCGGGCCCGCCACGAGGCTGCCGGAACGCGCTGAGACGGTGCTGAGACCGTGCTGTCGCGCCGCTTACGCGGGCTGCTGCGCCGCCGTGATGCGCTCGTTGCGCAGCGCCTCGTACCAGCGGTCGTCGGTCGGCGGCAGCGCGTTGACGTCGAGCGCCAGCTTCAGCAGCAGGTCGGCGATCTGCGGGTTGCGGGCGAGGACAGGGCCGTGCATGTACGTGCCGAAGACGGTCCCGTTGTACGCGCCCTCCGTGCCGTCCCCGGTGCCGTTGCCCTTGCCGATCTTCACCCGTGCGAAGGGGCGGGCGGTGGGGCCGAGGTGGGTGACGCCCTGGTGGTTCTCGAAGCCGGTCAGCTGCGGCAGGCCGAGCTGCGGGTCGATGTCGGCGAGCACGTCACCGACGCACCGCTCGCCCTCGCCGCGCACCGACACCACGTCGAGCAGGCCGAGGCCCGGCTCGCGCTGGCCGAGGTCGTTGATGAACTCGTGGCCGAGGATCTGGTAGCCGGCGCACACGGAGAAGACGATCGCGCCGTTCTCCACGGCCCGCTGCAGATGCCCGTCACGGCGCAGCCGCTCGGCCGCCAGCCGCTGCGGACGGTCCTCGCCGCCGCCGATCAGGTAGATGTCGCCGGAGGTCGGGATCGGCTGGTCGCTGCGCACGTCGAGCCGGGCCACGTCCAGGCCGCGCTGCCGGGCCCGGCGCTCCACCACGAGGGCGTTGCCCTGGTCGCCGTAGGTGCTCAGCAGGTCCGGGTAGATCCACACCAGCCGCAGTTGGTTGTCGCTCATGAGGTGATCGCCCTTCGAGGATCAGAAGATCAGTTGCCGACGCGGCGGCGCAGGTCCTGGAACGCGGTGTAGTTCGCGATGACCTCGATCCGGCCCGGCGGGCACATCTGCACGGCCTGGTCGAGGTTCTCGCAGACCTGGAAGTGCTGGTTCGCGACCTCCAGACGGACCGCGAGGTCCAGCTTCCGGTCGCCGATGACGAAGATCGGGTGGCCGGTCAGCCGGGTGTAGTCGACGTCCCACAGCCAGGAGGTGTCGGTGCCGTCGGCGCCGCGGGCGTTCACGGACAGGATCACCGGGGCGGGCGGCGGGTCGATCAGGGAGAAGGTCTCCAGCCAGCCGGCCGGGTTCTTGGCCAGCAGCAGCCGCAGATCGCGGTTCTGGAACTGCACGACGTCATAGCGTCCGGCGACGGCCTGCACCTGGTACATCCGCTCCAGGGCGACCTGCGGCGGCACCCCGAAGACGGCGGCGACGGCCGCGGAGGAGGCGGCGTTCGCCTTGTTGGCGCGGCCCGGAAGCTGCAGGTGAATGGGCCAGGCGGACCCGTGCGGATCCAGCACGTGGTCGCCCGACAGGGCCCAGGTCGGCGTCGGCCGCCGGAACCCGCACTCACCGCAGAACCAGTCGTCACCCGGGCGCTGCATCACGCCACCGCAGGACGGGCAGGACCAGGCGTCGTCCTTCCACATCTGCCCGGCCGCGACCCAGATCACATTCGGGGACGAGGAGGCGGCCCACACCACCAGCGGATCGTCGCAGTTGGCGACGACCACGGCCTTGGACCCGGCCAGACCCTCGCGCCAGTTCTCGGCGAGCATCCGGGTCTCGGCGGCACGGTCGAGCTGGTCGCGGGAGAGGTTGAGCAGGGCGATGCACTTCGGGTCGGTGTCCCGGGCCACACCGGCCAGGTACTTCTCGTCGACCTCTATGACACCGAACTTCGCGTCCGAGCCGCCCGCGAGCGCGGAGGTGATGCCGGCCGGCATGTTGGCGCCCAGCGCGTTCGACACGACCGGGCCCGCGGCGCGCAGCGCCTCGGCGATGAGCCGGGTGGTCGTCGTCTTGCCGTTGGTCGCCGAGACCAGGACGACGTCCAGGTTCTGCGCGAGCCGGGCGAGCAGGTCGGGGTCGAGTCTCAGTGCGACCCGGCCACCGATCACCGACCCGCTCCCGCGTCCCGCGGCGCGCGATGCCGCAGCGACCGCCTTGCCCGCGGTCACGGCCAGCTTGGCCCGCGGCGTGAGCGGGTCCGAGTTGCCTGCCATCAGTTCTCGATCCTCCTTGCGTACGCGCCGCGCCTGGGGCCATCCGGCAGCGTGGTGTGACCTCAGCCTATCGAGATCCGTATCCACACCCGAATCCCGGCCCACGCCTTGAGCGGCGGGCATGGGCTGAACGAACCGTACCCTTGCCGCCATGCGACACGGTTCCATTCCGGGCGCCCACGGGCGCGTCCGGCCCCTCACCCTGCTCGGCGACGCGCCGCTGCGCGAACAATGCCGGGAAGTCACCGAATTCGGACCCGAGCTGGCGGCCCTCGTGGAGGACCTGTTCGCCACGATGTACGCGGCCCAGGGGGTCGGCCTGGCGGCGAATCAGGTAGGGGTGCCGCTGCGGGTGTTCGTGTACGACTGCCCGGACGACGACGATGTCCGGCATCTGGGACATGTGGTGAACCCGCGTCTGGTGGAGACGGACGGGGTGGTGATCCAGGGGCCGGAGGGCTGCCTGTCCCTGCCGGGTCTGGAGGCGGGGACCGAGCGCTACGACCATGCGGTGGTCGAGGGCTTCACGGTGACCGGGGAGCCGGTCACCGTGCACGGCACGGGGTTCTTCGCGCGGTGTCTGCAGCATGAGTGCGACCACTTGGAGGGCCGGGTGTACGCGGATCACCTGACGGGGTGGCGCAAGCGCAGACTGGCGAGGCAGATCACGCGAGCCGCATGGCACCGGTGAGGGGGGTCTGCGGGGGCAGCCCCCGCGCACCCGCACGGGGAAACCGCCCGTCAGAACCCCGGACCTCCCATTTTGTCCCCGGCGGCCGCAAGACGACCCCACAGCAGATCAGCCAAAGACCGCACCAACTCCGCCCGGGAACAAGGCCGTTCACCCAGCCACCAGTCACCCGCGGCATGCATCATCCCGACGATCCCATGCCCCCACACCCGAGCCAGCTGCTGGCTCTCCGGCCCGAGATCCACCCGCTCCTCGATGACCTGAGCCAACTCCTCGCCCATCCTGCGGAGCAACGGCGCGGAGTGCTTGCCGACGTCGAACCCCTGGTCGCCCCCCGCGCTCGCCTCCGCCGGATGCATCAGGAACCGGTACACCTGAGGCCGTGCCTCGATTGCGGCGAGATACGTGTCCAGCGTCGACTCGACCCGCTCCCGCCGATCGGCCGGAGCGTCCAGCGCCGCCCGCAGCGAATCGAGCAGCGCGTCCGTGTGCCGCTTGGCCAAAGCGGCGTAAAGGCCACCCTTGTCGCCGAAGTGCCGGTAGAGGATCGGCTTCGTGATGCCGGCTTCCGCGGCGATCGCGTTCATCGACGCCTGCGGGCCGTCGCGCAGCACCACCCGGTCCGCGGCCTCGAGCAGCTCGCGCCGTCGGCGGTCGGCGGATCGCTGCTGATCGGTCCGCTGTGTGGTGTCCATGTGCTCTCCCCACCCGTGGTGATTCGGTGACGCCTGCGCAAACTAACACTGACCGTGCCCCTGACATCGAACGGGATGCCGGGCGTCATCACCGGTTGACTTTTCCTACCCGTCGGTAACAGACTCGGGTTACCGCTAGTAACATCGCACCACCGCCGCTGGAGGGGACATGGCCGAGTTCACCATGGAGCTGAACGACGAACAGAAGGAAGTCCGGGACTGGCTCCATGGCTTCGCCGCCGACGTGATCCGCCCCGCGGCCGCCGAGTGGGACGAACGCGAGGAGACTCCCTGGCCGGTCATCCAGGAGGCCGCGAAGGTCGGCATCTACTCCCTCGACTTCTACGCGCAGCAGTACTTCGACCCCACCGGCCTCGGCATCCCGATGGCCATGGAGGAGCTGTTCTGGGGCGATGCGGGCATCGCCCTGTCCATTGTGGGCACCGGCCTCGCCGCCGTGGGCGTTCTCGCGAACGGAACCGAGGAACAGATCGGCACCTGGATCCCGCAGATGTACGGCGACGTCCATGACGTCAAGGTCGCCGCGTTCTGCTCCTCCGAGCCCGACGCCGGCTCCGACGTCGCCTCCATGCGCACGCGCGCCGTGTACGACGAGGCCAAGGACGAGTGGGTGATCAACGGCACGAAGACCTGGGCGACCAACGGCGGCATAGCCAACGTCCACGTCGTCGTCGCCAGCGTCGACCCGGAGCTGGGCTCCAAGGGCCACGCCTCCTTCATCGTCCCGCCGGGCACGCCGGGCCTGACCCAGGGCCAGAAGTTCAAGAAGCACGGCATCCGCGCCTCGCACACCGCCGAGGTCGTCCTCGACAACGTCCGCGTCCCCGGCGCCTGCCTGCTCGGCGGCAAGGAGAAGCTCGACGAGCGGCTGGCCCGGGCCCGCGAGAGGGCCGCCAAGGGCGGTGAGCGTGTGAAGAACGCGGCGATGGCCACGTTCGAGGCGTCCCGCCCGGCCGTCGGCGCCATGGCGGTCGGCACCGCCCGGGCCGCGTACGAGGTCGCCCTCGACTACGCGAAGACCCGGGAGCAGTTCGGCCGGCCGATCATCGACAACCAGGGCGTGGCCTTCCAGCTCGCGGACATGCGGACGCAGATCGACGCGGCGCGGCTGCTGGTCTGGCGTGCGTCCTGGATGGCGGTCAACGGCAAGCCGTTCACCGCGGCCGAGGGGTCGATGTCCAAGCTGTTCGCGAGTGAGACCGCGAAGAAGGTGACCGCCCAGGCCGTCCAGATCCTCGGCGGCAACGGCTACACCCGTGAGTACCCGGTGGAGCGGATGCACCGGGACAGCGCCATCTACACGATCTTCGAGGGCACGAGCGAGATCCAGCGCCTGGTGATCGCCCGCACCCTCTCGGGCATGCCCATCCGTTAACGATGCCTGAGCGGCGTCAGCTGCTCGATGTCGTACTTGGCCCGCAAGGCCTCGATCGCCTCCTGGTCCGGCGGGCCCCCGCTCCCCAGGATCTCCAGCAGTTCCTCGAAGTAGCGTTCGTGATCCGGTGGCGGACTCGCCTGGAAGAACATCTTCGCGGGCGTGTCCGTCGGATTGGCGAACGCGTGCGGGCACCCCGGGGGTACGACGATGACCGTGCCCGGCGTCGCCCGCACCACCCGGCTGCCCGAACCCGACTCCCACCTCTGCCAGTTGTCGGGAGTGCGGATGCGCGGCTCGAAGGCGAGGACGTCCAGTTCACCTTCCAGGACGTAGAACAGCTCCTCGCTGCGCGTGTGCACATGCGCGCCCACGTCGAAGCCCGGCGGGACCTCCACCTCGAAGGTGGAGGCCATCCGCGAGTGGGTGCCGGTGACCTTGAACGTCACCCGCTGGGCCGGTGTCTCGACGACACGGCCGTGGCCCGGCGGTACGTACAGTCCCTCGGTCTCCGTCATCGGTCACTCACCAGGTCACCGGAAGGGCCTCGGGACCCCGGATCAGCGCGCCCTTCTTGAAGGGCACCTTCTCCGGGGCCACAGCCAGTCGCAGGCCCGGAATCCGGTCCAGCAGGGCGTCCACCATGAGTTCCTCCTCCAGCCGGGCCAGCATGTTGCCGGGGCAGAAGTGCGGGCCGAAGCCGAACGAGACGTGCGGGTTCGGGCTGCGGGAGAAGTCGATGGTCTCCGGATCGGGGAAGACCTCCGGATCGCGGTTGGCGGCCAGGTAGGAGTTGTACACCGCGTCGCCCGCGCGGATCCGCACACCCCGGATCTCCACGTCCTCCAGGGCGATCCGGGACAGGCCGACCGCGTTGCGGTGCGGGATCCAGCGCAGGAGCTCGTCGATCGCCCGGGGACGGATCGCCGGTTCCGCACGCAGCCGCTCCATCAGGTCGGGGCGGGTCAGCAGCAGGTAGAACATCTGCCCGCTGTTGTTGGTGACTGCCTCGCCGCCGATCTGCAGCAGGCCGGCGAGCCCGACGGCCTCCTCGAGCGTCACCTCGCCCCGGCCCACCGCGGCGCCGAGCAGTGAGGTGACGTCCTCGCCCGTGCTGTTCTCGCGCAGCCCGATCAGGTCGGAGAAGTAGGCGGCCATCTCCCGCTTGGCCTTCTCGCTGACCTCCTTGCCGTTGGAGGAGGACAGGATGAGCTGGGTCCAGGTGTGCATGGTGTGCCGGTCAGCGGCCGGGACGCCCATCATTTCGCAGATCACCGCGATCGGGAACGGGCTGAGGATCGTCGCCGTGAGATCGGCGGGCGGGCCGTCCTGGAGGAGTTCGTCGACCAGTTCCTCCAGCATGGCGCGCGCCTTCTCCCGTACCCGCTCCACGCCCTTCGCGGTGAACGCGGCCGCCACCGAGCGGCGCAGCCGGGTGTGGTCGGGCGGGTCGAGGAAGCCGACCGCGCCCGGGTCGGGGATGAAGTGCGGGGCCAGCCGGGTCACCGGCTTCTTCATGACCTCCTCGCGGCTGAAGCGGGGGTCGTTGGTCACCATGCGCACGTCGTCCATCCGGGTCACCAGCCAGGCCCAGCCCTCGCCGTTGGGCAGCTGGATGCGGGTGACCGGACCTTCGCGCATGAGCTCTTCCAGCACCGGGTCGAAGTCCGTCCCGGTCAGGTCGAGCGCCGGCCAGTGCCGGATCGGGGGCAGGGTCTCGGTGAGCGTCTCTTCGGTCATGCCGTACTCATGCCGTCTCTCGGTCGGTGCGCCAGCGGCCCAGCGCCATTTCCGCGGTGATGCCGGGCCCGAACCCGGCGAGGAGCCCGCGCGCCCGGGGCTCGGCGCCGCCCTCGTCGAACATCCGGCGCAGCGCGTCCAGCACGACGCCGGAGGCGATGTTGCCGTACTCGGTGAGGGTGGCCCGGCTGAACCGGAACGCGTGCGGGTCGACCTGGAGGAACTTGCTGAGGTCGTCGAGGATGCGGGGCCCGCCGGCGTGGACGATGTAGAAGTCCAGGTCGGACGCGTCCCAGCCATGCATCCCGGCGAGGTCCTGCAGCGCCGGGGCCAGCGGCTCCATGGTGGTCGGCACCCGCTTGTCGAGCAGGAAGTGGAATCCGGTCGCCCGGACGTCGTACATGATCCACTCCTCCGTCTTGGGGATCAGGTACGAGCCGTTGCGCTCCAGCTCGATGCCGGTGCCGCCCTTGCCGCGGACCACGGCGGCGGCTATGCCGTCACCGAACAGGCCGTTGGAGAGCAGCGAGCCGACGCCCAGGTCGGTGGGCTGGTAGCACAGCGAGCAGAACTCGCAGGCCACTATCAGCGCATTGGCGTCGGGGTAGGCCGTGCAGAAGTCGTGCGCGCGGTTGATCGCGGCGCCGCCTGCCGCACAGCCCAGCTGGGCGATGGGAAGCTGTCGGGTGGTGGGGTCGAAGTCCATCTCGTTGATCAGCCACGCCGTGAGCGAGGGCATCATGAAGCCCGTGCACGAGACGTAGACGATCACGTCGATGTCGGAGGTGAGGAGCTCGGCGTCGTCGAGCGCCCGCTGGATCACCGCGGGGACCCGGGCCTTGGCCTCGGCTTCGTAGAGCTTGTTGCGCTCCTCGAAGCCGGGATGCTTGAGGGTCTCCTCGATGGGCTGCACTATGTGCCGGGTCTTGACACCCGTGTTCTCGATCAGCCGCAGTGCGAGCGGCAGTTGGGGGTGGTCGGCGTGCCGGGACCGTGCGAGTTCCAGCGTCTCCTCCATCGTGATCACGTGCTCCGGCACCGACACCGTGGGTCTGCACAAAGTCGCCATGAACCGTGCCTGCTTTCAGCCTTCCGGAAGGCCTGCGCCCGCCGGTCAGAGGATCGTTCACCTCAGGAGGTGGTTCACCCACGATCACTCGACCTGGCGACGATCTCGCGCCGGACTACTCCAGACCGGGGACACCGGACTCGGGGCCGGACAGGAAACCGCACGTCCGCGGGAGGCAGAACACCATGGCCCGATCGGCCCGGGAATCTGCTGGAAACGACCACCAGGGCACACTCGTCCCGGCCCCGGTCGCCAACCCCTTCGTCCCCCCTGTGGAACGCGGCGAGGCACGTCCTCGGGCGCTCGGCCGTCCGGCCCTGTCTTCGGACCTCAACGCCTCCCCGGCGGACGTCGTCCCCGGACGACCAGGCGACGGCAGCGGTACCGACGGCCCCGGACACCGGCCCGCCGAACACAGACAGCGCACACACCTACGGAAGCCTTCTTCAGGCATCCGAGGCAGTGTCGTGGACTTCGTCGGGCTACGGCGCCCCACTGCTGTGCGCGATGCACGCGACGTCGATGCGATCCGCGAGCTTGGCCAGTTCGATGGTCAACGCGGCGACCGTGTCCTCGTCCAACCCCGGCTCCCCGGCCTCGACCAGCCGCAGCCACCGCCCGCCAACGGTCCGCAGCAACTTACTCACGTCGGCCGCTGCCACCTGCAAGGTACCGCGGTCGTCGACGATCAGAGGCAGGGTCACTTCGCGGTTCACAAAAGTGGATGGTAGCCGCGCAGCGCTCACGCACCCTGCCAAACCGTGGTGATGTTGCAGAACTCGCGGATTCCGTGCCCGGACAGCTCACGCCCGTATCCGGACCGCTTGACCCCGCCGAACGGGAACGCCGGATGGGAGGCGGTCATCCCGTTGACGAAGACGGATCCGGCCTCCAGGTCGCGCGCGAACCGCTCCACCTCCCTCTCGTCCCGCGTCCACACATTGGAACTCAGTCCGAACAGCGAGTCGTTGGCGATGAGCAGCGCCTCGTCCAGGTCGCCGGCCCGGTACAGCGTGGCGACCGGCCCGAACGCCTCCTCCCGGTGGATGCGCATCTCCCGGGTGATCCCGGCCAGCACGGTCGGCGGGTAGTACCAGCCGGGCCCGTCCGGCCGTTCGCCGCCGCACAGCACCTCGGCGCCGCCGCGCCGGGCGTCGTCGACCAGCTCCTCCAGATCCTTCCGCCCCTGCTCGCTGGAGAGCGGCCCGACCTCGGTGTCCTCCTCCAGCGGGTCGCCGACCTTGAGTGCCTTCATGCCCGCGACGAACTTCTCGGCGAAGGCGTCGTAGACGTCGGTGTGCACGATGAACCGCTTGGCGGCGATGCAGGACTGCCCGTTGTTCTGCACGCGCGCGGTGACCGCCACCGCGGCGGCCCGGTCCAGGTCGGCGGAGGGCAGCACGACGTACGGGTCGCTGCCGCCCAGCTCCAGCACCGTCTTCTTGATCATCTCCCCGCAGGTGGAGGCCACCGCCCGGCCCGCGGGCTCGCTGCCGGTGAGCGTCGCGGCCTTCACCCGCTCGTCCCGCAGGATGTCGTCCACCGCGCCCGAGCCGACCAGCAGGGTCTGGAAACAGCCCTCCGTGTAGCCCGCCCGGTGGAAGAGGTCCTCCAGGTACAGGGCCGTCTGGGGGACGTTGGAGGCGTGCTTGAGCAGGCCCACGTTGCCCGCCATCAGCGCGGGCGCGGCGAACCGGATCACCTGCCAGAGCGGGAAGTTCCAGGGCATCACCGCGAGGACGGGCCCCAGCGGCCGGTACCGCACCCGGACCCGGGAGGCGCCGGAGTCCTTCACATCGGACTCGGCGGGCTCCTCGTCGGCCAGCAGCCCCTCGGCGCGTTCGGCGTACCAGCGCATCGCCTTGGCGCACTTCGCGGCCTCCGCGCGGGCCTGCTTGATCGGCTTGCCCATCTCGGTGGTCATGACCCTGGCGACCTCCTGCTGATCCTCGTCCAGCAGATCGGCAGCCCTCAGCAGCAGCCGGCCCCGGTCGACGAACGACATCGTCCGGTAGGTGCGGAACGTGGCCTCGGCGAGCTGGAGCCGGCGTTCCAGCTCTTCCTCACCCATCGGCTCGTACGTCTTGAGCGTCTCGCCGTTCGCCGGGTTCACCGTCGCGATGGGCATGGCTGACCTCCCTGGGAGCGGGCTTGTTTAGACCTTCGCGCGCGGTACGGCCGTCCGCAACGCGTAGGCTCCCTTCAGGCCGAGTGCTCCGCCAGCCGGTCGAGAAACGCGGTCTGCGCCGCGATGACCAGCTCACGGGCCCGGTCCAGGCCGAGCCACTTCACACGGTCCAGCTCCGGGAACTCCTGCATCCGCCCGGACCGCGGCGGCCACTCCAGGGTGAAGGTGCCGGGGCTGAAGCCGCTCAGGTCCGGGTCCGCCTCGACGGCCCAGGCCGTGACGACCTTGCCGTTCTTCTGCGCCACCTCGCCCAGCGGTACGGCCTCCCCGTCGGGCGGCGCCAGTCCCAGTTCCTCCCGGAACTCGCGCCGGGCGGCCTCCCAGGCGGGCTCGTCGGGGTCGTACTCGCCCTTGGGGACGGTCCAGGCTCCGGCGTCCTTCTTCGCCCACAGCGGACCACCCATATGGCCGAGCAATACCTGAAGTCCCTCGTCGGTATGCCGGAACAACAGCAGTCCCGCGCTGCGCTTCGTCGCACGCACCGTCACGGCTTGACCTCCGGGTGGGCCGCCAGCAGGGCCTCCACGGTATCGGCCTCCTCGGGGCGTTTGTCCTCGCGGTAGCGGACCACGCGGGCGAAGCGGAGGGTGACGCCGGCCGGGTAGCGGGAGGAGCGCTGGAGGCCGTCGTAGGCGATCTCCACGACGAGTTCGGGGCGGACCCGGACCACCCAGCCGTCGTCCTCGACCGCCAGCTCCCGCAGCCGCTCGGTCTGCCAGGCGAGCATCGCGTCGGTCATGCCCTTGAAGGTCTTGCCCAGCATGGCGAAGCCGCCGTCGGGGTTGCGGGCGCCCAGGTGGAGGTTGGACAGCTTGCCCGTGCGGCGGCCGTGGCCCCACTCGGCGGCCAGCACCACCAGGTCCAGGGTGTGCACGGGCTTGACCTTCAGCCAGGCGGCGCCGCGCCGGCCCGCGCTGTACGGCGCGTCCAGCGCCTTGACCACCACGCCCTCGTGGCCGCGGGCCAGGGTCTGGGCGAGGAAGCGTTCCGCCTCCGCGATGTCCCCCGGCCCGGAGGCGACCGTCCGGCGCACCCGCATCGGCTCGGGCACCAGCCGGGCCAGCTGAGCGTGCCGCTCGGCGAACGGCAGGTCCAGCAGCTCGGTGCCTCCGACCGACAGGACGTCGAAGAAGACGGGGGAGACGGGGGTCTCCTCGGCGGCCTTCGCCACGTCCGTCCGCGAGCCGACCCGGCCGGAGGTCTCCTGGAAGGACCGGGGCCGCCCGGCCTCGTCGAAGGAGATCACCTCGCCGTCCAGGATGAACCGCTCGCCCCGCAACTCCCGTGCGGCGGCGGTCACTTCCGGCAGCCGGTCGGTGATGTCGTCCAGGGTGCGGGTGTGCACCCGGACCGTGTCGCCGTCCCGGTGGACCTGCACCCGGATGCCGTCCAGCTTCTCCTCCACCGCGCAGGCGCCCAGCTTCTCCACCGCCTCCGCCACCGAGGACGCGCTGTGCGCCAGCATCGGCAGCACCGGGCGGCCCACGGTGAGCCGGAACCTCTCGAGCGCGCCGGTTCCCTCGCCGAGCAGGGCCTGGGCGACCGTCTGCAGCGACCCGGCGAGCATCACCGCCCGGCGTACCGCGGCCGGGTCGGCGCCGGTCGCCTGCGCGAGCCCCTCCACGGCGACCGCGTCCAGCGCGCCCTGCCGCACCTCGCCGGTGAGCAGACCGAGCAGGAAACGCTGCTCCTCCTCGGTGGCCGCGCCCATCAGCTCGCCGACGAGCCGGACCCGCTCCGCCTGCGAGCCCGGCCCCGACACCTTGCCCAGCTCGCCGAGCAGGGCGTCGACCTCCCGGACCGTGAGCGTGGGCTCGCCGGCCGGGGGCACCGGGCGGCTCAGCACCTTCCAGCCGACGCCGAGCCGACCCCGCGGCAGCCGCCCGGCCAGATACGGGATGACGATCGGCACGTCGTCCGCCTCCGCCTCCCGGAACAGCTCGGCGAGCAGCGCCGTCTTGCGGGACCGGGCCGCCGTCGCGGCGACCTCCCGGGACACCTGGGCCAGCCGGGTCAGCAGCATGCAGTCATCGTGCACCGGAGGAGCGGCGGTTACACCCGGACGGAGTCGAGGTCGGCCATCAGCAGCTCCCCGTTGATCGCCGCCCCGGCCCGGTACCCCCGGCTCGCCGCGTTGATCACCTGCTCGGCGAAGCCGCTCGCGTTGCCCGCCGCCCACAGGCCGGGCACGCTCGTCAGACCCCGCTCGTCGATCACCGGGTAGGCGCCGAACGGCGTCTCGCGCAGCTCGGCGCCGAGCCGCACCAGCAGCTCGTTGTTCGGTACGGCGCGGGGCACGGCGTACAGGACCTCGCGGTCGTGGACCGTGCCGTCTTCGAGCCGGACCCCGGTGAGCCGGTCCCCGGCGACGAGGAGGCCCGCGACCTTGCCGGGTACGACCGCGACCCCGGCGGCGGCCAGCCGGCGCAGGTCGTCGTCCGTCAGCTCCAACTCGTCCACCTCGTGCAGGAACAACCGCACGTCCTTGGACCACTGGGTGACCATGAGCGCCTGGTGCACGCTCAGCGGCGAGGTCGCGAGCACCCCGGTCGGCAGGTCGCGGGCCTCCCAGCCGTGGCAGTACGGGCAGTGCACCACGTCCCGGCCGAACCGCTCGGCGAGCCCCGGGATCTGGGGCAGCTCGTCCTTCAGGCCCGTGGCGATCACCAGCTGCCGGGCCCGGACCGTCCCGCCGCTCGCGAGCACGACGGTGAAGTCCTCGTCCCTGGCCGCGTCCACGACCCGGTCCCGGACCAGTTCCACCCCGTACCGGGCGATCTCCTCGCGCCCGATCGCCAGGAACTCGGCCGGGGACATGCCGTCCCGGGAGAGGTAACCCTGCATGTGCGCGGACGGTGTGTTGCGCGGCTCGCCCGCGTCCACGACCAGCGTCCGGCGCCGGGCCCGGCCGAGGACCAGCGCGGCGGACAGCCCGGCGGCCCCGCCACCGACGACGACTGCTTCGTACCTGTTGTTCTCGGTGCTCTGGGTCATGCGGCGACGGTGGCCCGGCGCCTGCGGGATTGACAAACGAATTTGCCGTTCCTGCAATGGTCGCCATGAGCACAGACGACGTACTGGCCGAAGTGGGCGCCCGGCTGCGCCGCATCCGCAAGGAGCGGGAGGTGACCCTGGCCGCGCTGTCCGAGGCCACCGGCATCTCCGTCAGCACCCTCTCCCGGCTGGAGTCCGGCCTGCGCAAACCCAGTCTCGAACTGCTGCTGCCGATCGCCCAGGCCCACCAGGTGCCGCTGGACGAACTGGTCGGCGCGCCCCCGGTGGGGGATCCGCGGGTGCGGTCCGAGCCGATCGTGCGGGGCGGGCGCACCCACTGGCCGCTGACCCGGCAGCCGGGCGGCCTCCAGGCCTTCAAGGTGCTGGAACCGCAGCGGAAGCAGGAGCCGGATCCACGCACCCACGAGGGGTACGAGTGGCTCTATGTGCTCTCGGGGCGGCTGCGGCTGGTCCTCGGCGAGCACGACGTGGTGCTGTCGGCGGGGGAGGCGGCCGAGTTCGACACGCGCGTGCCGCACTGGTTCGGGTCGACGGGGGAGGGGCCGGTGGAGTTCCTCAGTCTGTTCGGGCCGCAGGGCGAGCGGATGCATGTGCGGGCACGGCCCAGGCGGAAGTGACGCGGCCGACTGTTCCCTGATCGGCAAGCGACCGCTTAGTATGCGATTGGACCCGGTCAGACGAAGCAGTCCCGTGGAGGCCCCGCATGCAGGCATGGCAAGTGCACGAGAACGGCGAGCCGAGCGAGGTGATGCGCCTGGCGGAGGTGGAGCCGCCCACGCCGGGTGACGGCCAGGTGCGCTTGCGCGTGCGTGCCGCCAACATCAACTTCCCGGACGCGCTGCTGTGCCGGGGCCAGTACCAGGTACGCCCGCCGCTGCCGTTCACGCCCGGTGTGGAGATCTGCGGCGAGACCGAGGACGGCCGCCGGGTGATCGCCAACCCCGCGCTGCCCTACGGCGGTTTCGCCGAGTACGCCCTCGCCGACGCCCGCGCCCTGCTGCCCGCGCCCGAGGCGCTGGACGACGCCGAGGCCGCCGCCCTGCACATCGGATACCAGACCGGCTGGTTCGGCCTGCACCGCCGGGCCCACCTGGAGGCGGGCGAGACCCTGCTGGTGCACGCCGCCGCCGGAGGTGTCGGCAGCGCCGCCGTCCAGCTCGGCAAGGCGGCCGGGGCCAAGGTCATCGGTGTCGTCGGCGGCGCGGACAAGGCCGCCGTGGCCCGCGAGCTGGGCTGTGACGTGGTGGTCGACCGCCGCTCCGAGGACGTGATCACGGCCGTGAAGGAGGCCACCGGCGGCCGGGGCGCGGACGTGATCTACGACCCCGTGGGCGGCGAGGCCTACGCCCAGTCCGCCAAGCTCGTCGCCTTCGAGGGCCGGATCGTCGTGGTCGGCTTCGCGAGCGGCACCATCCCCAGCCCGGCCCTCAACCACGCGCTGGTGAAGAACTACTCGATCCTCGGCCTGCACTGGGGCCTGTACAACACCAAGAACCCCAAGCTGGTCCAGCGCTGCCACGAGGAACTGACCGAACTGGCCGCCCGGGGCGCGATCAAGCCACTGGTGAGCGAGCGGGTGCCGCTGGGCCAAGCCGCCGTGGCCGTGCAGAAGGTGGCGGACGGCCGGTCCACCGGCCGGATCGCCGTGGTGATGGAGGAGGCAGCATGACCGACGCCGACGAACTGCGCCGCCGTACAAGGCAGTTGCTGGCCGCGCACCCGCCCGCGGACACCGACCGCCTCGACTTCCTGCGCGCCCGCTTCGACGCCGGCCTCGCCTGGGTGCACTACCCGGAGGGCCTCGGCGGACTGGGCGCGCCCCGACACCTCCAGGCCGTCGTGGACGCCGAGCTGGAAGCCGCCGGCGCCCCCGACAACGACTCGCGCCGCAACGGCATCGGGCTCGGCATGGCCGCGCCGACCATCCTGAAGTACGGCACCGAGAAGCAGAAGCAGCGCTATCTGCGGCCGCTGTGGACGGGGGAGGAGGTCTGGTGCCAGCTGTTCAGCGAGCCCGGCGCCGGCTCCGACCTGGCCGCGCTCGGCACCCGGGCCGTCCGGGAAGGCGACACCTGGGTCGTCAACGGCCAGAAGGTGTGGACGTCCGGCGCGCACAACGCCCGCTGGGCCATCCTCATCGCCCGCACCGACCCGAGCGTGCCCAAGCACGCCGGCATCACCTACTTCCTCTGCGACATGACCGACCCCGGCGTCGAGGTCCGGCCGCTGCGCCAGATCACCGGCGAGGCCGAGTTCAACGAGGTCTTCCTCACCGACGTCCATATCCCCGACTCCTGCCGCCTCGGCGAGATCGGCAACGGCTGGCGCGTCGCCCAGACCACGCTCAACAACGAACGCGTGGCCATCGGCGGCATGCGGCTGCCCCGCGAGGGCGGCATGATCGGCCCGGTGTCGAAGACCTGGCGCGAACGCCCCGAGCTGCGCACCCACGAACTGCACCAGCGCCTGCTGAAGCTGTGGGTCGAGGCCGAGGTCTCCCGCCTCACCGCCGAACGCCTGCGCCAGCAGCTCGTCGCCGGCCAGCCCGGCTACGAGGGCGCCGGCATGAAGCTCGCCTTCGCCCGCCTCAACCAGGAGATCAGCGGCCTGGAGGTCGAACTCCGCGGTGAAGAGGGCCTGTTGTACGACGACTGGACCATGCGCCGCCCCGAGCTGGTCGACTTCACCGGCCGCGACGCCGGGTACCGCTATCTGCGCTCCAAGGGCAACAGCATCGAGGGCGGGACCAGCGAGGTCCTGCTGAACATCGTCGCCGAGCGGGTCCTCGGCCTGCCCGCCGAGCCGCGCACCGACAAGGACGTCGCCTGGAAGGACCTGGCCCGATGACGAAAGCGCCGGACCTGCTGTACTCGGAAGAGGAAGAGGCGCTGCGCGCCGCCGTCCGCGACCTCCTCACGGACCACTGCCCGCCCGCGGACGTCATCGCCCGCGTCGAGTCGGACACCCCGCACGACCTCGCCCTGTGGAAGTCCCTCGCCGAGGGCATGGGCCTGGCCGGGCTCCTGGTGCCCGAGGAGCAGGGCGGCCAGGGCGCCTCCGCCCGCGAAGTCGCCGTCGTCCTGGAGGAGCTGGGGCGAGCGGTCGCACCGGTGCCGTATCTCACCAGCGCGGTCGTGGCCACCGAGGCCCTGCTGGCCTGCGGTGACGAGGAACTGCTGGGACAACTGGCCTCCGGGCGCACCATCGGCGCCCTCGCGGTCGGCCTGCACGCGGCCCCGGGCACCGCGTTCAAGTCCGTACGACTGGAGAACGGCCTCCTGCACGGGGAGCTGACCGGCATCGCCGACGCGGCCGTGACCGACGTCCTGCTCGTCCCGGCGGACGACGGCGGCCTGTACGCCGTGGCCGCGGGCGCCGCGACCGTCACCCCGCAGACCTCCCTGGACCTGACCCGGCCGCTGGCGACGGTACGGCTGGACGGCGCTCCCGGCCGCCGCGTCGGCGAAGCCGAACCCGCCGTACGTCGCGCCCTGCGTGCCGCCGCCGGGCTGCTCGCCTCGGAACAACTCGGCGTCGCCGACTGGGCGTTGACCGAGACGGTCCGCTATCTGAAGGAGCGCAGGCAGTTCAACCGGCCGGTCGGTGGTTTCCAGGCGCTCAAGCACCGGCTCGCGCAGCTGTGGCTGGAGGTCGTCAACCTGCGGGCGGCCGCCCGCGCTGCGGCCGACGCGCTGGCCTCCGGCGCGGACACGGACGTGTCGGTCGCCGTGGCCCAGGCCTACGCCGCCCCGGTCGCCGTCCACGCCGCCGAGGAAGCGCTGCAGTTGCACGGCGGCATCGGGATGACCTGGGAACACCCGATCCACCTCTGTCTGAAGCGGGCCAAGGCGGACTCGATCGCCTACGGCACGGCGGGAGCCCACCGGGAGGCGCTGGCCGAACTGGTCGACCTCCAGGCACCCTGACACAACCCACTTGAAGGCTCCCCTCCCTGAAGGGAGGGGATGCGTCGCCCTCCAGGGCTGAGCGGGGATTTACGGCTCAGGCCGCCACCGGAGCCGGCGGCCCCGGGTGGTCTTACGCCCTCGACACCGTCCGGGTTCCAACCTGCCCGGACCAGCATCACGCGGGCGGAGTTCTTGTCCCTGTGGGACACCGCTGCGCACGCGGTGCAGGTATACGTTCTCATCGACAGAGGCAGTGCGTGCTTGGTTCTCGCTTCGCACGTGGCACAGTCCATCGTGGTGTGCGCCGGGTGCACGAGACGGACGTCCCGTGCGTGCTTGCGGCCCATCTCGACCAGGGCGCGCTTCGTGGCGGCGATGGCGGCATCGGCCGCCTTGCGGGCCATGGTGGTCTTCGCCAGGAACCTCGGCCTGAAGTCCTCCACGGCAACCCCGTCGTGGCCGCGCATCACCCGCTTGCCCCACTTGCGGGCGGTGTCCTCCCGCTGCCTCGCCATCTTCTTGTGCAGCTTCGCCGCCTGTGCCTGGGCCTGCCGGTAGCCGGCGGATGCGGGCTGTCCCTTCGGAGGCCGGCGCCGGGCCATCATCCGCTGGTACCTCGCCAGCCGCTGCGCGGCCCGCCTGCCGTGCTCGGCATGCGGGAGATCGTAGGCGTCGTCGGTGGTGGTGGCGGTCTCCTTCACACCCCAGTCCACCCCGAGCACGCGCCCCGTGGCGGCGAGCGGTTCGCTCTGCGCGGCAACGACGAAGGACACGTACCAATGTCCGAGCGTGTCCTGGTACACGCGCACACTCGACGGGTCGGCCGGAAGGGGCCGCGACCACACCACCCTCAGCACGATCCCGCCGGGAAGGTGCAGGCGGCCGTCCTTGAGGCGGAAACCGCGCTTGGTGTAGTTGAGGCTGGGCCGCGCCTCGCGCTTCTTCTTCCAGCGGGGCATCCCGGCCCGCCGGTGCATCGGCAACCGGTCCTCGATGTCCTTCAGGGCTTTCGCCCTCGACCTGGCAAAGTCGCGTATCACCTGCTGCTGAGGCACCGACGCGCCCTCAGCGAGCCAGGGCGTCACCCCGCGTGCCTCGGTCAGCATCTTGTCCAACTGCCCCGGGCCGCAGGTCAGCTTCTCGCCACTCGCCCGGCTCTGCGCGTGCACCTGCTGGGACTTCGCGACGCACTCATTCCAGATCCAGCGGCAGCGATCCCACTCGGCTTCGAGCCGGCGCCTGGCCGTGTTCGACAGGCGCAC
>NZ_JBITGJ010000055.1:0-60843 GCF_044456925.1 Streptomyces sp. NPDC050743
TGAAGTTCCGCGGCCACCGTTGGCGGCCCATCGCCGAGATGGGTGCGGCCATGTACCTGCCCTTCCTGGCGCTGTTCGTACCGCTGGCACTCAAGGTCATCGACGCCGGCGCCCTGATGCTGTGGGGCCACCTGCTCATGCTCCCGGCGATGGCCGTAGCCATGTTGCTGCGTCCGCGCGAGTACGCCCACTGCTGATCACCGGCTTCCCGGCCTCGGCGCCCTGCTCGGCGGCCGCCACCTCGCACCCAGCGCCGTACAACAGCCGACTCCTCCACGCAGCAAAGAGAAAAAGGCCGTCCGTTGGCCGGCATGGGAAAGCCCCCTGACGGGGGCTTCCTGCACGGTCGGGACCGGGCCCCTGACGCAGAGCTTCGGCGTAGTCGCGAGACGTCCGTTTCAAGAACGGCCCTCCCGACATCGCTGCCGATCGAGACAGGCATTAAGCCATACCGCCGTCGAAGTCCCCACGGGCCTGCGATGCGCGCCCACCGCCCGCTGACGGCATAAGCTCGGTGAATGGCGAAGTACTTCGACGTGCACCCCGAGAACCCGCAGCCGCGCAGCATCGCCCAGATCGCCGACGCGGTGCGCTCGGAAGCACTCATCGCATACCCGACCGACTCCTGTTACGCGCTGGGCTGCCGGCTGGGCAGCCGGGACGGCATGGACCGGATCCGTTCCATCCGCCAACTGGACGACCGGCACCACTTCACCCTGATGTGCCGGGACTTCGCGCAGCTCGGCCAGTTCGTGCTGGTGGACAAGGACGTGTTCCGGGCCGTGAAGGCGTCGACGCCGGGCAGCTACACCTTCATCCTGCCGGCCACCCGCGAGGTGCCGCGCAAGCTGCTGCACCCGAAGAAGAAGACCGTGGGCGTGCGCATCCCCGACCATGTGGTCACCCAGTCGCTGCTGGCGGAGCTGGGCGAGCCGCTGCTGTCCAGCACGCTGCTGCTGCCGGACGAGGAGGAGCCGCTGACGCAGGGCTGGGAGATCAAGGACCGGCTCGACCACGTGGTGGACGCGGTGGTCGACTCCGGCGACTGCGGCACCGAGCCGACGACGGTCGTGGACTTCTCCAGCGGTGAGGCGGAGATCGTGCGGCGGGGCGCCGGGGACACCAGCCGTTTCGAGTGAGCGCGGGGTACTCCCGGTGCGGGGCTGCGGATCTTGCATGACAGCATGGGCCACAGCCGTGGCGTCGGGGGCCATCGCCGCCCGACGCCCATGTCCCCAGGGAGGCCTGCCCACCATGACCGATGTCCAGGCAATCGATGTCGACATCACGACCGAGGACGGCGTCGCCGACGCCTACCTCGCCCATCCCGCCGACGGCCGCCCCCGCCCGGGCGTGCTGTTCTACCAGGACGCCTACGGCCTGCGGCCACACCTGAGGTCGATGGCCGACCGGCTGGCCGCCGCCGGCTACACCGTGCTGGTGCCGAACGTCTTCTACCGCCTCGGCCGCACCCCGGTCGTCGAACTGCCCGAGTTCATCGACCCGGACGCCGATCCGACGATCTGGGAGCGGCTCGGCCCGGTCGTCGCCTCGCTGACCCCGGACCTGGTCAAGCGGGACGCGGGCGCCTATCTGCGATGGCTGGCCGACAGCCCGCTGGTCACCGACGGGCCGGTCGCGGTGACCGGTTACTGCATGGGTGCCCGTCTGACCCTGTGGACGACGGCCGCGCACCCGGACCGGATCGCGGCGGCGGCCGGCTTCCACGGCGGCGGCCTCGCCACCGACCAGCCGACCAGCCCGCACCTGGGCGCCCCGGACATCACCGCGGAGCTGTACTTCGGACACGCCGACAACGACCCGTCGCTGCCCCCGGAGCAGATCGAGCGCTTCGAGAAGGCCCTGACCGATGCCGGGGTCCGGCACACCTGCGAGGTCTATCCGGGCGCCTCACACGGCTACACGCAGGCGGACACCCCGGCGTACGACCGCAAGGCCGACGAGCGGCACTGGGCGGCCCTGCTCGACCTGCTCGACCGCACCTTCTGACACCGGCCCACGGCGCCTACCGCACGGCGGGCGCCGCAAGCCGGTCCGCTCCTTGCATTGACATGCACGCGTCTCGGTACGAGTCTGAGAGCGCTCTCAAACAGGTACGGACCAATACCCGTACGACCCCGACCCCACACGGAGGCAAGAGAGTGCCGCATCAACTCACCCGGTCCGCACTGCCCCTGGCCGCCGCCGCGGCCCTGGTCGGCGGAGTCCTCGTCCTCGGCGCCCCGGACCACGCCGGTGCCGCCGTACCGGACACCATCCCGCTGAAGATCACCAACAACTCGGGCCGCTCCGAACCGGTCTACGTCTACGACCTCGGCACCCAACTGTCCTCCGGGCAGCAGGGCTGGGCCGACGCGAACGGGGGCTTCCACGCCTGGCCGGCGGGCGGCAACCCGCCGACGCCCGCCCCGGACGCGGCGATCGCCGGCCCGGCCCCCGGACAGTCCAAGACCATCCGGATACCGAAGTTCTCCGGCCGGATCTACTTCTCCTACGGCCAGAAGCTCGACTTCCGGCTGACCACCGGCGGCCTGGTACAGCCCGCCGTGCAGAACCCCTCCGACCCCAACCGGAACATCCTGTTCAACTGGTCCGAGTACACCCTCAACGACTCGGGGCTGTGGCTGAACAGCACCCAGGTGGACATGTTCTCGGCGCCGTACGCGGTCGGCGTGCAGCGCTCCGACGGCGGCGTCAGCAGCACCGGGCACCTGAAGTCCGGTGGTTACAACGGCTTCTTCAACGCGCTGCGCAGCCGGTCGGACGGCTGGGCCGGACTGATCCAGACCCGCTCCGACGGCACGGTGCTGCGCGCCCTGTCCCCGCTGTACGGCGTGGAGACCGGCGCCCTGCCGGCGAGCGTCATGGACGACTACGTCAACCGGGTCTGGCAGAAGTACACGACGTCGACGCTGACCGTCACGCCGTTCGCCGACCAGCCGAACACCAAGTACTACGGCCGGGTCTCGGGCAACGTCATGAACTTCACCAACGCCTCGGGCGCGGTCGTCACCAGCTTCCAGAAGCCGGACGCGGACAGTGTCTTCGGCTGCCACAAACTGCTCGACGCGCCCAACGACACGGTGCGGGGCCCCATCTCCCGTACCCTGTGCGCCGGTTTCAACCGCTCGACTCTACTGGTCAACCCGAACCAGCCGGACACCTCGGCGGCCGCCTTCTACCAGGACGCGGTGACGAACCAGTACGCGCGTGCGGTCCATGCGCAGATGGCCGACGGCAAGGCCTACGCGTTCGCCTTCGACGACGTCGGCAACCAGGAGTCCCTGGTCCACGACGGCAATCCGCAGCAGGCGTATCTGACGCTGGATCCGCTGAGCTGACATGCCACGGCCCCGCACCACTCGGGTGCGGGGCCGCTCGGAACGGGGTGACTCAGCCGGTCGTCAGGGCGGTGTCGTCCACGACGAAGCTGGTCTGCAGCGAGGAGTCCTCCACGCCGTTGAACTTCAGGGTGACCGTCTGGCCCGCCAGCGAGGACAGGTCGAAGGTCTTCTGGCTGTACCCGGAGGCCTTGTTGAGGTTCGAGTAGGTCGCGAGGGTCTTCGAACCCGCGGTCACCGTCAGCTTGTCGTACTGGGTGCTGGTGGTGGTCTCCGCCGTGTCGATGTGCAGGTAGAAGGTCAGCGTCGCCTTGCAGCCCGCGGGGATCGTCACCGACTGGGACAGGGTGTCGGTGTGCGTGGTGCCGTAGCCGTCGAGCCAGGCCTTGTACGAGCCGCTGTGGGCCGCCTCACCGGTGTCGTTGGTGATGACGCCGCTGGTGGCGGTCCAGCCGGAGCTGCCGGACTCGAAACCGGGGTTGCTCAGCAGCTGGGTCGAGGTGCAGCCGCCGCCGCTGGTGCTGACCGTCCAGGTGAAGGTCGCGGTGCCGGTGGCGCCGGTGGAGTCGGTCACCGTCACCGTGGTGTTGTACGTGCCCGCCGTGGTGGGCGTGCCGGTGATCAGGCCGGTGGAGCTGTTGATCGACAGGCCCGCGGGCAGGCCCGAGGCGCTGTAGGTCAGGGCTCCGCTGTTGGTGCTGCTCGCCTGCACCTGGAGGCTGACGGCGGTACCGACGGTGGAGGACTGGCTGCCCGGGTTGGTGACCGTCACCCCGTTGCCCGGCGGGGTGACATGGCTGCCGACGTTGATGCCGGCGAAGGCGTTGGCGACTCCGGCGTACTGGGTGGAGTTGGCGCCGTACAGCGCGGTGGCCGCGTTCAGGGCGGCGGTGCGGGCGCCCGCGTAGTTGGTGCTCGACGTCATGTACGTCGTCAGCGCCTTGTACCAGATCTGCAGCGCGGCGGCCCGGCCGATGCCGGTGACGGCGACGCCGTCGGACGTCGGGCTGTTGTAGGTCACACCGTTGATGACCTTGGTGCCGCTGCCCTCGGACAGCAGGTAGAACATGTGGTTCGCCGGGCCGGAGGAGTAGTGCACGTCGAGGTTGCCGACGCCGGAGTACCAGCTGTCCGCCGAGCCGCCGTCCTTGCTCGGTTTGTCCATGTAGCGCAGCGGGGTGCCGTCGCCGTTGATGTTGATCTTCTCGCCGATGAGGTAGTCACCGACGTCGGAGCTGTTGTTGGCGTAGAACTCCACGCCGGTTCCGAAGATATCGCTGGTGGCCTCGTTCAGGCCGCCGGACTCCCCGCTGTAGTCCAGGCCCGCGGTGTTGGAGGTGACGCCGTGGCTCATCTCGTGGCCGGCCACGTCCAGCGAGGTCAGCGGGTCGTTGTTGGCGGAGCCGTCGCCGTAGGTCATGCAGAAGCAGCTGTCGTCCCAGAAGGCGTTGACGTAGTTGCTGCTGTAGTGGACGCGGCTGTAGGCGGCGACGCCGTCGTTGCGGATGCCGCTGCGGCCGAAGGTGTTCTTGTAGAAGTCCCAGGTCTCCTGCGCGCCGTAGTGCGCGTCGGCGCCCGCGGTGGCGGCGTTGGAATTGGTGCCGTCGCCCCAGGTGTCGCTGCTCTGCGAGAACAGCGTGCCGGTGCCCGAGGTGCCGTGGTTCAGGTTGTACGTCTTGTGACCGCCGCGCGTCTGGTCGTTCAGGGTGTACGTCGAACCCGACTGGGTCGTGGTCAGCGTGACCTGCCCGCTGTACCGGGTGTTGCCGACGCCGGTCTCGACCGCCTGGTACCGGTGCAGTTCCTTGCCGGTGGTGGCGTCGGTGATGACGTGCAGCTTGCTGGGCGTGCCGTCGTCCTGGAAGCCGCCGATCACCGTCTCCCAGGCGAGCCTCGGGGTGCCGGTTCCGGCCCAGATCACCTTGCGGGCGCTGTCCGTGGTGGGCTTCTTGGCGAGGGACTTGGCGGCCTTCAGCGCCTTGGACTCGGCGGCCGACTTGGTGAGGGTCGCGGTGGTGGAGGCGACCTTGATCCTGTGCTTGTTGTTGTAGGTGGTGCTCACGGTGCCCGCGGCCAGGGAGGCAGGCGGGGTGTGCACGACGAGGTCGCCACCGAGGACGGGCAGGCCGGCGTAGGTGCGCTCGTACCGGGTGTGCAGGGTGCCGTCGTTGTCCTTGACGACGTCCTTGACGACCAGCTTCTCCTTCGCGCCGAGTCCCAGGGTGCGGGCGGTCGCGGCGGTCTGCTGCTGGGCGCTCTTGATCAGTGCCTGGTGCTGGGCCGGGCTGAGCTTGGCCTCCAGGCCGCCGGTGCGCAGCGGGCTGGGGTGGGGAGCGGCAGGCTTGGCGAGGGCCGGGGTGGCCTGCATGCCGAGGGTGAGCAACGCCGCGGTGGAGACCAGGGCGGCTCCGACCGTGGCACGCTTGTGGGGAAGGCGTCTGTGGGGTCTCACTCGTACTCCTCCTGCTGCGGCCGCCGGGTCGCGACCGGTGACAGACGGGCAGACGGGTCTGCTGCCCGGGCGAGCTGAGCTGTGCGGGACCGTGATCCTTGAACACACCGGGGATGTGCAGTGCGTGGAGGAAGGATTCCAGCCTTGTCCCGCGCATGTCAGTCATAGGGAGGTCATTCGAGGGTTTTCCCTATGCCGGTGGGCGCGGGGTGAGCCGACCGCGGCTGGTCGAGCGGGGTCGTACGGCGGTCCGCCTACGTGGCGTCGGGTGAGCGGAGAGGTCCGGGATCGGGCGGCGCCGCTGCCAAGTGGCGCCGCAGGAAACGCGCCTGGTGCCGCAGCAGGTCGTGCGTGACGTCAGTGCCGACCGGCTGGTGCCCCGTGCCGGGCAGGAGCAGGACCTCGTGCGGCCGGCCCGCGGCGAGCAGCGCGTCCGACAGGCGGAGGGTGTGGGTGGGCGGGACCTTGCGATCCGCGAGGCCGTGCACGAGCAGCAGGGGACGGGTGAGCCGGGGCGCCTCGCGGAGCAGGGAGTTGGCCTCGTACCGCTCGGGATAGGCCTCCGGATGACCGAGGAACCGCTCACGCCAGTGCGCGTCGTAGAGCCGCTGGTCGCTCACGCCGGCGCCGGCCACGGCGGCGCGGAAGACGTCCGGGCGGCGCAGCACGGCGAGCACGGCGAGCGAGCCGCCGAAGGACCAGCCGCGGATGCCGACCCTGCGCAGGTCGAGCACGGGGTGCGCGCGGGCTGCCGCCGGCAGCGCGCTCACCTGGTCGTCGAGCGCGGGCCCGAACAGATCGCCGTACACCTCGCGCTCCCAGTCCGGCCCGCGCCCCGGGGTGCCCCGGCCGTCGGTCACGAGCACCGCGAAGCCCTGCTCGGCGAACCACTGCGACACCAGCGTCTTCCAGTCGTGGGCCGCGGTGACCCGCTGCCCGCCCGCGCCGCCGTAGGGGTCGAGCAGCACCGGAAGCGGGCCGTCCTGGGCCGGCCGGTGCCAGGACGGCAGGTACAGGGCGGCCCGCAACTCCCGCGGGCCGAGCCGCAGCATGGTCCTGCGCACGCCGAGGACGGGCGACTCCGCGTACGACGGGACGGACACGGCCCGCCGCCCGGCGCGCAGCACCTCCGCGGCCGGGGTCGGGCCCGTGGTGCCAGTGCCGGTCCGGACGAGGGTGCCGCCGCGCAGCACTCCCCCGTGCAGCCCCGGGCCGGTGCTGCGCCGGCGCGGTTCGGTCCCCGGCCGCCAGGACCACAGATCGACCTCGGTGGGCTCGTCGGACGCCGTGAACAGCACCTCGTCCCCGTCGACGGCGAGGACGGCGCGCAGCTGACGGCCCGGCGGCGTGACCCGTTCGCCGTCGGCCGTGAGGTGCCGGGTGCCCCGCAGGTCCGCGTGGGCGAGGACGGCACCGGAGGCGGTGCGGGCCGGCAGCCCCGGCACCAATTCCACCCAGTGGGCGTCCCGTTGCTCCTGCAGGACCGTGGTGCGGCCGTCCGCCGGGTCGATGCCGAGCAGCCGGACGGTGCGCTGGTCACGGGACTGCACGACGGCGAAGGGACCGTGCGCGTCCCAGCCGGCGCCGACGACGTACTCGAAGGCGTCGCGGTCCCAGCGGACCGGCGTGAGCGGGCCGTTGGGCTCGACCGGGGCCAGCCAGAGGGTGACGTCGGGGCTCGGCGTGCCGGCGAAGGCGTGGTGATGGACCGTCGGCGGGCTGTCCGGCGTGGCCGGGTCGGTGCTGAACCAGCGCCGCACGCGCCGGAGATCGGTCCGGGCGCACAGCAGGGCGGTGCCGTCGGGCGCCCACCAGTGCCCGCGCGGACCGTCGGCGAGCGTGGCGGCGGTGTGCGCCGCGACCCCGAACTCCACTTCCGCCGCGTCAGGTTGGGCGATCGCACGGTCCCCCCTCCCGTCCGCTCCGATGACGCGGAGCGCACCGCGGCAGAGGTAAGCGATACGACGACCGGTGGGATCGGGGCGCGGATCGGCGGCGGGGCGAGCGGCCGGCAGCCGCCGGGGTTCGCCGCCGCCGATCGGCACGGTCCACAGCCCGCCGCCCAGCGGGAAGACGACGGTCCCGGTGGCCTCGTCGGTGGCATACCCCTCGATCCCGCGCGGTCTGCGCCCGGCACCGAGCAGGCGCACCGGATCGGCCAGCAACCGCTCCACACCCGAGTCGAGTTCGAGCCGCCACAGACAGGCGGCGGGGTCGTCCCCCGTACGACCCCGCAGATACAGCACGGTCCCGCCGTCCGCGGTCACGGTGAACCGGCCGGGGACACCACGGGTGAAGCGGGCCGTGCGGACGAGTTGGGCGGGGAGGAGATCGGGGCGCACGTTCCGGTGTCTTCCCCTAGACCCGTTCTCGTACACATATTCGATTTTCGGCTTGGCTCGAACTGCGGTCCCGAGACAGCGTCCTGCCGGCTGCGGACCACTCCGGACGAGTGAGAGGGACGTCGTGCGGGTTCAGGTACGTGGGCAGCGTGCTCGCCGGTGGCTCACCTTCGGGGTGACGCGTTCGGGGCCCGAGGACGTTCCGGGACTCCACGGGCAGCAATCCACCGTCGTATCGGGCTTCTCGCCGCCGGGATCGGGACGGCCGTCGCGCTGGCGACCCGGGGGCGTTCCCGGGCCGTGCGGTCAATGCCAGGTCCGTGATCCCGAACGGTTCTCCCCCGTTCGTGAGCGTGGCACCATGGACGCCATGACGACCAACCGAAAGGCCTGTGCCGCGTAGACGGCCGGGACAGCTCCGGGGCCGCCTTCGCGACCACCGGGCACGAAACGCGAGAACGGACATCGACGGCCTGCCGTCCCGTGCGCTGTTCGAGATCCGCCGCCTCGAACACACCCGCAACTACCTCCAGCCAGGAGACGTCGGCGCGGCCCTGCGCCTGTAGCGGGACTACGTGCACCGCCCCGAGCGTGAACTGTGGCGGGACTACGAGTGGGGCAACCCGTACTGGTACTGCTGCGAACCCCGACCCCCTCGAAGCCCGCGCTCTCCTCGACACCGTGATGCGGGCGATGTCACCCCGAAGCGCACGCGAACTCCGGCGGATCGTCGGCCGGTTCGACGCTGTCTGGAACCGGACGCCGCCGTACGACCCGGGCTGAGACCGAAGGAGACTCCGGGGCACGGCTCCGCGCGCGGAGCCGTGCCAGAATCGTGATCATGGCGATCCATCGCTCTTCGGCTCAACGCCGCGCGGAGCTGCGAGGAGCGACGGACCGTCAGGTCACGCGTCAGGGTTCGCCGAAGGCCTACAGACGTACGGTCATCGCGACGCTCACCTCGTCACCCGCCGCGAGCCCCTCCGGCCGGCGCACGGCGCTCTTGAGCGGCAGCAGATACCCGCCGTCCTTGGGGAAGAGGGACGTGGTGAAGTCCGTGCCGCCGATCCTGGCCTCGACCGGGATCACGCCCCAGCCGTAACTGGCCAGCGCGGCCACGTCACGGATGTCGGCGCACTCCGCGTCCGGCACGGCGACGAAGTAGTAAGGCGCCGGACCCCGCCACTCCACGACCCGTCCGGCGAAGGCGAGTTCCATGGCCTGCCTCCTTCCGCAGCGGCTCCCCAGCGTACCCGCGCACCCGAGACGCCCCGGCCTTTCGGGAGCCGGTGGTGAACGACCAGTGTGACGCTCATGTACGCCGGGTCCCGCCAACCGCCGCCGGACGGGTCGTTGTTACCGTGCACCGCGTGTCTGACTCCTCACGCGATACCGCACAGGGTGCCGGCTGGGGCTCGGCCGAGCCCGGTACCTACAAGCAGCTGATGCCGGACCACGTCGAGAAGCTGTCCTGGCTGAGTCCACGGACTTTGTGGGCCGCCCGCAACGGCGTGCTGGCGTCCTGGTTCGGCGACCCGACCGGCCGTACCCGCAGCCGCTGGGTGGCCCGCCGGGCAGCGGCCGGGGCGCCCGCGGACAAGGTGATCGCGCGGGAGACCGCGGACCGGTTCTCGTTCATGGTCATCGGGGACACCGGCGAGGGGGACGACTCGCAATACGCCGTCGTGCCGGGATTCCTGACGGCAAGTCAGGGCACGGACTTCGCGGTGATCGCGAGCGATGTGATCTATCCGGTCGGCGGAGCGGACGACTACGGCAGCAAGTTCTTCCGGCCCTATCAGGACTACCCGGCGCCGATTTACGCGATACCGGGCAACCACGACTGGTACGAGGACCTGGGCGCGTTCATGCGCGTCTTCTGCGCCGACACCCCACCGCTCGAACCCGAACCCCGGCCGCGCCCGTTCAGCCGCGGCTGGTGGCGGGACCTGCTGTGGCACCGGCCCCGGCCGGCCGACGAGCAACGGCTCGCCGCCGCACGGAGCCTGCGGGCGGCACCCGGCCGGCGGGCCGTGCAGCCGGGGCCGTACTGGGCGATCGACGCGGGTCCGCTGCGGATCGTCGGCATCGACACCGGTCTGCTCGGCACAATCGACGCCGAACAGGGTGCCTGGCTGCGCGAGGTGTCCCGGGAACCGCGGCCGAAGATCCTGATCACCGGTTCACCGCTGTACGTGGACGGCGAGCACCACCCGTGCGCGATCGAGGGCGGTGGGACGGTGGACGACATCGTCCGGGACCCGGAGCACCGCTATGTGGCCGCGATCGGCGGCGACATCCACAACTACCAGCGCTACCCCGTCGACGTGGACGGCCGGACCATCCAGTACGTGGTCGCGGGCGGCGGCGGGGCGTTCATGCACGCCACGCACACCATCCCGCGCATCTCGGTCGCGGGTGTCACCGAGCGGGACTTCCGCTGCTATCCGCTGCGCGGCGACTCCCTGGCCTTCTACAGCCGCCTGTACGGCCACCGGCTGCGGCTGCGCCGCTTCT
This sequence comes from Streptomyces sp. NPDC050743, assembly GCF_044456925.1. NCBI lineage: Bacteria > Bacillati > Actinomycetota > Actinomycetes > Kitasatosporales > Streptomycetaceae > Streptomyces > Streptomyces sp. NPDC050743. The sequence continues at coordinate 10,674 of NZ_JBITGJ010000055.1, forward strand.
TCACCCTGACCGAGGCCGAGGCGACGGCGGTGGTCGCCGAGCGCCTCGGCATCGAGCCGGGCCGAAGGCCCGGCCCCGACACCCGGATCACCCGGCGCACCCGGCTGGTCGCGAGCCTCCTCGGCACCGGTGGCCGCCCGGACCGTACGTCCCGGTTCCGGCTGCCCGTGCGCAAGGTCTACACCCAGCTGTTCTCGCCCGGCTCGGCCACCTACAGCCCGCCGTTCTTCAAGAGCTTCCTGCGGCTGGACGTCACTGCGGAGACGGTCCGGCTGCGCTGCTTCGCCGCGACCGGCAACCGGGCGCAGGAAGTCCATCCGCCGGTCGAGGACGAGATCGTCATCCCGCTGAACTGATCACACGGTTGTCACACTCGCCTGCAAGAATCGTCGGAGGGAAGCGACGTACGACCGCTGGAGGAGCCCGTGCCGCCCACCGCCCGCCCGCTGCGCAAGCTGGGCTTCCTCACCATCGGCCTGTTCGACCCGGCGCGTCCGGGCCAGGGCCACGAGTCCACGCTGGAGATCATCGAGCTGGGCGAGCGGCTCGGCTTCGACAGCGCCTGGCTGCGCCACCGCCATCTGCAGTACGGCATCTCCTCCCCGGTCGCCGTCCTCGCCGCCGCCTCCCAGCGCACCCGCCGTATCGAGCTGGGCACCGCGGTGACCCCGCTCGGCTGGGAGAACCCGCTGCGCCTCGCCGAGGACCTGGCGACGGTGGACGTCCTGTCCGGAGGCCGGCTGAACCCGGGTGTCAGTGTGGGGCCGCCGATGCACTTCGAGCAGGTCAAGGACGCCCTGTACCCGGACACGGCCGACGCCGAGGACTTCGGCTACGAGCGGGTGCGGAGGCTGCTGGACCTGGTGCGGGGCAAGCCCGCCAGCGACTTCAGCGGGGTCGAGGGGTTCGAGGTCTTCTCCGACGTGGTCCAGCCGCACTCCCCCGGACTCGGCCGGCGGATGTGGTACGGCGGCGGCAGCCTCCGCTCGGCGCGCTGGGCGGGCGAGCACGGCATGAACTTGCTGACGAGCAGCGTGGTCAGGGCGGAGGACCCGGAGGGGCCCTGGGACTTCGCCGAGATCCAGCTGGCCCTGGTCCGGGAGTTCCGCGCCCATCACCCCGACGGCGAGGCGGCCCGCGTCTCGCACGGCCTCGTGGTGATCCCCACGGACTCCGCGAGCCCGGAGCAGCGCGCCAAGTACGAGGCGTACGCGGCACAGCGCCTGCCGCGCACGGCCTCCCCGCAGGGGCCGGGCCGACTGCTGTTCGCCCCGGACCTGGTCGGCACCTCCGAGGAGATCGCCGAACGGCTGCGCGCGCACGCCGCGTTCCGCGAGGTGGACGAGGTGGCGTTCGCGCTGCCGTTCACCTTCGAGCACGAGGACTACGTACAGATCCTGACGGACATGGCGACGAAGCTGGGGCCGGCGCTGGGGTGGCGGCCTGCGGGCTGACCGCCAAGTTCGATGAACGAGCAGACAGTGAGGCCGGCGCGAGATGCGGGCGAGCCTCGTCGCGTTCGTCGCCATCGTCGCGGTCGTGGTCTCACTCATCATCGGCATGCCCCTCCGGCTAACACGGATCGCGTGCGTGGCATTCGCTCCCCTCCGTGCGGACACGCGGCCCGCAGGAGGGTATGAACCCGCCCTGCCGGGCCCTTGCGCAGCGTGCACCCTGATCCGCTGTGTGGACAGGCGACCGTGGGCGAGGTGGCCCACAATGAGCAAGGTGACGACGATGCGCGCGATCAGCCAGGACGTTCTCGGTGGTCCCGATGTCCTCAAGCAGGTCGAGTTGGAGCGGCCGGCCCCGCGCTCGAACGAGGTGCTGGTCCGGGTGCGTGCCGCGGGGGTGAACCCGACCGACTGGAAGCACCGGGCCAACGGCGGCGAGCTGGGCAGTCCGCCGTTCGTCCTCGGCTGGGACGTCTCCGGCGTCGTCGAGGAGACCGGCATCGGCGTCGCCCTGTTCACGCGCGGCGACGAGGTCTTCGCCCTGCTGCCGTACCCCTTCGGGCACGGCTCGCACGCCGAGTACGTCACCGGCCCCGCCCGCGCCTTCACGCTGAAGCCCTCCGGGATCGACCACATCCAGGCGGGCGCGCTGCCGACGGTGTCGTTGACCGCGTGGCAGGCGCTGGTGGAGCTGGCCGGACTGCGGGCGGGGCAGCGGGTGCTGATCCACGCGGCGGCCGGCGGGGTCGGCCACGCCGCCGTGCAGATCGCGAAGGCGCGGGGCGCGTACGTGATCGGCACCGCGAGCGCCGGCAAGCACGACTTCCTGCACCAGCTCGGCGTCGACGAGGCCGTCGACTACCGGACGACCGACTTCGCGGAGGCCATGCGGGACGTCGATGTGGTGCTCGACACCATCGGTGGCGACACCTCCGTCCGCTCCCTGCGCGTGCTGCGCCCGGGCGGAATGGTGGTCTCCGTGCTGCCGGTCGGGCCGGACGAGTTCTACGCGGACGCCGAACGGCTCGGCGTCCGCGCCGTCAGGATGCTCGTCGACGCCGATCACTACGGAATGAAGGCCGTCGCGGACCTCGCCGAAGCGGGCACACTGCGCGCCACGATCGCCGGGACCTTTCCGCTGGCGGAGGCCGCAAGGGCACACGCCCTGGGCGAGACGGGCCACACCTCGGGCAAGCTGGTCCTCGTGGTCGACTGATCCGCCAGGCGCACGAGGGGGCTCGGCTCCGCCAGGCCCTGACCCGGACGCGATCGGCCCGGCCGACCGGCACCCGGACCTGGTAAAGCCCGAGTGCTCCCTGCCGCCGGCGAAACCGGCGGAGCCCTTGCCGTGCCTGAGGTGTCGCGACCGCGGTGATCTCCCGGCCTCCGCGACGCAGCACGGGGAGCCCAAGCCGCTGCCCTGCCCGCAGTGCAACTCGTCGGACGTCCTGCAGCGACCGCCAAGCCGCACGCCTGTACGGCACGTTTCGCTGCGGCCGGCCGGGTACCACGACGTGACGCTGATGCCCGTGGGCGGTGGTGCCGTCAAGGTGCCGGGCGGCCGGCACTACTCCGCAGCGACGGCCAGTTCCTCGGAGGGGGCCACGGCCACCAGGGGCCCGGCTGCGCGCCTGCGGACGGCGGCTCCGACGACGGCCAGCAGCGCCAGCACGATCACCACGGCGCCGTACCACATCGTCGTGGCGCGCAGACCGAGGGACGGTACGGCCAGCCCGGCCACCACGGCGGGAACGCTGAAGGCGAGATAGCTGACGACGTAGACGGAGGCGAACAGCTTCGCCCGCTCCGTGGGGCCGGCCAGTGCCGCCAGCGAGCCGAAGGAACCCAGGAAGGAGGTGCCCCAGCCGACGCCGGCGAGGGCGGTTCCGAGGAAGAACAGCGGCGTCGAGGGTCCGACGAGGGCAAGCAGGGTCAGAGCGGTCCCTACGGCGAGGGCCACGCAGCCGACGGCCATCACCCGCTGCGGCGCCAGGTTGCGCGCCAGCAGTGAGGCGACGGTTCCGGCGCTGTAGAGCGTGGTCACCACCAGGGCACCGACCAGATGGCTGCCGATGTGCAGGATCCCTACGGCCAGCGAGGGGCCGAGCGAGAGGTAGAGCCCACTGATCGCCCAGGTGGCGACGAGGCAGGGCATGGTCGCCAGGAAGGTCCGGCGCACCTGGGGCGGCACGGCGATCCGCGGCCGCAGCGAGGCCCAGGCGCCCGGACGGGGTGTGACCGGCTCGGGCAGGAAGTACACAGCCGCGGTCAGCAGCAGGAAGACGGCGATGAGCAGGACGAAGACCAGCGTCGTCGGGGCGGGGGCGTACTGCACCAGCAGTCCGGTGCCCAGCGCCCCGAGGGCCAGCCCGGCGGCCGGGCTGGCGCTGTTGAGCAGCGAGCCGAGGCGTGATGTGGGGGATGGCTGCAGGTCCATCAGTCCGGCGCTGATGGCTCCCGTCGCCGCACCCGTTGCCAGCCCCTGCAGGATGCGTGCGACCAGCAGCAGGCCGACACCGTTGGCGGTGAGGAACACGGCCATGGACGCGGCCTCGACGACCAGCGCGGCGGCGAGTGCGGGCCGCCTTCCGATGTGGTCGGAGAGTCCTCCGACGATCAGTAGCGCGACCAGCAGGGCCAGGGCGTAGACCGCGAAGATCGTGGTGAGCACGGTCGGCGAGAAGCCCCACCGGTGCTGGTACACCACGTAGAGCGGGGAAGGCGCGCTGGCGGCGACGAAGAGGGCGAACAGTGTGACGGCCTTGAGCCAGAAGCCGACCGGGCGTGAAAGGCGCCCCGGCTGGCGCCGGTGCTGGGTGTGCATGCGGGTGGTTCTCCCAGGTTGGTGGTGGGGCGATTCGCTTCGGCGAGGGTGCGGGCGGGCGCGGGGCGGCGGCGTCACCGGGCCCTGAGGACAGGACCGACCAAGTACAACGATCGCTTTACTTTGACCCTAGTGCTTCCACCCACAGAAGTAAAGCGATCGATATACTTGCGTCATGGAGACGGAGAGCACACCTGGGACGCGGCGCCGTGGCGGGCGGGGGGCGCGCGAGCGCATCCTGCAGGCGGCTGCGGCCCTCTTCTACGAAGAGGGCATTCACGCCACAGGCATCGCGCGCCTGGTCGAGACCGCCGAGGTCTCCACGCGCACCTTCTACCAGCACTTCCCCACCAAGACGGCGTTGGTGGAGGAGTACCTGCGCGACTACGAGGCCGGACTGGCGCGGCGCATCGAAGAGAATCTGACCCGCGAGGGACTCACCCCCAAAGACCAGTTGCTGGCGTTGTTCACCATGATCGCCGAGGCGACCTCGGGACCTTCGGGGCGCATGACCAACCGCGGCTGTCCGCTCCACAACGCCGCCGTCGAAGCCGCTGGACACATGCCCGCCGTGCAGGAACTGGTCCACCACCACAAGAGCGGCATCGCCCGGCAACTCACCGGCATCGCCGCGCGCGCAGGTGCCTCAGACCCGGAACAGCTGGGCCGTCAACTGACCGTCCTCCTCGAAGGCGCCACCGCTCTGTCGACCTCCCTCGACAGCCCCTGCCCCCGCCACGACGCCGTTGCGGCCGCCCGCGTACTGATAGAGCACGCCCTTCCCGAAACACAGATGGCCAACTGACGCTCAGTTGCGCCTCGTTCAGCCAGGAGGAGACTCACACGAAAACAGAGAGAAAGATGACGGCTTTCCGTGATCCTTCGATGCACGGCGCATGCGGAAATTTCGGAACTTCACAGCCGTCGAGCAGTCACCGGATGAACGCCCCCATTTCCTGAGCTGCCTCCAACAACAAGGGGGCCAGCTCGTCGACACGCGGAGGGGGAAGCCGGTCGTTGACCGCCGAGATGGTGATGGCCATATACGGCTCAGCGGTCTTCGAAGGGATCGGCGCAGCCATTCCGGAGACGCCTTGCAGCACGGTGTCCTTGTCGAAGAAGTAGCCACGCTCGTGCACTTGCCTGATCGCCTGACGTACGGCGGTGACGGTGTCCTGGATATCCGGGATCTCCACAGCCTTCATCGTGCGCCGCAGACGCTCGTTCGCCAGCAGCTGGGCCTCGACCGCTTCCGGTTCATGCCAAGACAGCAGGGCGATGCCGGCAAAAGTAACCCCCAAAGGCACCGTCTCGCCCACTTCCACGATCTCCGCCCTGATGGGGTAGGAGCCGTCGGCGCGCATCAGATAGTGCACACCGTCGAGCCGCCGCATGGCGACATACACCGCGTCTCCGGTCCGATCGGCCAGGCGGCGGGCCACCTTGTGGATACCGGCGAAGTCATTGATGGGTGAGGGGGCGCCCAACCCCAGCAAGTACAGGGCGGAGCCGAGGCCGTACCGCCGGGACGCGCGCCGTTCGACGAAGCCGGCTTCGGCCAGCTCCTGAAGGATCCGGTGCACCGTGGGCCGCGCGATGCCCGTCTCCTGGGCGAGATCCAGCAGCCGCGCGCCCTGCGCTCCGTGCAGCGCGATCGCGTTGAGAATGGCGGCCACTCGCGTGACCACCTGTGTCTTTCCCGACTCCATGAAGCCCTCCGCTGCAAACCATGCTGCTACGGCAGCGCAGCCAGAAGCAAATAAGTCCGTGCAATGGACTTTAGCATTGCCGGTGATGTGCACACTTGACAGGGACATTCTGCAGGAGTCTTATTGGGACTTCAGTGCACAGGGCAATTAATATTGAGCTCGAACTCGAAGAAGTGTGCGCTTCGATCTAGACCCGGAGTCCATTCAATGGACTTTCTGCCGGGCGTCACATTGCAAGGAGCCGTCATGAGCAGGACAGAGTTGGCCGACGGAGTCGTAGAAGGGACCGTCACTGTCGACGGGGTCGAGGTGCGCTACTTCGATTCCGTCGCAGACCGCTCCGCGGCCGGGGAGAGCAGCCGCATTCCGATCGTGCTCGTGCACGGAACCGGCGGGAGCACCAGGGCGCACTACGGCTACCTGTTTCCGCTGCTGGCCGGGCGGCAGCGGGTCGTGGCAGTCGATTTCGCCCAACCGGTCCCCCTACAGGGTTCGCTGACGTTGGAGCAGTTGGAGCGGCAGGTCGTCGCGGTCCTCGACGCGGTACTTCCCGGCCGCCCGGTCACGCTCGTGGGCTACTCGCTGGGGGCCGTCGTCGCAGCCGCGGTCGCCGCCCGCCGACCCGAGTCGGTGCGGAACCTGGTGCTCGTGGCCGGCTGGATGAAGACCGACGCACACCAGGAGCTCCGCAACAAGGTGTGGCAGCGACTGCGCACGGAGCGCTCCCAGGCCCTCGGCGACTACATGGCCTTCTGTGCCTTCTCGGGGCCGTACCTGGTGGCGGCCCAGGCTTTCGGGGGCTCCGCCCCCGCTCTCACGGCCTTCCGGCCCAGCGCCTTCACCGACGCGCAGATGGAACTGAACCGCACGATCGACATCTCCGACCTGGTGCCTTCCATCACAGCCACGACCCTGGTCATCGGCTGCACCCACGACCAGATGGTGCCGAAGTGGCACAGCAAGGCGCTGTTCGCCTCGATCCCGGATGCCCGCTACACCGAAATCCCATCGGGCCACGCCGTCGTCATCGAGCGTCCCGCCCAGCTCGTCCAGGTCATCGACCAGTTCGTCGACGCGCCATCGCGGCACGCCGGCGGCGACATCATCGCCACCTCCCGCCCGTAGCAGCCGATCGCAGAGAGAGCACCCACGTGAACCCCGGCACCGAACCGCAGCAACCCGACACCACCGACGTGGCCAAGAGCCCGACCGACCGGAAGGACGCCATGACCGCCTACGCCATAGCCCACCTGCAGGAGGCCACCCCGCACCTGGAGATCGCCGAGTACCTCGAGCGCGTCACCGCCACCTTCGAGCCGTACGGCGGCCGCTTCCTCGTCCACGCCACGCAGCACGAGGTGAAGGAGGGCAACTGGCCCGGCGACGTCGTGGTCATCGGCTTTCCCGGGGTCGCCGAGGCGCGGGCCTGGTGGGACTCGCCCGCGTACCAGGAGATCGCACCGTTGCGCTCGCGGCATGTCAAGAGCGACATCATCCTCGTCGCAGGCGTCCCCGAGGGCTACGACGCGACTGCCACCGCAAAGGCGATACGAGAAGCCCTGCCTTCCCGGGAGCCCTCGGGGTCCGGCCGCTCGCAGCAGGGCCCGGTCGCACGGCCGGGACATGCCACCGGCGACGTCATCGCCACCGCCCGTCCGTAGCAGCCCGATCGCACAGGGAGGATTCACATGAACCCCAGCACTGAACCGCAGCAGTCCGGCACCACCGACGTCGAGATCGTCATCATCGGCACCGGCTTCGGCGGCCTCGCAATGGGCGCTCAGCTCAAGCGTCACGGCCGGGAGTCCTTCGTGCTCCTGGAGCGTGCCGATGACGTCGCCGGCACCTGGCGCGACAACACCTACCCGGGAGCCGCCTGTGACGTGCCCTCGCACGTCTACTCCTTCTCGTTCCGCCCCAACCCCGAGTGGTCGCGTTTCTTCTCCCCGGGCCCGGAGATCCTGCAGTACCTGCGTGACACCGCACGCGAAGAAGGACTCCTGCCGCACATCCGGGTCGGCACCGACGTCGAGGACGCCCGCTGGGACGCCGCCGCCCAGCGGTGGACGGTCAGCACGTCCAAGGGCGTTTTCACCGGGCGCTTCCTGGTGACCGCGACCGGACACCTCAGCGACGAGGCTCTTCCCCCGATCAAGGGCCTGGACGGCTTCACCGGCGAAGTCTTCCACTCGGCCCGCTGGAACCACGAGGTCCCCTTGGAAGGCAAGCGGATAGGCGTCATCGGGTCAGGAGCCACGGCGGTGCAGGTCGTGCCCGAACTCGCCAAGACCGCCTCCGAGCTGGTGGTGTTCCAGCGCAGCGCCCAATACATCGTCCCGCGCCCGGACCGCGCATACACCGAGAGCGACAAGCGGCTCTTCCGCCGCGACCCGGACGCCATGGCCCACCACCGTGCGGAGATCTTCTGGTTCCTGGAGTCCAGGTACGCGGAGCGGCGTGCCGTTCCCGGCGTCCTCGACAAGGCGAGATCAGAGGCGCTGGAGCACCTGGGGCGGCAGATCGAGGACCCGGAGCTGCGCGCCAAGCTGACACCCGACTACGAGTTCGGCTGCAAGCGCGTCCTGATCTCCGACACCTACTATCCGGCGCTGACCCGGGACAACGTCACGCTGGAGGCGTCGGCCCTCGACCACGTCGAGGGCAGCAAGGTGGTCTCCACGGACCGTCGCGCGTACGAACTCGACGTACTGGTCTTCTGTACCGGCTTCGAGACCTCCGAGCCGCCCTACGCGCGCCTCGTCCACGACGCGGACGGCATCTCCCTGTCGGACCACTGGGCTCACGGCATGGAGGCATACGCGTCGACCACGGTCGCCGGCTTCCCCAACCTCTTCATCATCAACGGGCCCAACACCGGCCTCGGACACAACTCGATCGTCTACATCATCGAGGCACAGGTCGACTACATCCTGGGCGCTCTCGACTGGAGCCGAGCAGGCGGCAACCACGTCCTGGACGTGTCCGCCGAGGCCCAGGAGCGCTACGTGGACGAACTCCAGCAGCGCAGTGACGGTACGGTCTGGCTCGGAAGCGGCTGCAAGAGCTGGTACATCGATCCGCGAAGCGGCCGACTGACCCTGATCTGGCCGAACTTCGCACACGAATTCCGTTACCGCAACGGCACGTTCGACTCAGCCCCGTACACCCCGTCCCAGACCGCAACAGCACGATAGCCGCCCGCCCTGTTCCAGGCCGGGCCGCCCAGAGCTGCCGACGCGCCCGTCGACCGCTCACCAGCGGCCCGGCTCCGTGCCCACCACCGCCTCCGAAGGCTTGCCGTCCACCCCCACCGGTACGTCCCCCGCGAGCATCACCCGGTGCATGATCCGGGGAAAGCCCAGGTGGGCGTTGTCGCCGGGGGCGAGGTGGATGGTGGCCCGGTTGTCCCAGAAGGCGACGCTGCCCGGCTCCCAGCGGAAGCGGACGGTGTACTCAGGGCGGACCGCCTGCTCCACCAGCATCTCCAGGATCGCCGTGCTCTCCGGACGGGAGAGGCCGACGATCTCCTCCACGTAGTAGCCGTTGACGAACAGCACCCGCTCCCCCGTCTCCGGGTGCACCCGTACCAGGGGGTGCTCGGAGACGACCTGGTGGTCCAGGAGGTGACGGACGTAGGCGTCGTCTCCGGGCCGGGGCTGGTAGCCCACGCCGAGGCGGTGCTCGGCGCGCAGACCGTCCACGAATGCCCGGACCGGCGCCGACAGGCCGGCGTAGGCGGCGGCCAGGTTGGCCCAGGTGGTGTCGCCGCCGTAGGGCGGGACGGTCTCGGCGCGCAGGATGGTCGCGGCCGGCGGGTCGATGCGGGTCCCGTAATCGCAGTGCCAGCCCCGCAGCAGGGTGTGCCGGCGGCGGTGCAGCCACTCGTCGTGCCCCATGCCGTAGCGTCCGGCCAGTTCCAGCCGGTCGGCCGTCGTCTCGACCTCCGGGAAGTCCGGCGGCGAGTGCGGACCGCGGCGCGGCAGCACGACCGGCTCACCGAAGCGGCGGGCGAAGGCGACGTGCCCGGCGTGGTCCAGGTCCTGTCCGCGGAAGAACACCACCTTCCAGCGCAGCACGGTCTGCCGGATCAGCGCCACCACGGCGTCGTCGAGCGGCCCGGCGAGGTCGACGCCGGTGATCTCGGCCCCGATGTGCCCGGCGACCGGCTTCACCTCCACGCCTGGAACCCTCACCGCCACGCCCTCGACCCGCTCCGTCTGTTCCGCGGTGGCCCTGTGCGTCGTCATGCGCGCTCCGATGCTCGTCCGAACCGGCTCCGCATCGATCCTGGCAGCCCGGGCCTCACACGGCGAACTCCCGCACGACCGTGTGCCGGAACACCGCCGTGCCGCCCGCCGCGAACAGGGCCGGCCGGTCCTCGACCAGGAACATCCGGTAACTCAGGCAGGCCCGAGACGACTTGGGCTTCCGCACCGGTCCGGCCCCGGCGGGCACCGTGGGCAGCAGAGTCGCGGCGGTGTGCGAGACGCCGGCGCGCCGCGCGACGTCCCGCGAGGTGGGCCGTCCGCCGCCCCTGCCGTCCGCTGCCCTCTCCCCGCCCGTGCGGTTGATCACCGCTCACCCTATCCGTGAGGCTGGGAGGACGACACAGTCGAGGGAAGGTCCCATCTTGAAGGCTCCCCTCCCTGAAGGGAGGGGATGCCTCACCCTCCAGGGCTGAGCGGGGATTTACGGCTCAGGCCGCCGCCGGAGCCGGCGGCCCCGGTGGTCTTACGCCCTCGGCACCGTCCGGGTTCCAACCTGCCCGGACCAGCATCACGCGGGCGGAGTTCTTGTCCCTGGGGGACACGGCTGCGCACGCGGTGCAGGTATACGTTCTCATCGACAGAGGTAGTGCGTGCTTGGTTCTCGCTCCGCACCGCGCACAGTCCATCGTGGTGTGCGCCGGGTGCACGAGACGGACCTCCCGCCCGTGCTTGCGGCCCATCTCGACCAGGGCACGCTTCGTCGCGGCGATGGCGGCATCGGCCGCCTTGCGGGCCATGGTGGTCTTCGTGAGGAACTTCGCCCTGAAGTCCTCCACCGCAACCCCGTCGTGGCCGCGCATCACGGACTTGGCCCACTTGCGGCCGGTGTCCTCCCGCTGCCTCGCCACCTTCTTGTGCAGCTTCGCCGCCTGCGCCTGCGCCTTCCGGTAGCCGGCGGATGCGGGCTGTCCCTTCGGACGCCGACGCCGGGCCATCATCCGCTGATACCTCGCCAGCCGCTGCGCGGCCCGCTTGCCGTGCTCGGCATGCGGCAGATCGTAGGCGTCGTCCGTGGTGGTGGCGGTCTCCGTCACACCCCAGTCCACCCCGAGCACGCGCCCCGTCGGGGCGAGCGGTTCGCTCTGCGCGGCAACGACGAAGGACACGTACCAGTGGCCAAGGCTGTCCTGGTACACGCGCACACTCGACGGGTCGGCCGGAAGGTCCCGCGACCACACCACCCTCAGCACGATCTGGCCCGCAAGGTGCAGGCGGCCGTCCCTGAGGCGGAAACCGCGCTTGGTGTAGTTGAGGCTGGGCCGCGCCTGCCGCTTCTTCTTGAAGCGGGGCATCTGGGCCCGGCGCTGCTGCGGCAACCGGTCCCCGATGTCCTTCAGCGCTTTCGCCCTCGACCTGGCGAAGTCCCGAATCACCTGCTGCTGAGGCACGCTCGCGCCCTCAGCCAGCCAGGGCGTCACCCCGCGTGCCTCGGTCAGCATCTTGTCCAACTGCCCCGGACCGCAGGTCACCTTCTCGCCCGTCGCCCGGCTCTGCGCGTGGGCCTGCTGGGACTTCGCGACGCACTCATTCCAGATCCACCGGCAGCGCGCCCACTCCGCTTCGAGTGCGCGCCGCGCAGTAGCCGACAGGCGCACACGGAAGGTGTACCGGGCATGCCCGGCGTCCTTCGTGGTCGCCTCTGTCGTCATACATCCGAACCTACCCGAGAGCACTGACAGTTGAGAGTTCTTGATCATGGTGGGCGACGTCACCGCCGTGCGGGGCGGACGCCGGACCGCCCTGACAGCGATCCGGCTATCCCTGCCCTGCTCCGCAGGAGTCCGATTCCTCCCCGGCCTGAAGGCCGGGGCATCCTCGGAGGAACCCGGTGAACGGCATTCCGGCGCACACGCTCAACGACGGTACGACGATCCCGGCCATCGGCCTCGGCACCTGGCCACTGGACGACACGGCCGCCGAGCAGGCCGTACGCTCCGCGCTCGACCTGGGCTACCGGCTGGTGGACACCGCGACGAACTACCGTAACGAGACCGGTGTCGGGCGGGCCGTGGCGGGCAGCGGCGTGCCCCGTGAGGAGGTGGTCGTCACCACCAAGCTGCCCGGCCGCCACCACGGCTACGAGGAGACGCTCGCCTCCTTCGAGGAGTCCCGGCGGCGGCTCGGCCTGGAGTACGTGGACCTGTATCTGATCCACTGGCCGAATCCCCGGGTCGGCAAGTACGCCGAATCCTGGAAGGCGCTGATCAAGCTGCGCGAGGACGGGCTGGTCCGCTCGATCGGCGTCTCGAACTTCACTCCGGAGCACATCACGCGGCTGGAGAAGGAGACCGGGGTGCTGCCGTCGGTGAACCAGATCGAGCTGCACCCGCTGTTCCCGCAGGAGGAGCTGCGCGCGTTCCACGCGGACAAGGGCATCGTCACCGAGAGCTGGAGCCCGCTGGGCCGGGGCACCGCCCTGCTGGACGACCCCGCGGTCGCGCAGGTCGCGGCGGCGCACGGGGTGACCCCGGCGCAGGTGCTGCTGCGCTGGCACCTCCAGGTCGGCGCGCTGCCCATCCCGAAGTCGGCCGACCCGGGCCGGCAGCGCGCCAACCTGGACGTCTTCGCTTTCGAGCTGGACTCCGACCAGCTGGCGGCCATCGGACACCGCTCCCCGCGCAGGCTCGGCGGCGATCCCGACAGGCACGAGGAGTTCTGAACCGACCGGGCCCCTACTGCTCCTCGATCCGTTCCTGCGCGCCGTCCGGGCGGGCGCGGTGGCCGGGCGGCGCGGCGAGGCTGCCGAGGATGTCCAGTAGTTCGGCGCTGCGGCTGCCGGGCTCGGCGTGGAAGACGACCAGGGTGAGTCCGTCGGTGCCGTCCACGGACAGCTTCTCCGACTGCAGGTCGAGGTCGCCGACCTGCGGATGGGTCAGGTGGCTCACCCGGCCGCGGCGGGGCCGCACCTCGTGCCGGGCCCACAGGGTGCGGAAGCGTTCGCTGCGCAGGGACAGCTCGCCGACCAGGTCGCGCAGCCGCGGGTCGTCCGCGTCCGCCCCCGCCTCGGAGCGCAGTACGGCCACGCCCTCCTCGGTGAGGTCCTCCCAGTCCCGGCGCAGCTCGCGCTCTGCCGGGTCGAGGAAGACGGCCCGCAGGAGGTTGACGCCGCGCCGGTAGTTCGGGGTGAGCGCGGTGGCGAGGGCGTTGGCGGCGAGGCAGTCGGTGTAGCGGTTCTGGACGTAGGCGGGGTTGCGGGGCCAGCCGTCGATGAGCTGGAGCAGGCTCGCCGGGACCCGCTGGGTGCGGCGCCCGGAGCGTACGCCGGGGCTGGGCCGGTCCTGGGCGAGGCCGACGAGGTGGGAGGTGGCGTCGGCGTCGAGTCGCAGCACGCCGGCGATGGCCTGGAGGACCTGCACGGACGGGTTGCGGTCGCGGCCCTGCTCCAGCCGCAGGTAGTAGTCGGAGCTGATCCCGGCCAGCATCGCGACCTCCTCGCGGCGCAGCCCCGGCACCCGGCGCAGCCCTCCGCCGGGCAGCCCCACGTCCTCGGGCCGCACCAGCGCCCGCCGGGCGCGCAGGAACTCGCCGAGGGCGTTCGTTCGGTCCATGGCCCCACCGTACGGCGGCCCGGCCGGCGGTGACTGGCCCTGTCACTCCCAGGATCGACGGGGTACTGCATCGGCGGGCGCGGGGGGTGCAGGGTGGAGATCGAGGCCGCCGGCGGGACCGGTGGCCAGGACGTCTTGAACATCATCTGGAGAGGTACGACATGACCGCACAGCTCGGCGGCACCCTCACCCCGGCCGACGGCCTGACCCTGACCCGCGTCGGCTACGGCGCCATGCAGCTGGCCGGGCCGCACGTCTTCGGTCCGCCGAAGGACCGTGACCGGGCGGTGGCGGTGCTCCGTGCGGTGGTCGAGGCGGGCATCACGCACATTGACACCGCCGACTTCTACGGGCCCGTGGTCGTCAACGAGCTCATCCGGGAGGCGCTGCACCCCTACCCCGAGGAACTGCACATCGTCACCAAGGTCGGCGCCCGCCGGGGAGCCGACGGCAGCTGGATCCTGTCCCGGCACCCGGAGGACCTCAAGGCGCAGGTGTACGACAACCTGCGGAACCTGGGCGTGGAGTCGCTGGACGTCGTCAATCTGCGGGTCGGTGACGTGGACACCCCGAACGACGACTCCCTGGCCGAGCAGTTCGGCGCGCTGGCCGAGCTGCGGGAGCGGGGGCTGATCCGGCACCTGGGGCTGAGCACGGTGACCGCGGCGCAGCTGGACGAGGCGCTGGCGATCGCGCCCGTGGTGACCGTGCAGAACCTGTACAACCTGGCCAACCGGCAGGACGACGCCCTGGTGGAGCGCACGGCGGCCGGGAACATCGCCTTCGTGCCGTACTTCCCGCTCGGTGGTTTCAGCCCGCTGCAGTCCGAGACGCTGGCGAAGGTCGCCACCCGGCTGGGGTCCTCGCCGCAGCAGGTGGCGCTGGCCTGGCTGCTGCGCCGGTCGCCGAACATCGCGCTGATCCCCGGGACCTCCTCGCCCGAGCACCTGCGGGAGAACATCGCCGCCGCGTCCCTGGTGCTGCCGGACGGCGCGGTAGCCGAGCTGGACGGCATCGCGGGCTGACCGGCGCGCTCGGGGGTACTCGGGGGCCGTGAGGCGGACGTACGGAAGGAGCCGCAGGTGGCAGCGGAGGACCGGCTGCGGACGTACCGCGGCAAGCGCGACTTCGAGCGGACCCGCGAGCCGTCGGGGCGGGAGCCCCGGGCCGGCGGTGACGAGCCGCATTTCGTGGTGCAGATCCACGACGCCAGCCGGATGCACTTCGACTTCCGGCTCCAGGTCGACAATGTCCTGAAGTCGTGGTCGATCCCGAAGGGCCCGTCCACGGATCCCGGGGACAAGCGGATGGCCGTGCCCACCGAGGACCATCCGCTGGAGTACGAGGACTTCGAGGGAGTGATCCCGAAGGGCGAGTACGGCGGCGGGGCCGTGATCGTCTGGGACAACGGCACGTACGAGCCGCTCAGCCACGACCGCAAGGGGCGGCCGGTGGACTTCGCTGAGTCGCTGGAGCGCGGGCACGCCACCTTCCGGCTGCACGGCAGCAAACTGCGCGGCGAGTACGCCCTGACCCGCTTTCGGGGCGAGCAGGGTGAAAAGGAGGCCTGGCTGCTGGTGCGTAAGGGCCCGGCGCGGTCGGCCGGGCACGGCACCCCGGATCCCCGGCGGGCCCGGTCGGTGCGCAGCGGACGCACCCTCGCGCAGGTCGCGGCCGACGGCGAGGAGTGAGGGGCGGTGCCGGGGCTGCTGGAGGCGCTGCCGGCCGAGCGCCGGGAACTGCTGCGCCCGGCCGGGCCGGGCGCGGAGCTCGCGGCGGCCCCGATGCTGGCCACGCTCAGCGACCGGCGGGACTTCGGCGAGGGCTGGCTGTTCGAGCGGAAGCTGGACGGTGTCCGCCTGCTGGCGGTGCGCGAGGACGGCCGGGTGCGGCTGCTGTCACGCACGGGTCAGCGGCTGGACGACACCTATCCCGAGATCGTGGCGGCGCTCGAGGCGCAGGAGTGCACCGACTTCACGGTGGACGGCGAGGTCGTCGCGTTCAGCGGCGGCCGTACCGACTTCGCGCGGCTGCAACGGAGGATGGGGCTGACCCGGCGCCGGGACATCGAGGCGTCCGGGGTCGCGGTGACGTACTACCTCTTCGACCTGCTGCGCCTGGAGGGCGCCGACACCCGGCAACTCCCCTTGCGCGTCCGCAAGTCGCTGCTGCGGCGGGCGCTGTCCTTTCGCGCGCCGCTGCGGCTGACCCCGCATCGCAACGCGGGCGGCACCGAGTTGCTGGCCGATGCCTGCGCCCGGGGCTGGGAGGGGCTGATCGCCAAGCGGGCCGAGGGGCCGTACCGGACGCGCCGGTCCCCGGACTGGCTGAAGCTGAAGTGCGCGCGAGGGCAGGAGTTCGTGGTCGGCGGCTTCACCGAACCGGCGGGCAGCCGCGTCGGGTTGGGGGCGCTGCTGCTCGGCTTCTACGACGGTGACCGGCTGCGGTACGCCGGGAAGGTCGGCACCGGATTCGACCGGCGCACCCTGCTGGATCTGCGCGGGCGGCTGGACGGGCTGCGCCGGGACGCCTCGCCCTTCAGCGGTGCCGTCCGCGAGGCCCGCGCCCGCTGGGTGCGGCCGGAGCTGGTCGCGCAGATCGCCTTCACCGAGTGGACCCGGGATGGGATGCTGCGGCATCCCCGCTTCCTGGGGCTGCGCGAGGACAAACGGCCACGGGACGTGGTCCGCGAGGGCGCGGCGGCCTGACACCCGCGGTCACGTACGCATACGGATCGCCGGGTTCCGCTCCCAACCCGCCTGCGGTGCCCTTATGTTCACGGCGACACCCCGCTCGCCTCCCGAAAGGGTCTCGCATGCGTACCGCCCTCCGCGCCGCCGTCACCGGCGCGCTGACCGTCGCCACCGTTCTGACCTGCGGCACCGCGCAGGCGACCCCGCCGGGGCCGGGTGTGACGGCCCGGATCATCAGCCAGACCACCATCGGCGACACCGACTACACCCTGCGGGAGATCACCGTCCCGCCCGGCCAGAGCACCGGCTGGCACTACCACGACGGCCCGCTGTACGGCGTGGTGAAGCAGGGCACCCTCAGCCACTTCGACTCCGGCTGCGCCTCGGACGGCGTGTACCGCAGGGGTGCGACGATCCAGGAGCCGGCCGGTGCGGACCATGTCCACATCGGGCGGAACCTCGGTGACACCCCGCTCGTGCTCGATGTGCTGTACGTGCTGCCGCACGGCGCCCCCTTCTCGGAGGACGCACCGAACCCGGGCTGCCCGTTCCAGTGATCGGTGCCGGGGCGGACGGTCAGGTGAAGGGCAGCGCCTGCTCGGCCCAGATCGTCTTGCCCCGGCCCGTCTGCCGGCTGCCCCAGCGCTGGGTGAGTTGCGCGACCAGCAGCAGTCCGCGGCCGCCCTCGTCGTAGACGTGCGCCCGGCGCAGGTGCGGTGAGGTGGAACTGGCGTCGGAGACCTCGCAGATGAGCGCGCGGTCGCGGATCAGCCGGAGCTGGATGGGCGGTTCGCCGTAGCGGATGGCGTTGGTGACGAGTTCGCTGACGACGAGTTCGGTGACGAAGGCGGCCTCGTCCAGTCCCCAGGCGGCGAGCCGTTCGCCGGCGGCCTGCCGGAGGACGGCGACCTGGGCGGGGTCGGACGGGACATCCCAGGTGGCGACCCGGTCGGCGCCGAGGGCGCGGGTGCGCACCAGCAGCAGGGCGACGTCGTCGCCGGGCTGGTCGGGCAGGACGGCCTTGAGGACGTCGTCGCACAGGGTCTCCAGGGAGCCGGCGCGTACGCTGAGGGCCCGGCGCAGCTCCTCGGTGGCTCCGTCGACGTCCCGGTCGCGGTCCTCGACCAGGCCGTCGGTGTAGAGCGCGACGACGGAGCCCTCGGGCAGTTCCAGCTCCGTCGCCTCGAACGGCAGCCCGCCGACGCCGAGGGGCGGTCCGGCGCTCATGGGGATGGCCTGGGCGGTGCTGCCCGGCAGGACGACGGCCGGGGCCGGGTGGCCGGCGGCGGCCAGGCCGAGCCGCCGGGAGACGGGGTCGTACACGGCGTACAGGCAGGTGGCGCCCAGTTCGGCGATCTCCTCGCGGCAGTCCTCGGCGGCGAGGTGGGTGACCAGGTCGTCGAGGTGGGTGAGGAGTTCGTCGGGCGGCAGGTCGACGTCGGCGAGGGTGCGGACGGCCGTCCGCAGCCGGCCCATGGTGGCCGAGGACTTGATGCCGTGGCCGACCACGTCACCCACGACCAGGCCGACCCGGCCGCCGGAGAGCGGGATGACGTCGAACCAGTCGCCGCCGATGCCGGCCAGCGATCCGCACGGCAGATACCGGTGGGCCACCTCGACGGCCGCCTGCCGGGGCAGGCCGCTCGGCAGCAGGCTGTGCTGCAGGGCGAGGGCGGTGCTGCGTTCGCGGGCGAAGCGGCGGGCGTTGTCGATGCAGACGGCGGCGCGGCTGCCGAGTTCCTCGGCGAAGACGGCGTCGTCTGGGCCGTAGTCCTCGGGGTGGGCCATGCGGACGCAGACCGCGACGCCCAGGGTGGTGCCGCGGGCCCGCAGGGGCACCGCGATCAGGGAGTGGGCGCCCTGCCGGTACGCACGGCCTTCGGGTGAGCGCGCGTTGCGCTCGGCCAGCCACTTGACGAACTCGGGCTCACCGGCCTGGCTGAGCACGGCCCGGCCCTCGCGCAGGGCACGGGTGGGCGGGGAGTCCGGCGCATAGACGTCGGTCTCGCCGATGGGGACGGCCGCGCCGGGGTCGCCCTCGCGGGTGGAGCCGTGGGCGATGCGGTGCAGGACCACACCGCCGCCGGGGACCATCGGCGGCTCGTCCGCGCCGAGCACCCAGTCGAGCAGGTCGACGCTGGCGAAGTCGGCGTAGCCCGGGACCAGGACGTCGATCAGTTCCTCAGCGGTGCGCACCACGTCCAGGGTGGTGCCGATGCGGGTCGACGCCTCGTTCAGCAGGGCCAGGCGGCGCCTGGCCCAGTACTGCTCGCTGCTGTCGAAGGTCGCCATGGCGACCCCGGTCAGCTCACCGGAGCCGGCGCGCAGCGGCCACATCTCGATGCTCCAGAGATGTTCCCGGTTCAGTGCGGGGGCGCCGGCCACGCTCTCGTAGCGAACCGGCCGGCCGGTCTCGACGACTTCCCGGAGGTGGCGCAGGAAGCCCACGTTGTATTCGGCTTCCTCCACGGTGTCCAGGAAGAACCGGCCCGTGAGCGCGGACTCGGGGACGCCCATCACCTTGCAGGCGGCCTCGTTGAGCCGCAGATAGCGCTGCTCCAGGTCGAACACCGACATGGACATGGAGGCCTGCTCGAAGGCCTCGCCGGCCAGGGTGCTGCCGGGCGGGCAGGCGGTGACGACGAATCCGGTGGGCTCTCCGTCGGCTCCGGCGACGGGGCAGGCGGTGAGGGCCACCTCGACGCGGTGGCCCTCACGGTGGCGCAGCGCGACGGTGCCGGCCCGCGCGGCGAGTGCGTCGTCCGGGAGGTCCCCGGCGAGCAGTCCGGCCGCGGGCCGGCCCACGACGTCTTCGGCCGGGTGGCCCGTGAGCCGCCGCGCGCCCTCGCTCCACCCGGTCACCGTACCCAGGGCGTCGATGATCGCCACGGCGGCGCCATGCTTCATATGCCCAAGCATGTTCTGATTGGTCCGCCTCATCAAGCGCGCGGATGTTCCCGTGCGCCGCGCGGGGCGGGCGCCGTTCAGCCCCGGTGGGCGCGCAGGGCGGCGAGAGCCCGGTCGGCGTGGGTGTTCATGCGCAGTTCGCTGCGGATGACCTCCAGCACCGTACGGTCCTCGGCGATCACGAAGGTGACGCGTTTGGTGGGGGCGAGGGAGAAGCCGCGCTTGACGCCGAACCGCTCGCGGACCGCGCCGTCGACGTCGGAGAGCAGCGGCATGCCGAGGCCATGCCGTCCGGTGAACTCCTGCTGCTTGTCGACGGTGTCGCCGCTGATGCCGACGGGCCGGGCGCCGACGGCGGCGAACTCGGCGGCCAGGTCGCGGAAGTGGCAGGCCTCGGCCGTGCAGCCGGGGGTGAGCGCGGCCGGGTAGAAGAAGAGGACCACCGGCCCGTCGGCCAGCAGCTCGGTGAGCCGGCGGGTGGTGCCGGTCTCGTCGGGCAGGGCGAAGTCCTCGGCCTTGCCCCCGACCTCGATGCGTTCCGTCATGACCGTCCCTCTCCGTTCCGGGCGACTCCACGGGCCCACAGCACCAGCGGCAGCTGCAGCGGCAGCCGCGCGAGGGCGGCCGTGCGCAGCGGCGCGGGCCGGTGCCGCCAGTCCACGGCCATCTGCACGTTCGCCGGGAACACCCCGACGAAGAAGGCCGCGGCCGCCTTCGCGGCGACCGCGCGTGTCCGGGGTGCGGCGATCCCGGCCGCCAGCGCGAGCTCCACAGCGCCGCTGCCGTACGTCCATGCCCGGGGCGAGCCCGGCAGCGCACGCGGTACGAGCGCGTCGAAGGGGCGCGGCGTGGCGAAGTGGGCGACCCCGGCCGTGGCCAGCAGGCCGGCGAGCAGCAGGGGTGAGCGTTCGGACCGGGACACGGTTTCTCCTCTGATGGCCTGCCGCCGGATATTACTGGACGGTACGCGCGAGGGTGGCCCGTTGCCGCAGGACGTCGGAGGTCACGCCGTGGCGACGGTGTCGTCCGCCTCCCGGCCGGAGTCCTCGTCGGTCGTGTACGCGAGGAAGTCGTCGACCATGCGGTGGAAGAGGGCAGCCATCTGCCGCAGGTCCTCGGGCCGCCAGTCGGCGAGGGCGAGCTGCATGCCCCGGGCCCCGGCCTCGCGGACCCGCTCGACGGCGTCGCGGCCCGCGTCGGTCAGCCGGATCCGCTGGGCGCGCCGGTCGACGGGGTCGGGGACGCGTGTGACGTACCCGGCCTTCTGCAGTTGCTGCACGGTCCGCGTCACATGGGAGGCCTCCACGCCCAGGCGCTGTGCCAGCTCCCCCGGGCGCAGCGGCTCGGAGTCGGCGATCTGCCGCAGCAGGGCCACCGCGGCCCGGTCCAGCGGCACCCCCGCCAGCGCCATCAGCCGCTCGTGCTGCCGGGCCCGGCTGCCGAGGTAGGTGATGCGCGTCAGGGCGCGCTCTATCTCGGTGACCTCGGGGGACGCGACGGGCAGGTCGGACAGCGATTCCGTGGGCATACCCGCCAGTTTAGCAGCTCGTTGCGTAAGTCAAGTAAGTTCCAGCCCGCCTCTCGGTTCCCTCGGCGGCCGGCCGTCCGCGGGACATGGCCGCCTGACGTACGGCCGCGTGTCGTACGGGCCGCACCGCGGCAGGAGCGTGCTGGAATCGGCGAGTCCGCCCGCCTCAGGAACACCGGAGGAATGCCATGGCCTTCGCCGTCGTCGCCCAGTACCAGTGCGCCCCCGCCGACGCCGACACCGTGCGTGCCGCGCTGCGGAAGATGCGCGAACTGGTCTCGTCGGAGCCCGCGAACCTCGCCTACGAGGCACATGAGGTCGTCGACCGACCGGGGGCGTTCGTGCTGTACGAGCGCTACACGGACCGCGCCGGCTTCGAGGCGCACAAGGAGACGGACCACTTCGCGGAGCTGATCCGGGGAACGGTGTTCCCGCTGCTGAAGGAGCGGACCATCACCTTCGCCGAGACGCTCTGACCGCCGCGGATGCGCGCGCCCGCCGGGACACGTCACCCGGACGTGCACGGAGACGGCCGGGCACGGCGGGACGCCTCCGCGCCGCGGACCGGGCGGGCCCGCGTGCGCCGCGGGCGCCCGTCCCGCTGGACGTCCCGGCCGTCCCCGGGGACGGCCGGAACGGCATTCCGGCGGCCCGTCACGGAAACCCTGGCTGGCGTGATCACTGCTCGTGGTCACGAGAACGACAGCCGGAGGCTTCCATGATCCGACGGACCCTCAAAAGCGGAATCCTGGCCACAGCGGCGGTGCTCGCGTTCCTGCCCACGGCGGCCGGTGCCACCACGGCGAGCGCCGCCGCACCGCGCCCGGTCCCCCGAGCCGCCACCCAGCACCACGCCCACCTCGCCCAGCACCGCACCGGCCGAGTGCACCGGATGCGCCGCCTCACGGCCCGGCGAGCGGCGTACCGCTTCATGCAGCGGACCCCGGCCCACCGTCTCGCCGCGCACGCCGCCCCGTACCGTCTCGCCGCGCGCACCGCCCGCAGTACCAGCTCGCGGCGCCGCCCTCGACGTACCGTCGTCTCCTGCCCGTCACCGGCCGCGTCGCCACCCGCCACGCCCCGCTCAACGTCCGCTCCGGCCCGGGTACCGGCTACCGGATCGTCGGCCATCGCAGCACGGGCCCCCACCTGATGCTCGTCTGCAGGACACGCGGCACCGCGGTGCACGGCAACCGCACCTGGTACCGGCTGCGGCACCACGCAGGCTATGTCTCGGCCCGCTACGTGCGCACCCACCGCCCCCTCCCCTGGTGCTGACGGCACGTCACCGCGACACCACCCAGCCGCCGAAGGCCCGTTCGACGACCCCCGAACGGGCCTTCGGTACGCCCACACCTCACCTTGCTCCTACCTCACCGCGTGTTCCAGTCGCCGTCCTCACGGGAAGCCATTCCGACAACAGGGGCGAAACCGCCCATATCGGAACGGGAGTCGAGGACGCACGATGCGGCACCCCCAAGCGCCGACCACGCCGGACGAGGCACTGGTGGTGGGACTGCGCGAGCTGAAGGACCGTACGGGGCTGAGCCTGGCGGCATTGGCCGCGCGCACCCCGTACAGCAAGTCCGCGTGGCACCGCTATCTGTCCGGCGGCACACCGCCGCCGAGGCCGGCCGTGGAGGCGCTCTGCCGGATCGCCGAAGCCGATCCCGAGGCCGTGCTGGCGCTGTGGGACGCGGCCGACATCACCCAGCCCGCCGTCGTGCCGGAGCAGCACGGTCGAAAGCGGTGGTTCGGGCGGCTCCCCTCGTGGCTTGCGCTGTCAGTGTCCGCGCTGTTCGGCACGGTGACGGCGGTGGCCGCCGCCGTCACCTTCTCCGGGCGGCCGGGTACCGCTCCCGCCGCGCAGACCCTGCCGGATGTGCACCGCTGTCACGGCCGGTCCTGTCAGAGCCAGTTGCCCGACGCCTCGGTGTGCGCCCGGGACGCGCGGACCACGAGCACGGTCACCGGTCCCGCTTACACCGTGCGGCTGCGCTGGTCACCGGCCTGCGGGACCGCCTGGTCCGAGGTGCGGCCCCGGTCGCCCAGGGCCCATGAGGTGTCGGTGCGCGCGGGTCAGGACTTGAAGGCTCCCCTCCCTGAAGGGAGGCGATTCCTCGCCCTCCAGGGCTGAGCGGGGATTTACGGCTCAGGCCGCCACCGGAGCCGGCGGCTCGGGTGGTCTTACGCCCTCGGCACCGTCCGGGTTCCAACCTGCCCGGACCAGCATCACGCGGGCGGAGTTCTTGTCCCTGGGGGACACGGCTCCGCACACGGTGCAGGCATACGTTCTCATCGACAGAGGCAGTGCGTGCTTGGTTCTCGCTTCGCACTTGGCACAGTCCATCGTGGTGTGCGCCGGGTGCACGAGACGGACGTCCCGTGCGTGTTTGCGGCCCATCTCGCACAGGGCACGCTTCGTCGCGGCGATGGCGGCATCGGCCGCCTTGCGGGCCATGGTGGTCTTCGCCAGGAACCTCGGCCTGAAGTCCTCCACCGCAACCCCGTCGTGGCCGCGCATCACGGACTTGGCCCACTTGCGGGCCGTGTCCTCCCGCTGCCTCGCGATCTTCTTGTGCAGCTTCGCCGCCTGTGCCTGGGCCTTCCGGTAGCCGGCGGATGCGGGCTGTCCCTTCGGACGGCGCCGCCGGGCCATCATCCGCTGATACCTCGCCAGCCGCTGCGCGGCCCGCCTGCCGTGCTCGGCATGCGGCAGATCGTAGGCGTCGTCGGTGGTGGTGGCGGTCTCCGTCACACCCCAGTCCACCCCGAGGACGCGGCCGGTCTCAGAGAGCGGCTGAACCTGAGCCGGGACGACGAAGGACGCATACCAGTGGCCAAGGCTGTCCTGGTACACCCGCACACTCGACGGATCGGCCGGAAGATCCCGTGACCACACCACCCTCAGCACGATCCCGCCGGCAAGGTGCAGGCGGTCGTCCTTGAGGCGGAAACCGCGCCTGGTGTAGTTGAGGCTGGGCCGCGCCTGCCGCTTCTTCTTGAAGCGGGGCATCTGGGCCCGGCGGTGCGTCGGAAGCCGGTCCTTGATGTCCTTCAAGGCCTTGGCACGGGACGTGGCGAAGTCGCGTATCACCTGCTGCTGCGGCACCGACGCGCCCTCAGCCAGCCATGGCGTCACCCCGCGTGCCTCGGTCAGCATCTTGTCCAACTGCCCCGGACCACAGGTCACCTTCTCGCCCGTCGCCCGGCTCTGCGCGTGGGCCTGCCGGGACTTCGCGACGCACTCATTCCAGATCCACCGGCAGCGCGCCCACTCCGCTTCGAGTGCGCGCCGCGCGGTAGCCGACAGGCGCACACGGAAGGTGTACCGGGCATGCCCGGTCTCCTTCGTGGTCGCCTCTGTCGTCATGCATCCGAACCTACCCGAGGGCACTGACAGTTGAGAGTTCTTGATCATGGTGGGCGGCATCACCGCTGTGCGGGGTGGACGTCGGATCGCCCTGACGGCGATCCGGCTATCCCTGCCCTGCTCCGCAGGAGTCCGATTCCTCCCCGGCCTGACGGCCGGGGCATCCTCGGAGGAACCCGGTGACCTTCTCGCCGCGCGCCGCGGCCAGGGCGATGGCGCCACCCGCGCGCCACACGAAGTCCCCGGCGTGCGCGGTGACGACGAGGGTCGAACGGGGTGGTGGGGCAGGCGCGTTGGGGTGGGTCATGGCGGAGTTCTCCCTTGTCGGTCCCGGTGCGCCGCAGACATGCGTCTCTGCGGCGCCCGCGCCTCGGTGGACAGGTGCGCGCCCGGCCCGCGTCCCGCGCGCTCAGTCCTGGAGCGCCTCGATCACGCTGGCGAGGTGGGCGCGGGCGGCCGCTTCGGCCGCCTGCGGATCCCTGGCCCTGATCGCCTCGATCATCGCCAGGTGCTCGCTCAGGGATTGGTGCGGACGCCCGGGCCGGAGCGCCAGCTGGAAGCGGTGGCGGACCAGTTGGGCGTTCAGCCGCTCCAGCAGCTCGACCGCGGTCCGCTGCCCGGAGATGGCCCGGATCCGGTCGTGGAGCTGGTGGTTGAGGTCGGAGTACGTCACCGGCTCGCCGTCGGCGACGGCCTTCTCCATCGCCGCGCCGAGGTCGGCCAGCTCGGTGAGCTGCCCGTCACTGGCCGCGACGGCGGCCTTGGCCGCGCACAGTCCCTCCAGGACCATGCGGCACTCCGTGATGGCGACCGCTTCCTCCACGGTCACCACTCGCACCCGCGAACCGCGGTTGCGGATCCTCTCGACCAGTCCCTGCGCCTCCAGATCGATCAACGCCGCGCGGATGCTGGCCCGCGTCACACCGAACTGCTCGGCGAGTTCGTTCTCCACCAGCCGCTGGGCCGGTGCCATCTCGCCGTGCAGGATCGCCTGCCGCAGCTGCGCGAGCGCATGCTGTTTGGCCTGCTCTCCGGTGGTCGGACGGGCTTCCTTCGGCATCGTGCTCTCCCTGAGTGAGTGCCTGTCGAACCTAAATCTAGCCAGACGATATTGTCAACAATTTTGTTCGCGCTTCTCGGTCCCCTCCCTCCGGCCCCTCAGCTCGTGCGGTACAGCTCGCTGAGCAGTTCGAGGACCGCCTGGAGGGCCGGGTGCGGGTCGTCGCGCCACCAGGCGAGCCGTACGGCGACGGGCTCGGCGTCCCGGACCGGCCGGTAGACGACGCCGGGTCGCGGGTACTGGTTGGCGGTCGACTCCGCGGTGACGCCGATGCCGCGTCCGGCGGCGATGACGGTGAGCCAGTCGTCGACGTCGTGCGTCTCCTCGACGGCGGGGCGGGAGTCCGGCGGCCACAGCTCGGGGGTGGTGGTGCCGGTGCGCCGGTCCACCCAGAGGGTGCGGCCGGTGAGTTCGCCGAGCCGTACGGACCTGCGGCGGGCCAGCGGATCGTCGGCGGCCAGCGCGCACAGGCGCCGCTCCAGGCCCACGATGGCGGTGTCGAACCGCCGGTCCCGCAGCGGTCGGCGCACCACCGCGAGGTCGCAGGCGCTTTCGGCGAGTCCGGCGGACGCCGTGTTGACGCGGACGAGATGCAGATCGATCCCGGGGTGGGCGGCGCTCCAGCGCCGCTGGAAGGCGACGGTGTGTCGGCCGACGCCCGACCATGCGTAGCCGATCCGCAGCCGGGTGTGCCCCGAGGTGGCCTCCTTGACGAGGGTGTCGACGTCCGCCAGCACCCGCCGGGCCTGCGCTACCACCCGCAGCCCGGTCGCCGTCGGGGTCACCTCACGCGAGGTTCGCCGCAACAGCCGTACACCCAGGGCTCGTTCGAGCCCGGCCAGGGTGCGGGAGACGGCCGCCTGGGACACCCCGAGGGCGATCGCCGCGTCGGTGAAGGTGCCCTCGTCGACGATGGCGACGAGGCAGCGCAGCTGCCGTAGCTCGACCTCATCCATACGCTCAGCGTATAGATGGCGAGACGCATGCATTTTGCGCAAGCACCCGACGGGCGGACGCTCCTCCCATGCGACGCGCTCTCGGACACCCCGCCGCGACGGCACCACCCCTGGTCCACAACCCCGCGCCGGGGCGGCTGGCCGGCGTTGCGGCCATGTTCGGCAGCGGCCTGTCGAACCAGACCGGCGCGGCGATCGGCGCGCTGGCCTTCCCGGTCCTCGGTCCGCTCGGCGTGGTGGCGGTGCGCCAGTACGTCGCCGCGCTGGTCCTGGTGGCCGTCGGCCGGCCGCGCCTGCGCGACTTCACCCGGCGGC
Source organism: Streptomyces sp. NPDC050743 (assembly GCF_044456925.1). Classification (NCBI taxonomy): domain Bacteria; kingdom Bacillati; phylum Actinomycetota; class Actinomycetes; order Kitasatosporales; family Streptomycetaceae; genus Streptomyces; species Streptomyces sp. NPDC050743. The sequence goes on from NZ_JBITGJ010000055.1 coordinate 37,309, forward strand.
AGTGGTGGCCGGTGCTGCTGCTCGCCGGGGTCTTCGGCACTATGAACCTGACCCTCTACAGCGCGATCGACCGGATCGGCCTGGGGCTGGCGGTGACCCTGGAGTTCCTGGGCCCGCTCGGCATCGCGCTGGCCGCCTCGCGCCGCCGGCTGGACGCCGCGTGCGCGGCACTGGCCGGGACCGGCGTCGTGGTGCTCATGCGCCCTCAGCCGTCCACCGACTACCTGGGCATGGGCCTGGGGCTGGTGGCCGCCTGCTGCTGGGCCTCGTACATCCTGCTCAACCGGATCGTCGGGCGGCGCCTCCCGGGGGCCCAGGGGCCGGCCGCGGCCGCGTGCGTGTCGGCGCTGACCTTCCTGCCGATCGGGATCGTCCTCGCCGTACGGCACCCGCCGACGGCCGGGGCCCTGCTGTGCGCGGTGGCGGCGGGTGTGCTGTCGTCCGCCGTGCCGTACCTCGCCGATCTGCTCACGCTTCGCAAGGTGCCGGCCCAGACCTTCGGCCTCTTCATGAGCGTCAATCCGGTGCTGGCCGCGGTGGTCGGCTGGGTGGTGCTGGGACAGAGTCTGGGAGTGCCGGAGTGGGCGGGGATCGGTGCGGTGGTGGCCGCGAACGCGGTGAGCATCGCGAGCACGCAGCGCTGAGGACGACCGACCCGGCCGCCCCGTCCTCCGGGGCGGCCGGGCGCGCTGATCCACGCCCATGTGCCGCACGTCGTCCACGCCGCCGCCGCCGACGGATGGCGCGGCATCAAGCGGATTCCGGAGGTGGGCGGCGCGATCGCGGTCCGCTGGGCGCGGCGCGAGGACCCGCTGGAGGGGCCGTTGCGGCCGCTGCCACGGTTCGGCGGGCTGCTCATGCGGCCGCGGGAGGTGCGGTACGGACCGCAGCGGTCGCCGGAGAGCGCGGACGCGTCGCTCACCAGGCGGGGCGGCGAGGCCGGCCTTGCATTGCCTTGCCCGGGTCAGGCGTCCGGGCGCAGGCTGGTCCTATGGGTGCTCAGGACGGCCCCACGCTCATCACGTCCGTGCAGCGGGCCTTCCGGCTGCTGGAGGCGGTGAGCGCGCACGAGAACGGCGCGCCGGCGAAACAACTGGCACGCGAGACGGGGCTGCCGCTGGCCACCGCCTACCACCTGCTGCGCACTCTCGTGCACGACGGATACGTGCGAAAGCTGGACGACGGCGGCTTCATCCTGGGCGACAGGCTGAACTCCCTGCACACGGCGGGCCGCACGCAGACGCTGCTCAGCCGCGTGCGCCCGACGCTGGCCGCCCTGCGGGACGAGCTGTCCAGCCCCGCCTACCTCACGTTCTACGAGGAGGGCGAGATCAGGGTGGCCGAGATCGTGGACAGCCCCCGTATGCCCCGGGTGGATCTCTGGGTGGGATTCGAGGACGCCGGACACGCCACCGCGCTGGGCAAGTCCGTGCTGCGCGAGCTGGACGAGGACGCCCGCAAGGACTACCTGTCCAGGCATCAGCTCGCCGAACTCACGCCGCGCACGATCACCAGTCTTCCGGAGCTGCTCCGCAGGATCGAGGCGCCCCCCTTGGCGCCGGCCGTCACGGACTTGGAGGAGTACGCGCTCGGCACCGTGTGCGTCGCCGTTCCCGTCTACCGCGGGTGCACGCCCGGATCGCTCGGCGTCTCCCTGCCGGCGGAGCGGCGGGCCCGGCTCCAGGAGATCCGGGCACGACTCCTGCCGATCGCGAGCCGGGTGACCAGGAGCCTCTCACTCACTATCTGAAATTCCGCTCCTTGTGGCTGCCTCGCCCAGCCCGGTTTTCTTGATGAAACGGACATTCCGGGCGTGTGCCCCGTACCGACGAGGACTGCTGACCAACCATGAGCCAGACCGGACACCATGACGGCGACCGTGCGCCGATGCGGCTGTTCAGGAACCGAGTGGCCGGCGCCCGGAAAGCGGTCCGCCGGCGCGCGGCCGGGCAGCCGGCCGCCGGGCCGCACGTGCTTGCGGTGCTGCCCGTGCTGGTCGTCGCCGTCGTCGCTCTCATCGGCGCCGCCCTGGGCGGCGGGCTGATCTGGCTGCCGCTGCTGGCGACCGGACCCGCGCTGGCGGCCGCCACCAACGAGCCGCGCGGTGTGCTGGGGGTCGGTCTCCTCGCCATGGCGACGGGTGCGGCGCTGGGCATCGGGTACGGGGTGCCTGCCGGCGAACTCGCGGCCGTGCTCGCCGCCCTGCTGGCCGTCACCGGGGCGAGCGGCCTGGCCGGTGCGCTGCGCGGCCGTCGTGAACGGGTCCTCGCGGCCGTCCGCTCGGTCGCCGAGGCCGCCCAGCACGCCCTGCTCCAGCCGGTCCCGGACACCGTCGGCCCGTTCCAGGTGGCCGTCCGCTACAGCGCCGCGGCGGCCGAGGCGCGGATCGGCGGGGACCTCTACGCCCTGGTGGCCACGCCCCACGGGATCAGGCTGATCGTCGGCGACGTGCGCGGCAAGGGCCTGCCCGCCGTGGGAACCGCCGCCCTCGTGCTCGGGGTGTTCCGCGAAGCCGCCCATGACGAGCCCGACCTGCTCGCCGTCGTCGCGAGGATCGAGCGGAGCCTGGCACGCAACCTTGGTCCGGACGACTTCGTGACCGCCGTGGTCGCCGGATACCCCCGGTCGGGAGACCTGGAGATCGTCAACTGCGGACATGCTCCGCCGCTTCTGGTGTCCGCCTCCGGAGAGGTCGGGGCGGTGGAGTCCGATCATCCCGCTCCGCCCCTCGGGCTGCGGGCCCTCTCGGGCCAGGTTCCCCGCCTGCAGCGGCTGCCCTTCGCGGTGGGCGACCAGTTGCTGCTCTACACCGACGGGGTCACAGAGGCCCGGGACCACGCGCGTGCCTTCTATCCGCTGGCCGAAGGGGTGGCCCGCCATGTGTGCGACGAGCCGGCGCGCACCCTGACCGCGCTCCACGACGAACTGCTGGCACATGTGGGCGGCCGGCTGCACGACGACGCCGCCCTGCTCCTGCTCAAGAAGACGACCGAGGACGAGCCGGCGTACGTGCCGTCATGGTGCGAGGCCGCGCTGTAGGTCGTCCGCTCCAGGCCGGCCGGCTAGGGCGCGACGAGCTCGGCCCACCGGGTGACTCCGCCGAGGTGGGTGCGTATGCCGTGGCGGGTCGCCAGGGCGTGGACGATCGCCTCGCCCCTGCCGTGCTCGTCGGGGTCGATCCCGTCGAGCGCCCCACCCGCCGCAAGGGCCGGTCCCGCGTCGCTGACCTCGATGCGCAGGGTGCGGCCGCCGGCGCCCTGCACCCACGACAGCCGCAGCACGGCCGGGGGCCGGGCGTGCACGATCGCGTTGGTGACGAGCTCCGACACCATGAGCAGCGCGTCCTCGACGAGGCGCGGACACACGCTCCAGTCCGCGAGGACCGCCGCCGCACGGCGGCGTACGGCCGAGACGGCGCCGGCGGCGGGCGGCACCGGACACACGTGTTCGCCTGCCGCCTGAAGCAGCGTCTTGAGCTGTGCCGCCATGTTCTCTCCCGGTGGTGTACGACCGGTCCAGCGCCGCCATTTCGGCGTGTTCCGGGCTGGCAAGCACGTTATGGAGACAAATCGGGCCGGTCAATGAATGGGGGTCGGCATTACCGAACGCCCCCGCTCCCCCGCCCCACGGGCAGGGCGTTCGCGCGGGTAATAGGCTCAATTCATGGCCGGCCCAGTCCAGTCCATCGAACGGGCGGCGGCGATTCTGCGTCTGCTCGCCGGCGGTCCCCGCCGACTCGGCCTCGGCGAGGTGGCGGCCTCGCTCGGACTGGCGAAGGGCACCGCCCACGGCATTCTGCGCACGCTCCAGCACGTGGACTTCGTGGAGCAGGACGCGGCGACCGGGAAGTACCAGCTCGGAGCCGCCCTGCTGCACCTCGGCACCAGCTACCTCGACGTCAACGAGCTGCGCTCACGCTCGCTCAACTGGGCCGACGCCCTGGCCGCCCGCAGTGGGGAGGCGGTACGCCTGGGGACGCCGCTGGAGGGCAGCGTCCTCGTCGTCCACCACGTCTTCCGGCCGGACGACACCTTCCAGACCCTGGACGTGGGCGCGCTGCTGCCCCTGCACGCCTCCTCGCTCGGCAAGGTGCTGCTGGCGTACGGGACCGCGAGTGTCGAGCCGGGCCAAGGGCGGGGGCTGGAGGCGTACACCCGGCACACCCTGGTCGATCCCCAGCAGCTGGCCCGGGCGCTCGCGGAGGTGAGGGAGGTCGGGTGGGCGGCCGAGACACAGGAAATGACCATGGGCGAGGCGGGACTCGCCGCGCCGATCCGCGGGCACGGCGGCCTCGTCGTCGGCGCCATCGGGCTGTCCGGGCCGGTCGAGCGGATCTGCGACAGCCAGGGCCACCCCCGCCCGAGTCTGATCACGCTGATCCGGGAAGCCGCACGGGTGATCTCCAGGGACCTGGGGGCCGCCCGCTGGTAGGACAGCCGCCCATCGATCCGTCGGAAGGCAGACCCGATCATGGCCGAACGGTATGTAATGTCCATCGATCAGGGCACCAACTCGACCCGATGCATCCTGTTCGACCACCGCGGGCGGCTGGTCTCGGTCGCACAGAAGGAACACCAGCAGCACTTCCCCCGGCCCGGCTGGGTCGAGCACGACGCCATGGAGATCTGGCAGAACCTGCGGCACATCGTGCCCGAGGCGCTGTCCGACACCGGCGTCGGCAAGGAGCAGGTCGTCGCCATCGGCCTGGCCAACCAGCGCGAGACCACGGTGCTCTGGGACCGGCGGACGGGCGTCCCCCTGGGCCGGGCGATCGTCTGGCAGGACACCCGCACGGCTCCGCTCGTCGACGACCTCATGCAGCGCCCCGGGGAGGGGTTCTTCCTCAAGCGGTGCGCTCTGCCGCCCTCGACCTACTTCTCCGCGCTGCGGATCCGGTGGCTGTTCGACCACGTCAAGGGGGTCGAACAGCGCGCCAAAGACGGCGAGGTGCTGTTCGGCACGATGGAGAGCTGGCTGATCTGGAATCTCACCGGCGGCGCCGACAGCGGCCTGCACATCACCGACGCCACCAACGCCAGCCGCACCATGCTGATGAACATCCGCACGCTCACCTGGGACGACGAGCTGCTGGCCTTCTTCGGGGTGCCCCGCGCGATGCTGCCCGAGATCCGGTCCTCCGCGCAGACGTACGGCGAAGCCCGCTCGCTGCTGCCCGGGGTCTCCATCACGGCCGCCCTCGGCGACCAGCAGGCCGCCCTCTTCGGCCAGACCTGCTTCTCCCCCGGCGAGGCCAAGTGCACCTACGGCACGGGCAGCTTCCTGCTGCTCAACACCGGCACCGAGCTGGTGCGGTCCCGGCACGGGCTCCTCACGACCGTCGCGTACAAGATCGGGGACCAGCAGCCGGCCTACGCCCTGGAAGGGTCGATAGCCGTCACCGGCGCGCTCGTCCAGTGGTTCCGTGACCGGCTGGGCCTGATCAGCAGCGCCCCGGAGATCGAGACGCTCGCGCGGACGGTCGAGGACAACGGCGGCTGCTACATCGTGCCCGCGTTCTCGGGTCTGTTCGCGCCCCGCTGGCGCAGCGACGCACGCGGGGTCATCGTCGGCCTCACCTCGTACATCACCAAGGGGCACCTGGCACGTGCCGTGCTGGAAGCCACCGGATGGCAGACCCGGGAGGTCGTCGACGCCATGAACGCCGACTCCTCGGTCTCCCTTCGGCAGCTCAAGGTGGACGGGGGCATGACCGCGGACAACCTGCTCATGCAGTTCCTGGCCGATGTGCTCGACGTGCCCGTGGTACGGCCCATGGTCGCCGAGACGGTCTCCCTGGGCGCCGCCTACGCGGCCGGGCTCGCCGCCGGCTACTGGCCCGATCTGGAGGTGCTGCGCCGCAACTGGCACCGGGCCGCCCAGTGGCTGCCCGACATGGACCCCGAACTGCGGGAGACGGAGTACGACAACTGGCAGCGGGCCGTCGAACGGTCACTGGGCTGGGTCAGGCCGCCACGCTCCCCCTGATACGGCCCCGCCAGGGCGCCGAAAGCACCGGACTGCCGTAGCGCGCAATCACTTGCTTGACTCAAGTAAGCCGAATATGGTTGCCTAACTCAAGCAAGCCGTAGGCTCGCCCGGGTGGCCACGAGCGGAGGCCACCCCGTGCGCCGCCTCCCGTGGGGACGGGGGGCGGCGCCGCCCCCGGACCGGACGCCGGGCAACTCCCCCCGCCCGGCCCCGGTCCGGGGCACTCCCCGAGCCGGCCCGCCCCGACCTGTCGAAAGCGAGTCACCCCATGGCCACCATGAAGTCCGTACAGACCGGCGCCGCGGGGCGGATCGCGGTGGTGGACGTCGAGCGCCCCGAGCCCGGGCCGAAGGACGTGCTCGTCAAGATCCGCGCCTGTCGCATCTGCGGCACCGATCTCACCTTCCTGCACATGGGCGGCATGCCGGCCCGCGCCCATCTGGGCGGCGAGCTGGTCCCGGTGGCCCTGGGGTACGAGCCGGCCGGGGAGATCGCCGAGGTCGGCGCGGAGGTCACGGGCCTGAAGGCCGGGGACCGGGTGGTCGTCAACCCGCAGGACGCGCCCACCGGGATCATCGGCTGCGGCGGCAGACACGGCGGCATGAGCGAGTACCTGCTGATCGAGAACGCCGTCGTGGGGCGCTGCGTGGCGGTGTTCCCCGACTCCGTGCCCTTCGACGTGGCCTCGCTCAACGAGCCGATGGCGGTCGCCCTGCACTGCGTCAACCGGTCCGAAGCACGGCCGTCGGAGAAGGTGGTGGTGTTCGGTGCCGGGCCCATCGGGCTCGGTGCCACGATCTGGCTGAAGCTGCGGGGTGTGCGGCACGTGGTCGTGGTGGACGTGCTGCCGGACCGGCTGGAGAAGGCCCTCGCCGTCGGCGCGGACGCGGTGATCGACTCGCGCACGCAGGACGTGGCCGCCCGGCTGACCGAACTGCACGGGCAGAGCGCCAACGCGCTCGGCCAGCCCCGCCCGGCCACCGACGTCTACATCGACGCCGCCGGTGCCGCGGCCGTCTTCGACACCGTGGTCGGCGCGGCCAGGTGGGGTGCGCGGCTGGTCATGGTGGCCGTACAGAAGAAGGGTTCGGAGATCGACATCGGCGGGATGCTGCGCAGCGAGCTCACCCTCATCGCGTCACAGGGGTATCCCACCGAGATCTTCGAGGTGACGCCTCAGCTGGCCGAGCACCACGAGCGCTTCGCGCAGTTGATCAGCCACCGGGTGCCGTTCGCCGAGGCGGACCGGGCCTTCGGGCTGGCGCTGACGCCGGGGGCGGCGGAGAAGGTCGTGGTGACCTTCGATGCGTGAAGCCCGGGGCTCAGCGAGCAGGCCCGACCGGGGCCAGCCACAGCCCCAGGATGGCGTCCGTGAGGCCCGTGGCCGCCGCCGACCAGGTGGCTCGCGGGGTCGGGGCGCCCTCGGCGAGGGAGCGTTCCCGCTCGGCGCAGGTGTGCAGGATCAGCAGGCGGACCATCTGGCCCCGTTCGGCGCGGACCTCGGGCGGCAGTTCCGGAAGGGTGCGGTTCAGCCCCTCGATCGCCTGTCGCAGCGCCGGCGAGGCCATGGACTCCTCGACCATGATCTCGTGCAGCGCCGGGTCGGTCATGACCTGGGCGCAGAACCTGGCGTACCAGGTCGGACCGCCGAGCCCGGCCAGATGCTCGGTCACCGGACGCACCAGGCAGTCGACCCAGTCGCGTACGTCGCAGGAGTCGGCGGCCGCGGCGAGGGCCCGCTCCCTGAGCACCTCGATGCGCTCGGCGTGCCGGCGGGCCACCGCGCGGACCAGGTCGGCCTTGGTGCCGAAGTGGTAGCCGACCGCCGCGTTGTTGCCCTGGCCGGCGGCCTCGCTGACCTGGCGGTTGGAGACGGCGTACACGCCGTGTTCGGCGAACAGCCGTTCCGCGGCGGTCAGGATGGCCTCCCGCGTCGCGCTCACCTGCTCCGCCCGCGCCGTCCTGCGCGCCATGCCCACCACCGCTCCGGGACTGTGCACCACCCCGGGGCGGCCGGTCCCGCGCGACCCCCCGGGAGCCTCGACCGGGGCGGCGAGGTCCAGCCGAAGAAGCCTACGGTGCGCGCGCACCCCGCCGGGGACGGCCCCGCGCACGGCACCTTTTCGGCTCGCTAAAGTAAGTCAAGCGCTTGACTTAAAACTTGGCCGGTCCCCCGGCCGGTGTCCGTTCGTCCATGAACCGCTCCTCGGAAGGTCCCTCTTCTCATGTCCGACGCCCCCGCCCGGCCCGCCGCGGCCGGCAGATCCGTTCCGTCGCGGCCCGGTGCCGTGGTCGCGGTGCTGGCCCTGGCCGGTATCACCGTGTCGCTGATGCAGACCCTGGTGATCCCGATCGTCCCGGAGCTGCCCGGCTATCTGCACGCCTCGGCGTCCGACGCCGCCTGGGCGGTCACGGCCACCCTGCTGGCGGCCGCCGTCGCCACTCCGGTGGCGGGCCGGCTCGGCGACATGTTCGGCAAGCGGCGCCTGCTGCTGGTCAGCCTGGTGCTGCTGGCGGCCGGTTCGGTGGTGTGCGCGCTCAGCGACGCCCTGGTCCCGATGATCGTCGGGCGTGCCCTCCAGGGCCTGGCCGCGGCCGTCGTGCCGCTCGGCATCAGCATCATGCGGGACGAGCTGCCGCCGGAGAAGCTGGCCGGCTCGACCGCTCTGATGAGCGCCTCGCTCGGCGTCGGCGGTGCGCTCGGTCTGCCCGCCGCCGCGTTCATCGCCGACCACTTCGACTGGCATGTGCTGTTCTGGACGTCCGCCTCCCTCGGCGTCGTCGCCTTCGCGTTCGTCCTGACCCTGGTGCCGGAGTCCAGCGTGCGCATGGGAGGCCGCTTCGACCTCGTCGGGGCGCTCGGCATGGCCGTCGGGCTCGTCTCGCTGCTGCTCGCCGTCTCCAAGGGTGCCGACTGGGGCTGGGGCAGCGGCACCACCCTGGGTCTGTCCGCGCTGGCGGTCGTCGTCCTGGCGTCCTGGGGCGTCTTCGAACTGCGCACAAGCGCCCCGCTGGTGGACCTGCGCACCACGGCCCGCCGCCAGGTGCTCTTCACCAACCTGGCGTCCGTCGCGTTCGGCTTCTCGATGTTCGCGATGTCGCTGGTCCTGCCGCAGCTGCTCCAGCTGCCCACGCAGACCGGCTACGGCCTCGGCCGGTCCATGCTCACCGTGGGGCTGGTCATGGCCCCGCAGGGCCTGGTGATGATGGCCATGGCACCCGTGTCCGCCATGATCACCAAGGCGCGGGGTCCGAAGACCACCCTGATGCTGGGAGCGCTGATCGTCGCCGCCGGGTACGGCCTCAACATCGTGATGATGAGCGAGGTCTGGCAGCTGGTCCTGGTCTCCTGCGTCATCGGCGCGGGCGTCGGCTTCGCCTACGGCGCCATGCCGGCCCTGATCATGGGCGCGGTCCCGCCGTCGGAGACGGCCGCCGCGAACAGCCTCAACACGCTGATGCGCTCCATCGGCACGTCCGTGGCCAGCGCCACCGCCGGGGTGATCCTGGCGCAGATGACGATCAGCCTCGGCGGCCACACGCTGCCCTCCGAGAACGGCTTCAAGGTCGTCATGGCCATCGGCGCGGGCGCGGCGATCCTGGCCTTCGCCCTCGCGTCCTTCCTCCCCCGCCCCCGCCCGGCCACCCCGGCCCCCGCGCCGGCGCCCACGGAGCCCTCGGCGGAGACGGTCGGCTGAGGCGGTCGGCCGAGGCGGGCCGGAGTCGCCGACAGGGGCCCTGAGCCAGGCGCTACGCGTCTTCGAGGATTCGGCGCAGGTGGGCTGCGATCCGGCAGCGATGCCCCCGGAGGGGAGGAGGCGCGTGAGCCGGCCGAGGCGGTCGGCACGTGCCCGCCGGGAGGAGCCCGTGCGGCCGCACTCCCCCGGCCACACTCCCCGCAACGGTTCCCTTCGACCGGTGCCCGGCCCGGACCCACGGCGGTCCCGCGCCGGGCACCGCTCACTGCCCCGTGGGTTCTGCTGTGACCGTCCGCCATGCCATGGCCGGACTGGCTGGACGGTGGCCGTCGCGGCGGCTCGAAGTCCGCTGTGCGACGGATATCGCCGGAGGCCGGGCGTCGCCGTCCGTGTCCGCGGCATGCGCAGGCGACCCGGGCCCGTTCAGGGGAACCGGCGGCCGAAGGGGCGTGAGGGCACCGGGAGCGGTCGAGATCTTCAGCCGTGACCGCCATGCCCCTGCCACTCATCGCGCCCATGCTCGCCACTCCCGGCGCCCTGCCGCCGGCCGCCCAGGACCAGCGGTGGGCGTACGAGACCAAGCAGGACGGCCAGCGGGTGATGGTCTATCTGCCCGGCGACGGCAGCCTGCTGCTGCGCGCCCGCTCGGGTGAGGACATCACCGCGGCCTACCCCGAACTGCGGCCGCTCGGCGGCGCGCTGGGCACCACGCCCGCCGTACTGGACGGCGAGGTGCTGGCCCTCGACGAACGGGGCCGGGCCGACTTCCAGCTGCTGCAGAGCCGGATGGGCCTCGCACACGCCCCCGCGTGGGCGGCACGCCGGGCCGCCCAGGTACCGGTGCATCTGGTGCTGTTCGACGTGCTGTACCTCGAGGAGCCCCTGCTGCGGCAGCCCTACGTACGGCGGCGGGCCCGGCTGACGGAACTGGGTTTGGCCGGGCCGCACTGGTCGACTCCGGGTGCGGTGACCGGCCATGGCGCCGAGGCGCTCGCCGCGACCAGGGAACACGGCCTGGAGGGTCTGGTGTGCAAGCGGCTGGACTCGGTGTACGAGCCCGGGGTCCGCTCCCGTGCCTGGATCAAGATCCGGAACATGCACGCCGAGGACGTGATCGTCGGCGGCTGGCTGCCCGGCAAAGGACGGCTGAGCGGGCTGCCCGGCGCGGTGCTGGTCGGACAGCGCGACGCGGCCGGCCGGCTGCGGTACGTCGGCGGGGTGGGCACCGGCTGGAGCGAGGCCGAGCGGACGGAGCTGGCCACGCTGCTGCGGGACGCGGCGAGCGAGCGGTGCCCCTTCGATCCGGTGCCGCGTGTCCCGGGCGCCCGCTGGGTACTGCCCCGGCTGGTCGGCGAGGTCAGCTACAGCACCCGTACCCAGGCAGGACTGCTGCGCCAGCCGTCCTGGCTGCGGTTCCGCCCGGACCTCGCCCCCGAGGAATCCGCAGCGGACCTGCCAGAGGGCTTCGGCTGAGCAGACACGCCGGCAGCCGCCCTGCCACACGTGCGCCGCCCTGCCGCTCGGTGCGCGCCGCGTCCGGGACGCCGCCATGGACGCCCGCGCACCGAGCCCCCATCATGGCCGGATGGATCTTCACGTGGAGCTGCCCCCGGCGATCGACGCGGCCGGACTGCTAGCCCTCGCCGAGGGGCATCACGGCCGTACCGCCCGGGCGCTGGGTGTCCGGGAAGCCGTCGGTCACCTCGTCAAGGTGTACGCGCTGCACGCGCCGGGACGTACGGTCGGTCCGCAGGCCGTGGACACGGCGCTGGACCTGGCCGCGGGCCATCTGACCCTGGGACGGGTGCGCGGCTCGCTGGGCCTCGCGGTGCTGATCGTGCACGCGGGCGGCGACGGCGACTACGTCCTCGTGCACAGCTGGATCGAGGGACACATGTCCGACCTGGCCGTGTTCACGGGCCCGGCCGGGCGGCCGGCCGAGCTGCGGCCGGGCCGGGCGGGGCTCGCGCCGTGCGTCTGGGAGGCCGCGCTGCTGGCGCACGAGCGGGAGGCGTTCTCCCGGCACGTCCTGGACGGCACGGGCCCGCTCGCCGAGCGCCTGACCGCCTGGGGCACAGACACCCTGGAGGGCGAGGTCCGGTGACCGGCACTCCGCTGGTGCGGCCCGCCGGCCGCGCCGATCTGCCGCGCGTGGCCGAACTGGCCGCCCAGCACGCGGAGTACGAGCGCGCCGCCCCGCCCGTGCCGGACCTCGCCGCCCGGCTGGCCGCCCTGCTGTTCGACACGCCCACCCCGCGGCTGCGCTGCCTGGTCGCCGAGGCCCCGGACGGCGAGATCGTCGGCTACGCCACCTGCGCGCCCGAGCTGTCCACCCGGGACGGGCGGGAGTTTCTGCACATGGACTGCCTGTTCCTGGCCCCCGGCCACCGCGGTCTCGGCCTCGGCCCGCTGCTCATGGAGGCGGTGGTCGCCGAGGCGCGGCGGCTCGGCGTCGCTCAGGTGCAGTGGCAGACGCCCGCCTGGAACGAGGGCGCGGTCCGGTTCTACGACCGGCTCGGCGCCCGCGCGAAGGAGAAGCTGCGCTACACCCTTCCGGTCGGCGAAGCCGGCGCCTGAACCGGGCACCGGCCGCCGCCCGGGAGCTGTGTCCACGGCTCATCGGGGCCGCGGGTACCGGGACGGCGTCCTTCGAGGAGACCGCGGTGTTCGACACGGTCCCTGACCGGACGTCGGGTCCGAAGGTCTATCGTGTCCCCATGTCCGTCCCGGAATTGATCCGTATCGTCTCCCGCGACTCCCCCATGGCCCTGGCCCAAGTCGAGCGGGTCCGCGCCGAGTTGGCCGTGCTGCACCCCGATGTGCGCACCGAGGTGGTGCCGGTGAAGACCACCGGCGACAAGTGGCTCGGCGACCTGTCCCAGGTCGAGGGCAAGGGGGCGTTCACCAAGGAGGTCGACGCGGCCCTGCTGGCCGGGGAGGCCGATCTCGCGGTGCACTGCGTCAAGGACGTGCCCGCCGACCGGCCGCTGCCCGCCGGGACGGTCTTCGCCGCGTTCCTGAAGCGGGACGACATCCGGGACGCGCTGATCCACCCGTGCGGGCTCACCCTGGACGAGTTGCCGGCCGGCACCCGGATCGGCACCTCCGCGGTGCGCCGGGTGGCCCAACTGGCGGCCACGCACCCGCATCTGGAGTGCGTGCCGTTCCGCGGCAACGCCAACCGCCGGCTGGAGAAGCTGGCCGCCGGGGATGCCGACGCCCTGCTGCTGGCGGTGTCCGGTCTGGAGCGGATCGGCCGCACGGATGTGATCAGCGAGGTGCTGTCGACCGAGACGATGATGCCGCCGATCGGCGCGGGCATCCTCGCCCTGCAGTGCCGGGAGGACGACACCGCCCTGATCGACGCCGTCAGCGGGCTCGGCGATCCGGACACCTACCGGGAGGCGACGGCCGAGCGGATGTTCCTGCATGTGCTGCAGGGCCACTGCAACAGCCCGATCGCCGGCTACGCGCGCGTGGATCGCGGCGGGGAGCTGTCCCTGCGGGCCTGTGTGTTCACCCCGGACGGCAAGACCAGGCTGAACGCCCACGAGTGGGCGGGCCGGCTCGACCCGGCCACGCTCGGCACCTCGGTCGCGGTGGCGCTGCTACGACAGGGCGCGCGGGAGATCATCGACGGCATCCCGCACTGACCGTACGGCACCGAGGTCGGCGCCGCCCGGGTCAGGCGGTGCCGGGCTCCGTCTGGTCCTTCAGGAAGGCGCTGACCTGGTGGGCCAGGCTGCCCTGCCCGGCGGCCGCGGGGGCGACCGCCGTGGACGCCTCCAGGACACCGATGCCGCCGGTCCACAGCCGGCGGTCGGCCCACTCCTCCTCCACCCGCAGCTGCACCTGCACGTCCACGTGGCTCAGGGCGGCCTCGGGGGCGGCGGCGTAGATCACGGCGGTGGCCCGGCGCAGCGGGTAGACGTCGAAGCCCTCGATGAACTGCGAGTTGCGCCAGTCGATGAATGCGCCCTCGCCGTCCGGGCCGACCCGGACGTCGATCTGGCCGTCCTCCAGGTGGATGCCGTAGTGCCGGGCGCCACGGTTCTCGACCGTCACCCGGACACTGAAGTACGCCAGCCCGGCGGCGGCGTCGTCGCGTCCGCGCGGCGGCTCGGCTGCCTCCAGACGGTGGACGCGGATCCGCAGACCGGCATGCTCGTCGTACTCGTGCCAGTCCCCGACCACGTTCGGCTCGTACACAGTGCCCCTCTCGACCTTCGAGAGTTGCTGTCTATCTGTGCGCTGAGCGCACTGTCAAATGAGCAGAATGCGCTGTGGCCAGCGGGTTCGCCCGCTTTGATCGGTGATCAAGCGCTGCGCAGGAACGATGCGTTCGCGACCCTTTCGACGGGGGCAGGGGTGCGTGCCGCACATCACGTCCGCGGCAAGATCACCGGGCCAGCCGGCCGAGCAGCGCGGAGGCCGCGGTGATGCCGAGCGCGGCGGCCAGCGCCAGGACGGCGAAGTCGGTGCCGAGGTGCGCGGGCGTACCGAGCAGCAGGCCACGCAGCGCGTCGACCTGATAGCTCAGCGGATTGACCTTGCTGACGGCCTGGAGCCAGCCCGGCATCACCGAGATGGGGTACAGGGGAACAGCGGCATGGTGATCGCCTGGCCGAAGCCCATCAGGCGGTCGCGGCTGAGCACGATGCCGGCGATGGTCATCGACAGACAGGAGAAGAACGCCGAGGCGAGGACGACGGCGAACGCGACGCCGAGCAGCTTCAGCGGGTTCCAGGTGAGGGCGACGCCGAGCGCGGCGGCGATGACGATCACGACGATCGCCTGGATCAGCGACTTCACCCCGGCGGCGAACGCCTTGCCGGTGATCAGTGCCGAGCGCGGGGTCGGGGTGACCAGGAGCTTGTTCAGGATGCCCGCGTCGCGTTCCCAGATGATCTGGATGCCGTAAAAGATCGCGATGAACATGGCCGACTGGGCGATGATGCCGGGCGCCATGAAGTCGATGTACGGCACGCCGCCGGTGGGAATCGCCCGGATCCGGGTGAAGGTCTGACCGAAGATCAGCAGCCACAGGGCGGGCTGGACCGCGCGGGTGTACAGCTCGGTGCGGTCGTGCCGCAGCTTCTGCAGCTCTACGGCGCACATGGCGCCGACCCGGGCGGGCAGCAGCCGCCAGCCGGCGCGCGGCACGGGCGGGCTGAGCAGCAGGGCGGCGTCGCTGCCGGGGGCGCGGTCAGCCGACTCGGCGCGCGGTGCGGCGGGTGCTGCGGACATCGCGGAAACCTCCTCCGGAGTGGGCGTCGAGGCCGCTGCCGGCGACGTCGCGGAAGACGTCCTCCAGCGTGGGCAGGGTGTCGGTGCCCTGGCGTTCGGCGAGGCCGCGGCGCAGCTCGGCGGGGGTGCCGAGGGCGCGGATGCGGCCGCGGTGCATCAGGCCGACCCGGTCGCAGTACTGGTCGGCCTCGTCCATGTAGTGCGTGGTGACGAGGACGGTCATCCCGGTGGCCGCGCGGACGGCGTTGATGTGCTCCCAGACGCCGGTGCGGGCGATCGGGTCGAGCCCGACGGTCGGCTCGTCGAGGATCAGCAGCCGAGGCGCGCTCACCAGCGCCTGGGCCAGCTCCAGGCGGCGGACCATGCCGCCGGAGTAGGTCCCGGCGAGCCGGTCGGCGGCGTCCGCGAGGCCGACGGCGGCCAGCGCCTGGCCGACCCGTGCGGCACGCTCGCGGCGGGGGACGTCGAAGACCCGGGCGAACAGGGCGACGTTCTCCCGGCCGGTCAGCCCGCTGTCGGCGGACAGCTGCTGCGGGACGTAGCCGAGCAGCCGACGCACCGCCATCCGCTCCTTGGCCGCGTCGTGCCCGAAGACACCGACCATGCCGGCGGGGACGGGCAGCAGGGTGGTGATGCAGCGGATGGCGGTGGTCTTCCCGGCACCGTTCGGCCCGAGCAGCCCGAACACCTCACCTTCCCGGACGGCCAGATCGAGCCCGTCGACGGCATTGGTGTCCCCGAAGGCATAGGCGAGCCGGGTACAGCTGACGGCATCGGCGACGGGCGCGGGCGTGACCCCGTGAGGTGCGGCTACGGGGTCGGCCCTGGGCGCGGAGGCGGCCGGGGGACGCGCGGCAACACGGTCGGCGTCGGACGCCGAGCCAGCCGGCGGACGCGCGGCTTCGGCGCCAGTACCGACGCCGTCGGCGGGCTCGGCAGCCGCGCCGACGGCTCCCGCGGAGCCCATAACAGCGGTGGGTGCGCCGGACGCTTCGGCAGGCGCACCAGGGGCCGCATCGGCGCCGACGACTTCGGCGGGTACGTCGGTGGCTGGGGCCGAGGCATCGGGGCTGCCGGCGGTGTCCATGGAGTCGTCGGTGCCGGGCGCGTTGTCCGGGGTTTCGGTGCTGTTTCTCGTCATGCCCTCTGGACCTCCGTCATGCTTCCTCGGCCTCCTCGTGCAGGCCGGCCGCCAGCTTGCGCAGGGCCGGGAGGGCGGCGCGGAGGGCCTCGCGGTCGGTGTCGTCAAGGCGGGACACGTGCCGGCCGACCAGTTCGGCCCGGCGCCGCTTCCAGTCGCCGAGCCGTTTCTCGGCTGCCGCGGTCAGCTGCAGCCGGGCCGCGCGCCGGTCGGCGGGGTCGGTCTCGCGGAGCAGGTATCCGCCCCGGACCAGCTGGTTGACCAGGGTCGACACGGAGTTGCCCGCCAAGTGGAGAGCCTTCGCCGCGTCCGAGACGCCGATGCCGGGCCGGGACTCGACGAGCCGGAGCAGTTCCACCTCGGCACCGCGCAGCCGGGGCACGCTCAGACCGCCGCGCAGCCGTCGCCGGATCAGCCGCTGGATGCGCACCAGCGCGTCCGCCAGCTCCTGCGGGAAGGTCTCGGACTCCGTTGCCGCTCGCTGCGCCGCCCTGTCGGGTTCCACGCCAGAAGATTACCTCTGTTACAGAGATATAGGCGCCAAGCGGAAGTCAAAGATCGACCTGACTTCATCCCATTTGTACTTAATTGGTTTGCGATGTCCGTGAGGGGGAATGCGATGGACAGTGCTTCGGACCGTAGGCACGTCCGTGGGAGTCGGCTCTTCGCCGTACGCCCCGCTTCCCCTTTCTCTGGTCCGAGCGCGCGCCTCCCACGGTGTCTGTACACCCAGCACCTGCTGAGAGAGGTGCGCATCATGCCTGTCACCGGCAGCACGACGTCACGTCCCCACCCACACGACGACGCCCCCGACACGGCGGAGTCCTTCGAGCGGCTCGCACAGCTGCCCGACGGCCCCGAGCGGCGGGCGTTGCGCGATGAGCTGGTCGAATTGTGGCTTCCCATGGCCGAGCGGATCGCCGTGCGGTTCCGTGGCCGCGGGGAGACCCTGGAGGACCTGTACCAGGTGGCCGCCCTCGGTCTGGTGAAGGCCGTCGACCACTACGACCCCGGGCGTGGCCGTGCCTTCGAGGCGTATGCCGTGCCCACCATCACCGGTGAGATCAAGCGGCACTTCCGTGATCACATGTGGACCCTGCACGTGCCGCGCCGGGTGCAGGACCTGCGCAACCGGGTCCGCTCCGCCGGCAAGGAACTGGCCCAGAGCACCTCGGGGCGCCCGCCCACCGTGGCGGAGATCGCCGAGTGCACGCGGCTCAGCGAGGACGAGGTGCGCACCGGCATGGAGGCGCTGGAGTGCTTCTCCGCGCTGTCCCTGGACGCCGAGGTGGCCGGCACCGACGGCTACGCCCTCGGGGACTCCCTGGGCGGCCCCGACCCCGGATACGACCTGGTGGTCGACCGGGCCGCGGTCAAGCCGTGTCTCGCGGCGCTGCCGGAACGCGAGCGGATCATTCTGTACCTGCGGTTCTTCCGCGGGATGACGCAGAGCCGGATCGCCCAGCAGCTGGGTATCTCGCAGATGCACGTCTCGCGGCTGCTCAGCAGCTGCTTCGACCGGCTGCGCGAGGAACTGCTCGCCGAGGCCCGCTGAATCCGGGCCCGCCGAGATCCGCCGAATCCACGCCCGCCGAATCCGCCGGCGCGTCCCCCGCCCCCGTCGCGGCTCACCCCTCGAAGGTCCCGGGCACCTGCGTGGGGCCGTACCGGTCGAGGGCGTACTCCAGCTCGGCGCGGACCTCGGGCGGGATGTCGCCCCGGCGGCCCCAGACGAGGATCAGCTCCGCGATGTTGCGCAGCTTGATGTTCGTGTGCTGCGAGACCTCCCTCAGCACCTCCCAGCCCTCGTCCGGCGACACCCTGCCCAGGGCCACCACCATCCCGATCGCCTGGTCGACGACCGCGTGGGAGATCACGGCCTCCTTCATCTGGTCGACCTCGGCCTGCAGCTCGGAGAGGCGGTCGGGCTCGTTCGCTCCCATGTCCCCATCGTGCTCGCCTGCCTGGGGCGATGCCACCGGGGGTACTCGACAGGCACCCGACCCCCTTCCGGTTGGACACTGGAGCGAGAACGGTGGCCGCCCGGCCCCGAGAGCAGGACGCGACCGACATGAACCACAACGCACCCGTCAGTGGTGGACCGCGGAAGCGAGACGTCGTCTCCACGCACTCTGTCTTCGGCGCCCCATGCTGGGTGAGCCTGACCAGTCGTGACCTCGAGGCCACCCAGGACTTCTACACGGCCGTCCTGGGCTGGCGCTGGCGCGGCGCGAAACTCGGCGAGCACTTCCGGATCGCGCTGGCGGACGGCGTGCCGGTGGCCGGGATCGCCGCCGTGGCCGCCATGTGGCAGATGGCCGTGGCCTGGACGCCGTACTTCGCCGTGCCGGACGCCGACGTGGCGGTGGCCCGGGTCCGCGAACGCGGCGGTACGGCGGCCGTCGGGCCGCTGTCCTTCCCGCCGGGGCGTGCCGCGCTGCTCGCCGACCGGGATGGGGCCACGTTCGGCATCTGGCAGGGGGAACTGGTCGCCAACTGGGAGGCCTGGCGGGGGGCGTCGCCCACCTTCATCCGGCTGCACACCCGAGACGCCTTCGACGCCGCGATGTTCTACGGCGAGATCCTCGACTGGGCGTCCGGGCTGCCGGGCTGTTGCGAGGTGGAGTACGACGGCGGCGAGGTGGTGCTGCGCAGCCAGGGCGACATCGTGGCGCGCATCGACTCGGGCGCGGTGGAGTCGGCACCGGATCCCTCCGTACGGCCGCACTGGCAGATCCACTTCACCGTCGCGGACGTCACGGACTGCGCCCGGGCGGCGGAGAAGCACGGCGGCAGCGTGCTGAGCGAGGACGAGACGGAGGCGATCCTGCGGGACGCCGACGGCGCGCAGTTCACGGTTACGGCACGCGCCGCTCGCTGACACGCCGATGCGGCCCCGCTCCCCCTGCGGAGCCGCAGTGCCCTCGGTTTCGTAGCCCCGCGACCGGCCGCGACGCATGCGCGGACGGTCGGTCAACTCGCCACCCGCGACGGTCTGGACAGCAGGATCAGACTCCGGGCCTCCACGCGAAGCCGCGTGCCGGCCTTGCGTTCGCGCTCGTCGGGGATGCCGTCCGGGTCGGCGGTGTCGATCAGGGTGGTCCACCGTTCGCCGAAGCTGCCGTCGGGCAGGCGGAAGTCGACCGGTTCCCAGTAGCCGTTGACGAGCAGCAGGAAGGAGTCGTCGACCATCCGGCGGCCGTAGGCGTCGCGTTCGGCGATGGCGTCGCCGTTGAGGAACACCCCCACCGAGTGCGCGTCCCCGCGCTGCCAGTCCCGGCCGGTCATCTCACGGGCGTCGGGCCTGAGCCACATCAGGTCGGGCAGCGGTTGCCTCGCATGGGTCGCGGTCTCGCCGCGGAAGAAGCGGCGGCGGCGCAGCACGGGGTGCGCGGCGCGCAGAGCGATCAGATGCCGGGTGAAGTCCGCGAGGCTGCGCTGCTCCTCCGTCAGCCCCCAGTCCACCCAGGAGATTTCGTTGTCCTGGCAGTAGGCGTTGTTGTTGCCCTGCTGCGTGCGACCGAGTTCGTCGCCGTGGCAGAGCATCGGGATGCCCTGCGACAGCAGTAGGGTGGCGAGCAGGTTGCGCTGCTGGCGGGCGCGCAGTTCGAGGACGGCCGGGTCCTTGGTGGCGCCCTCGACGCCGCAGTTCCAGGACCGGTTGTGGCTCTCGCCGTCCCGGTTGTCCTCGCCGTTGGCCTCGTTGTGCTTGTCGTTGTACGACACCAGGTCGCGCAGCGTGAAACCGTCGTGCGCTGTGACGAAGTTGACGCTCGCGCGCGGCCGGCGCCTGCTGTGCTGGTACAGGTCGGAGGAGCCGGTCAGCCGGGAGGCGAACTCGCCGAGCGAGCCGGGCTCGGCCCGCCAGAAGTCCCGCACGGCGTCCCGGTACTTGCCGTTCCACTCCGACCACAGCGGCGGGAAGTTGCCGACCTGGTAGCCGCCCTCCCCCACGTCCCAGGGCTCGGCGATGAGCTTGACGCGGCTGATCACCGGGTCCTGCTGGATCAGGTCGAAGAACGCCGAGAGCCGGTCCACCTCGTGGAACTGCCGCGCCAGCGTGGCCGCGAGGTCGAAGCGGAAGCCGTCGACACGCATCTCGGTGACCCAGTACCGCAGCGAGTCCATGATCAGCTGGAGCACGTAAGGGTGCCGCATCAGCAGGCTGTTGCCGGTGCCGGTGGTGTCGTAGTAGTGCGCCCAGTCGCCGTCGACCAGGCGGTAGTAGGACGCGTTGTCGATGCCCCGGAAGGACAGCGTGGGGCCCATCTCGTTGCCCTCGGCGGTGTGGTTGTACACCACGTCGAGGATGACTTCGAGGCCGGCCGCGTGCAGCGCCTTCACCATGGCCTTGAACTCGTTGACCTGCTGGCCGAGGGTGCCGAAGGCGGCGTAGGCGTTGTGCGGGGCGAAGAAGCCGATGGTGTTGTAGCCCCAGTAGTTGGACAGACCCCGGTCCTGCAGCACGCCGTCCTGTACGAACTGGTGCACCGGCATCAGCTCCACCGCGGTCACGCCGAGCGAGGTCAGGTGCTCGATGACGGCGGGGTGGGCGAGACCGGCGTAGGTGCCGCGCAGCCGCTCGGGGACGTCGGGGTGGGTGCGGGTCATGCCGCGCACATGGGCCTCGTAGATCACCGAGTCCGAGTACGGCGTCCGGGGCGGGCGGTCGTCGCCCCAGTCGAAGTACGGGTCGGTGACCACGCCCAGCATGGAGTGCCCGGCGCTGTCGGCCGGTGCCGGGCCGTCCGGGTCGCGTTCGTACAGCGAAGCGTGGTTGTCGATCTGGCCGTCCACGGCGCGCGCGTAGGGGTCGAGCAGCAGCTTCGCCGGATTGCAGCGGTGGCCGAGCGAGGGCTGCCAGGGGCCGTGCACCCGGTACCCGTAGCGCTGGCCCGGCGCGATGCCGGGCAGGTAGGCGTGCCAGACGAATCCGTCGACCTCGTGCAGCCGCACCGGGGTCTGGGTGCCGGCCTCGTCGACGAGGATCAGGTCGACCCGCTCGGCCACCTCGCTGAACAGGGCGAAGTTAGTGCCCTGTCCGTCGAACGCGGCCCCCAACGGGTAGGGCTGCCCGCTCCACACGGGCAGCCCTTTCCTTCTCCTGCGGGCGGTCACCGGCTGCCCTCCAGGGCGTCGTCCGAAGCAGCCGCCGTGGCGAGCATGTCGTCCATGGCTCCCGCGGGCGCGGCCAGCACCGCCACGGGCGTCTCGCGCGGCACCTGCAGCCCCTGCCGCAGGGTCGGCGCGGGGGCGGTCGGGACCAGCGGGACGCGCTGACCGGCACGGGCCCGCTGCGAGAACCAGATGATCTTGCTGCCGGTGTCCGAGGCGCAGCAGCCCCAGCCGTCGCTCATGGCGGCGATGTCCGCCAGGCAGGACCGCAGGTCCTGGTCGGGGCGCAGGTCCGGGTCGTCGCCGCCGAAGGCGGTGATGAGGTGCTGGCCGTTCCACCACATCTCGATGGAGGTGTGTTTGTCCGTCGCATGCTCGTCGATCGCCCGCAGCAGCAGTTCGGCGCCGCGGCAAACGGGATCCGCGAGGTTCTCGAGGTCCCAGTAGCGGAGGTGGGCGGCCAGGATGCGGCTGACCTGTCCCACCCGTTCCGGGCTGACTTCCACGTCGAGGTGGTAGTAGCAGGGCACTGCGGTCTTCATCGTCGCTTGCTCCTCACCGGCGAAGCTCTCGCTCCCCTCGCCCGTCCGGGAGAGGTCCCGGATGTCCGTCCGGGAGGGATCCCGGACACATAGCGTGAGTGCTGATCGCTTCTGAGTCACCTCCACGGTGACCGCACTACGCCATTCGTGCAACACGAGGGCACGACACACATCCCTCGTTGAAGATCCAACAAGACGCTGCGTCGTCGTCCGTGCACCATAAGTGAAAGCCTCGATCGCCGTAACGGTGCCGTGCCCTTCCGTGCGCGGACACCACCCGACCGTCGGGAACGCGCCCAGTCGAGAGCGTGGAAGGTGAAGAGGGCGATGCTGCTACCCGCCAAGGCCGAAGTGGCCCGGGCGTTGCGGCGTTTCCGGGCGTGGGAGCGCGTCATGCTCGCCTCGCCCCACGACCGCACGGTCCGGGCCACCTTCGAGGACTCGGGCTACACGCTGTGCGTACTGATGGGCAAACGCTGCGCCCGCGAGGCCGCGGACGCAGCCGAACGCTATCTGCGCACGAATCTGGTCACCTACCTGCGCGAGCAGGACGGACGGCCGCGGCCGCGCCGATCGACCAGAAGAGCGCCGCCATCGGAGCGGCGTTCCACGGCGCCAAGCCCCTGAGCTGGCACCGTACAAGGCGTTCCCCTCGGGGCCGGCGTGAGTCGGCCCCTCTCGGATCGCGAAGCCGGGCCGGGTGCCCGGCTTCGCGCACGGCGGAGGTGAGATACATGCGCAGGACCCCGGCCATCGGCCGTGTACCGGTACGCGACGTCCGGCCGGCCGTGGAGTGCGGCAGGCGCCCGGCGAAAGCGGTGGCCGGGGAGACCTTCCGGGTCACGGCCACCGTGTTCCGGGAAGGGCACGATGCCGTGGGTGCCAACGTGGTCCTGCGCGATCCCACGGGCCGCCGCGGCCCGTGGACGCCGATGCGGGAGCTGTCTCCCGGCAGTGACCTGTGGGGTGCGGACGTCACCCCGGACGCGACGGGCCGCTGGACCTTCCGGGTGGAGGCCTGGAGCCATCCGCTGGCGACCTGGCGGCACACCGCCTCGGTCAAGGTGCCGGCCGGGATCGACATCGGGCTGGTGCTGGAGGAGGGCGCCGAGCTGTACGAGCGTGCGGCCGCCGGAGTGCCGAAGGGCCCGGAGCGAAACGTCGTCCTCGCCGCCGCACAGGCCCTCGGCGACGACTCCCTGTCGGTGCACGAGCGCCTGAAGTCCGCCCTGTCGCCCGAGGTGGACGCGCTGCTGGACCGCTATCCGTTGCGGGAGCTGGTCACCGCCTCCGATCCGATGCCGCTGCTGGTGGAGCGCGAACGCGCCCTGTACGGGTCCTGGTACGAGTTCTTCCCGCGCTCCGAGGGCACGGCCGAGCAGCCGCACGGCACCTTCCGCACGGCGGCGCGCCGGCTGGAGGCGATCGCGGAGATGGGCTTCGACGTCGTCTACCTGCCGCCGATCCATCCCATCGGCACGACGTTCCGCAAAGGGCCCAACAACACGCTCACCGCCGGCCCGCAGGACGTGGGCGTGCCCTGGGCGATCGGCTCCCCCGAGGGCGGGCACGACGCCGTCCACCCCGGCCTGGGCACCCTCGAGGACTTCGACTTCTTCGTCGGCGAGGCGGAGAAGCTGGGCCTGGAGGTGGCGCTGGACTTCGCGCTCCAGTGCTCGCCCGACCATCCCTGGGTGCACAAGCATCCGGAGTGGTTCCATCACCGGCCCGACGGCACGATCGCGTACGCGGAGAACCCGCCGAAGAAGTACCAGGACATCTATCCGATCGCCTTCGACGCGGA
>NZ_JBITGJ010000056.1:0-59331 GCF_044456925.1 Streptomyces sp. NPDC050743
GCCGACCCGTGCTCACGTGCGGGTCAGAGCGGGCTTGAGATGGCCTTCACCACCGCCCCCAAGGGCGGCGCACCGGCCAAGATCAAAGGTAGACGGCCGAGCCGTCTCCGGGTTCGAGGGCGTAGTGGTGGAGGTTCCCGCCCCAGTAGCGCAGGATGCGCCCCAGCTCACCGGCGCGGTCCTGCGCCGACGCGCCTTCGTCCACGGTCACTTCGAGCACGAACTTCATGCCTCACCCGCCTCCTTCGTTCAGCGGCCCGGGCCTCCATCGTTTCATTGAAGATCCTTGTGAGACTTTCGCGACGGAGGCCGCGGGTGGCCTGGGCCATCGGCGGCGAAAGTCTCAAACGGGGGAGGAGACGGCCGGGCCCGTGGCCGCGACCCGGAAGGTGATTCCCGCGGCGCGCAGCCGCCCGGTCAGGGCGTCCCCCATCGCCTGCGCCGTGGTGACCTGCCCGGCCGTCGGCGGGAGGTCGTCGAAGGTCAGGCTGAGGGCCGCCTCGGCGAACATCTTCGCCGTCTCGTCGTAACCGGGGTCGCCGCCCGAGACCTCCGTGAACACGCGCCGCCCGCCGCCCTCGCCGACGAAGCGCACCGCGAACCGGCTCCGCGCCCGCCGCTCCGCGCTCGGCCCGTCCCCCGGCTGCAGTCGGCCCGACAACCAGCGCCGGGCGGGCGGCAGTTGGGCGGCCGCCAGCACCGCGCCGACGGCGGCGACCCCGCCGAGGGCGACCGGCAGGTGGCGCACCGCCGCGTAGTGCCGGTAGCGGAAGTCGGGGCCGTAGCGGTCGAGCGCCTTCGCCGAGCGGCGCACGATCTGCGGGTCGACGGTCGGCAGCGGCAGCGCCCACGCGCCGACCTCCTTGGCGAACCGGGGCGCGCCCGTCGGCGCCGCGACCCGTCGCCCCATCAGCCGCGGCTCGTGCCGGCCCCGTTCACGCGCCGCGGCCAGCAGTTGCCGGCCGCGGGCGAACTGGTTCAGCGCCGAGGCCAGGGTGCCGCCGGAGAACGCCGCGTCGGCGGTCACGTATCCGTCCACGGTCAGCGGTACGCCCTCGGGCAGTTGCCGGACGGTGAAGTACACGCCCAGGTCGTGGGGTACGGAGTCGAAGCCGCACGCGTGCAGCAGGCGCGCGCCGGTCTCCCGTGCGCGTGCGTCGTGCCGGACGTACGTCAGGTCCACGAACTCCGGTTCGCCGGTCAGGTCCAGGTAGTCGGTCCCGGCGTCCGCGCAGGCGGCGACCAGTTCCTCGCCGTAGAGCACGTACGGCCCGACGGTCGTGGCGACCACGCGCGCGTGCTCGGCGAGGGCGCGCAGGGTCGCGGGTTCGGTCACGTCCGCCCGCAGGACGCCGATGTCGGCGCCGCCGGGCAGGCGCTCGCGCAGCCGCTCCAGCCTGCGTTCGTCGCGGCCGGCCACCGCCCAGCGCAGGTCCTTGGGCGCGTGCGCGGCGAGATACTCCGCCGTGAGGGTGCCGACGAAGCCGGTGGCTCCGAAGAGCACGAGGTCGTAGGGACGGTCTGTCCTGTTTAGCCTGCTCATGACACCCCTTGGTCCCGCAGCCCGCGCCGCTGTCGGTGGCTGAGGCTAGCGTGAGGAGTGCGAGTGTCGACGACCAGCCCGGAGGCAGCGGTGGCCGAAGCCAGGAATGCCCTGACGAAGCGGGGGAAAGTGCCCGGGTTCACGCTCGGTCCCGAGGGCGGGCCGCTGCGGGAGTGGGGCGGGGAGGGCCGCCGGTCGACCGCCCCGGAACGCTCCATAGCCGAGTTCGACACACGGGTCTCCTAGCGCACACGGGCTGCGCCACGGCGCAGGCGCCTCTCACCCTCCCGGGTGATCCGCGCTGATCCGGGCACTTGGCTAAGCGCTTGCTCGTTAGGTCTTGTGCCCGGTGGAGCACGTTCTTAGCATCACCGGTGTTACATCAGTTGTGTCACACACCCTTGGGAGCTGGACGCATGACGACGGCAGAGACGCCGGCGGCGCCGGGCGGCGGGCCGCTGTCCGGCGTGCGCGTGGTCGAGCTGGCCGGCATCGGGCCGGGCCCGTTCGCGGCCATGCTCCTGGCGGACCTGGGCGCGGACGTGGTCCGGGTGGACCGGCCGGGCGGCCCCGGCCTCGGCATCGACCCCGCGTACGACGTCACCAACCGCAACAAGCGCTCGATCGTCGTGGACCTGAAGGCAGCGGACGGCTCCGCGCGCGTGCTGGACCTCGCCGAGCGGGCCGACATCCTCATCGAGGGCTACCGCCCGGGCGTCGCCGAGCGCCTCGGCGTCGGCCCCGAGGACTGCCACGCCCGCAACCCGCGCCTGGTCTACGGCCGCATGACCGGCTGGGGGCAGGACGGCCCGCTCGCCGACCGCGCGGGCCACGACGTGTCCTACATCGCGGTGACCGGCACCCTCGGCATGACCGGCCGCCCGGACGAGCCCCCGGTCTTTCCCGCCAACCTGCTCGGCGACTACGCGGGCGGCTCCCTCTACCTGGTCGTCGGCGTCCTGGCCGCCCTGCACCACGCGCGCGTGACCGGCACCGGACAGGTCGTCGACGCCGCCATCGTGGACGGCACGGCCCACCTCTCGGCGATGATCCACGGCATGCTCGCGGCCGGCGGCTGGCAGGACCGGCGCGCCGCCAACCTCCTCGACGGCGGCTGCCCGTACTACGGCACCTACGAGACCGCCGACGGCGAGTACATGGCGGTCGGCGCCCTGGAGGGGCGGTTCTACGCGGAGTTCCTGCGTCTGCTCGGGCTGGACGACCTTGCAGCGGCTCACACGGACTGGAGCCGCTGGGACGAGCTGCGCGAGCGCGTCGCCGCCCGCTTCAAATCCCGCACCCGCGACGAGTGGACGGCACTCTTCGAGGGAACCGACGCCTGTGTGGCGCCCGTGCTGTCCCTGCGCGAGGCCCCGCACCACCCGCACCTGGCCGCCCGCGGCACCTTCACCGACCACGCCGGCATCACCCAGCCGGCCCCCGCCCCCCGCTTCTCCGCCACCCCGACGTCCGTCCGTACCGGCCCCGCCCTGCCGGGTGCCGACACGGAGGCGGTGGCGCGGGACTGGGGGATACCCGCACCCGTCGACGGCGACCCGGTCACCGACGCCGACTGACCCGGCCCACCCCGCTCGGCCCACCCTCCCGAAAGGCACACCAGTGAGCACCGAAGCGTACGTGTACGACGCGATCCGCACCCCGCGCGGCCGCGGCAAGGCGAACGGCGCCCTGCACGGCACGAAGCCCATCGACCTGGTCGTCGGCCTCATCCACGAGATCCGCGACCGCTTCCCCGGCCTCGACCCGGCCGCCGTCGACGACATCGTCCTCGGTGTCGTCGGACCGGTCGGCGACCAGGGCTCCGACATCGCCCGGATCGCCGCGATCGCCGCCGGACTGCCCGACACGGTCGCCGGCGTACAGGAGAACCGCTTCTGTGCCTCGGGCCTGGAGGCCGTCAACCTGGCCGCGGCCAAGGTCCGCTCCGGCTGGGAGGACCTGGTCCTCGCGGGCGGCGTGGAGTCGATGTCCCGGGTGCCGATGGCCTCCGACGGGGGCGCCTGGTTCAACGACCCGATGACCAACCTCGCGGTCAACTTCGTGCCGCAGGGCATCGGCGCCGACCTGATCGCCACCATCGAGGGCTTCTCCCGCCGGGACGTCGACGAGTACGCGGCCCTGTCCCAGGAGCGCGCCGCCACGGCCTGGAAGGAGGGCCGCTTCGACCGCTCGGTCGTCCTCGTGAAGGACCGCAGCGGCCTGGTCGTCCTCGACCACGACGAGCACCTGCGCCCCGGCACCACCGCCGACTCGCTCGCGAAGCTCAAGCCGTCCTTCGCGGACATCGGCGAGCTGGGCGGCTTCGACGCCGTCGCGCTGCAGAAGTACCACTGGGTGGAGAAGATCGACCACGTCCACCACGCGGGCAACTCCTCCGGCATCGTGGACGGCGCCTCGCTCGTCGCGATCGGCTCCAAGGAGGTCGGCGAGCGCTACGGCCTCACCCCGCGCGCGCGGATCGTCTCCGCCGCCGTCTCCGGCTCGGAGCCGACCATCATGCTCACCGGGCCCGCCCCCGCCACCCGCAAGGCCCTGGCGAAGGCCGGCCTCACCGTCGACGACATCGACCTGGTCGAGATCAACGAGGCGTTCGCCGCGGTCGTGCTGCGCTTCGTCAAGGACATGGGCCTGTCCCTGGACAAGGTCAACGTCAACGGCGGCGCCATCGCCCTCGGCCACCCGCTCGGCGCGACCGGCGCGATGATCCTCGGCTCGCTCATCGACGAGCTGGAGCGCCAGGACAAGCGCTACGGCCTCGCCACCCTGTGCGTCGGCGGCGGCATGGGCATCGCCACCATCGTCGAGCGCATCTGAACTCCCCGCGGAATCACCAGACTTCAACGGAGACGACTGTCATGACCGAGAGCACCACCATCCGCTGGGAGCAGGACGACACCGGTGTCGTCACCCTCGTCCTGGACGACCCCAACCAGTCCGCGAACACCATGAACCAGGCGTTCCGCGACTCCCTCGCCGCGATCACCGACCGCCTGGAGGCCGAGCAGGACTCCGTCCGCGGCATCATCTTCACCTCCGCCAAGAAGACCTTCTTCGCGGGCGGCGACCTGCGCGACCTGATCCGGGTCACCCCGGAGACCGCCCAGGACCTCTTCGACGGCGGCCTCGCCATCAAGCGCAACCTGCGCCGCATCGAGACCCTCGGCAAGCCCGTCGTCGCCGCCATCAACGGCGCCGCCCTGGGCGGCGGCTTCGAACTGGCCCTCGCCTGCCATCACCGGGTCGCCCTCGACACCTCCGGCACCAAGATCGGCTGCCCCGAGGTCACCCTCGGCCTGCTCCCCGGCGGAGGCGGCGTCGTGCGCACCGTACGGCTGCTGGGCATCGCCGACGCCCTGCTGAAGGTGCTCCTCCAGGGCCAGCAGTACAACGCACGCCGCGCCCAGGAGAACGGCCTCGTCCACGAGGTCGCCGCCACCCCCGAGGAACTGCTCGCCAAGGCCCGCGCCTTCATCGACGCCAACCCCGAGTCGCAGCAGCCCTGGGACAAGCCCGGCTACAAGATCCCCGGCGGTACGCCCGCCAACCCGAAGTTCGCCGCGAACCTGCCCGCCTTCCCGGCCACCCTGCGCAAGCAGACGAACGGCGCCCCCTACCCGGCTCCGCGCAACATCCTCGCCGCGGCCGTCGAGGGTTCCCAGGTCGACTTCGAGACCGCCCAGGTCATCGAGGCCCGCTACTTCGTGGAGCTGGCCGCCGGTCAGACCTCGAAGAACATGATCCAGGCGTTCTTCTTCGACCTCCAGGCCGTCAACTCCGGCGCCAACCGCCCCAAGGGCATCGAGCCCCGCCAGGTCCGCAAGGTCGCCGTCCTCGGCGCCGGCATGATGGGCGCCGGCATCGCCTACTCCTGCGCCCGCGCCGGCATCGACGTCGTCCTGAAGGACGTCTCCCTGGAGGCGGCGACCAAGGGCAAGGGCTACTCCGAGAAGCTGTGCGCCAAGGCCGTCGCCAAGGGCCGTACCAGCCAGGAGAAGGCGGACGCGCTGCTTGCCCGGATCACGCCCACCGCCGAGGCCGCCGATCTCGCGGGCTGCGACGCGGTCATCGAGGCCGTCTTCGAGGACACCTCGCTCAAGCACAAGGTGTTCCAGGAGATCGAGTCCGTCGTCGCGCCCGACGCGCTGCTGTGCTCCAACACCTCCACCCTGCCCATCACCACCCTCGCCGAGGGTGTGGAGCGCCAGGCCGACTTCATCGGGCTGCACTTCTTCTCGCCCGTCGACAAGATGCCGCTGGTGGAGATCATCAAGGGCGAGCGCACCGGTGACGAGGCGCTGGCGCGCGCGTTCGACCTGGTCCGGCAGATCAACAAGACGCCGATCGTCGTCAACGACTCGCGCGGCTTCTTCACCTCCCGCGTGATCGGCCACTTCATCAACGAGGGTGTCGCCATGGTCGGCGAGGGCATCGAGCCCGCCTCGGTGGAGCAGGCCGCCGCCCAGGCCGGCTACCCGGCCAAGGTCCTCTCCCTCATGGACGAACTGACTCTCACCCTGCCGCGCAAGATCCGCAATGAGACGAAGCGGGCCGTGGAGGAGGCGGGCGGCACCTGGACCGCGCACCCGGCGGAAGCCGTCATCGACCGCATGGTCGACGACTTCGGCCGCCCCGGCCGCAGCGGCGGCGCCGGCTTCTACGACTACACCGAGGACGGCAAGCGCGCCGGACTCTGGCCGGGCCTGCGCGAGCACTTCACCAAGCCCGGGCACCAGATCCCGTTCCGGGACATGCAGGAGCGGATGCTCTTCTCCGAGGCGCTCGACACCGTACGCCTCCTCGAAGAGGGCGTCCTGACGTCGGTCGCCGACGCCAACATCGGCTCGATCTTCGGCATCGGCTTCCCCGGCTGGACCGGAGGCGTCCTGCAGTACATCAACGGCTACGAAGGCGGCCTGCCCGGCTTCGTGGCCCGCGCGCGGGAACTCGCCGAGGCATACGGCGAGCGCTTCACCCCGCCCGCGCTGCTCGTGGAGAAGGCCGAGAAGGGGGAGCCGTTCAGCGACTCAGTCCGTTCCTGACCCGGTGACCCACCCGCTCAGCTCTTCCCGCAGCGAGCGCTGGAACGTCGTCAGCAGCGCCTGCACCACCAGAGGGTGCATGTGCGCCGACAGGGACTTCACGTCCCGGGCGTCACGCTCCGCCACCTCGCCGCGGAAGAGCTGGGAGAGCTCGTGAGCCGCGGCGCGCGAGTGCTCGATGAGCACCTTGCGCGCCGCGAGGATCACCTCGTGCGACAGTGGCACGTCGAGCAGCTGCACCCCGAGCCGGAGCAGCCCGGAGTCGACGCGGAAGGCGCCGCCCTCCGCCGCCTTGACGACGTTCATCGCCGCCAGCCGCTCCACGTCCTCGTCGGCGAGCGGCCGTCCGGCCCGCCGCTCCAGCTCCTCCCGCGACACCGTGTCGACCGTGTCCGGCGCCCAGGACGCGACGACCGCACGGTGAATGGCCAGGTCGTGCGGGGAGAGACCGGCAGGCAGCTGCCTGAGGTAGCGATCGATCGCCGACAGGGTCATGCCCTGCTGCTGCAACTCCTCGATCAGCGCCAGCCGCGCCAGGTGATCCGGTCCGTAGTGCCCCACCCGGCGCGGGCCGATCACCGGGGGCGGCAGCAGCCCCTTGCTGCCGTAGAACCGGACGGTGCGCACCGTGACACCGGCCCGGGCGGCCAGCTCGTCGATGGTGAGGGGCGTGTCCCCGGCATCGGTCGTCATGTGCAGCAGTATCGCTGTCTCACCAATGGTGTGAAACCTCGGGTGAACGCTATATGGACTCTGGGTTGATTGTGTGAGAAGTAACGCTGTGTGACGTGGGCCACCGCGTAGGGGCGGATCTTTCCGGGAAGCTGCTGCCTTGGTCTGTACCGCGACTCATCAGGGTGGTGCGGACCAAGCCCTGCACGTCCCCCGAACCCACGAGGTCCGGGCGCACCAGGAAGTGAACCACCCGTGAGCAAGGACGCCGTGGAATCGGCACGGGCCCCCGCCCGCATCCAGGCCGCGCAGGCCGCCCAGACGCCCGCGGACGCGGGCGACGCCGGCTACAGCAAGGACCTCAAGGCCCGCCACGTCAACATGATCGCCATCGGTGGCGCCATCGGCACCGGACTCCTCCTCGGAGCCGGCGGCCGCCTGCACAACGCGGGCCCGGCGCTCGCCCTGGCCTACCTGGTCTGCGGCGTCTTCGCCTTCTTCGTCGTCCGGGCCCTCGGCGAACTGGTCCTGTACCGCCCGTCCTCCGGGTCCTTCGTGTCCTACGCGCGCGAGTTCCTCGGCGAGAAGGGCGCCTATGTCGCCGGCTGGATGTACTTCCTGAACTGGTCGACCACCGGCATCGCCGACATCACCGCGATCGCGCTCTACACGCACTACTGGAGCATGTTCACCAGCATTCCCCAGTGGGTGCTGGCGCTGATCGCCCTCGCGGTGGTCCTGGCCGTGAACCTGATCTCGGTGAAGATCTTCGGCGAGCTCGAGTTCTGGTTCTCGATCATCAAGGTCGCCACCATCGTCGGCTTCATGCTGATCAGCATTTTCCTGCTCGCCACCCAGCACAAGGTCGGCGGCCACACACCTGGTCTGAGCGTCATCAGCGACCACGGCGGACTCTTCCCGCACGGCGCGATGCCGGTCGTCCTGGTCATGCAGGGCGTGATCTTCGCCTACGCCGCCCTGGAACTGGTCGGTATCGCCGCCGGCGAGACCGCCGAGCCGGAGAAGGTCGTCCCGCGTGCGGTGAACTCGATCATGTGGCGTGTGGGCCTGTTCTACGTCGGCTCCGTCGTGCTGCTCGCCCTGCTGCTGCCCGGCTCGGTGTACTCCGCCGACGAGAGCCCGTTCGTCACGGTCCTGTCGAAGATCGGTGTCCCCGCGGCCGGTGACGTGATGAACCTGGTCGTGCTGACCGCCGCCATGTCCTCGCTGAACTCCGGCCTGTACTCCACCGGCCGCATCCTGCGCTCCATGGCCATGGCGGGCTCCGCCCCTAAGTTCACCGCCCGCATGAACCGCAGCCAGGTCCCCTACGGCGGCATCCTGCTGACCTGCGCGGTCTGTGTGCTCGGCGTCGGCCTGAACTACCTGATGCCCAGCCAGGCCTTCGAGATCGTGCTGAACATCGCCTCCCTCGGCATCATCAGCACGTGGGTGATCATCATGATCTGCCACATGATCTTCGTCCGCCGCGCCCGCGCGGGCCTCGCGACCCGGCCGCACTTCCAGCTGAAGTTCAGCCCGGTCATCGAGATCGCCACGATCGCGTTCCTGCTGATCTGCCTCGGCATGATGTGGAACGACCCCGAGGTCGGCCGGAAGACCATCCTGCTGATCCCGGTGATCGCCGTCATGCTGGTCGCAGGCTGGTTCGGCGTGCGCCGCCGGGTGTCGAAGACCACCGACCAGGAGCTGACGGAGCTGTCGCGCTCCACGAACTAGCAGTTCAGCGCCACTGTCAGTGGCATCGCCTACGGTGGCGTCATGTCGGGGATCATGTATGTCCGGGGTGACGCCACCGTGCCGTCGGTCAAGGGCGTCAAGGTGATCGCCCACGTCTGCAACGACATCGGCGGCTGGGGGAAGGGCTTCGTCCTCGCCGTCTCGCGGCGCTGGCCGGAACCGGAGGCGGCGTACCGCGCCTGGCACCGCGACCGCGCCCGGAGCGGCTTCGGGCTGGGCGCCGTCCAGATGGTCCGGGTCGAGCCGTATGCGTGGGTGGCCAACATGATCGGCCAGCGCGGTATCCGCAGGGGCAGCAAGGGCGTCCCCGTCCGCTACGAGGCGATCGACACCGCCCTCGCCCGCCTCGCGATCGAGGTGACCCAACGCGGCGCGTCCGTGCACATGCCCCGCATAGGCTGCGGGCTGGCGGGCGGCACCTGGTCCCGCATAGAGCCGCTCATCATCGAGCGGCTGGTGAAGCACGGCATCGCCGTGACGGTCTACGACCACGGAGAGGGCGGCGGATGAGCTCACACACCCCTGCGACGGACGTCCTGGTACTGGGCGGAGCCGGCGTGGACACGATCATCCACGTCCCCGAACTGCCCCTCCCGTACGCCGACAGCTACATGATCGACTCCGGGATCCGCACCCGGGCCGGGCAGACCGGCGACTTCGTCGCGCTGGGCCTCGCCGCACTCGGCCTGCGCACCCACCACCTCGACCTGCTCGGCGACGACCCCGAGGGCGACCTCGTACGCGCCCTGCACCGCGAGCACGGCATCGGACTGACCGCACTCCCGCAGCCCGCCGGCACCAAACGGGCGGTCAACCTCGTCGGCCCGGACGGCCGCCGCCTGTCCCTGTACGACACCAGCCGAGCCCGCCCCGGCGACCGCTTCCCGCAGGAGACGCTGCGGACGCTGGCCGGGGCGAGCCAGCATGTGCACGTGACCATCACCCAGCCCTGCGCCGAGGCTCTGCCGGTCCTGGCCGCGACGGGCGTGCCGCTGTCCACGGATCTGCACGACTGGGACGGGGAGAACCCCTACCACGAGCCCTTCGCCCACGCGGCGGACGTCGTCTTCCTGTCGGCCACCGCCCTGACCGACCCCGAGCGCACCATGCGTCGGATCACCGAGCGGGGCAGGGCCGAGGTGGTCGTCGCCACCGCCGGAGCCGAGGGCGCGTATCTACTGGCCGACGGCGAGCTGACCCGCGTGCCCGCGGCGTTGCCGCCCGCGCCGGTGGTGGACTCCAACGGCGCGGGCGACGCCTTCGCCGCCGCGTTCCTCTACGGCCGCCTCGCCGGCGAGCCGCCCGCGACCTGCGCCCGCTACGGCGCGGTCGCGGGCGCGCACGCGTGCACCGTCCCGGCCTCCCGAGCGGAGTCGATAGCCCGGGACGAACTCCTCAAACGGTCAGCGGAACCGAGCCCCTGAACGGGCCGGATGCCAGGGCCGGGTCTCTGCGCAGGCCGGGGGGGTGGGCCGGGTCTCTGCGCAGGCCGGGGGGGGTGGGCCGGGTCTCTGCGCAGGCCGGGGGGGTGGGCCGGGTCTCTGCACTGGCCGGGTGTCAGGGCCGAGCCCCTGAACCGGGCCGGACGGCAGGGCCGGGGCTGTGCATTGGCTGGGTGGCGGGGCCGGGGGCCCGCACTGGCCGGATGTCAGAGCCGAGCTCCTGCACCCGGCCGGGTGTCAAGGCCGAGCTCCTGAACCGGCCGGACGGCTGGGCTGGGGCTCTGCATTGGATGGGTGGCGGCTCCGGGGCCCGCACAGGCCGGTTGCCAGGGCTGAGCTCCTGCACCCGGCTGGATGCCAGGGGCTGGGTCTCTGCGCTGGCCGGGCGGAGGAACCGAGCCCCTGAACCGGCCGGGTGGCGGGGCCGGGCGCCTGCACCGGCCGGATGCCCGAGTCGAGCCGAGCTCCTGCACCGGCCGGATGCCAGGGGCCGCGTCTCTGCGCATGCCGGGCGGTGGGGCCGGTGCCTGCCCTGAGCCCGCCGGGCGGCGGGCCCGGGCGCCCGCACCGGCCGGGTGCCCGGGCCGAGCCCCTGCGCCGGCCGGACGGCAGAGCCGGGGTGGCCTCGGGCCGCCCGGCCCGGGTCAGTGGCCGCGTGTGGCGTGGATGTCGTTCGTCGCCTCGATCTTCTTCCACGACTTCGGCTGGGCCACCGCCGTGTCCGCCTTCGCCGGCGCCGCGGCGCGGGCCGCGGGCGCGGCCGGCTTCGACGGCTGGAACAGCCAGGTGTCGAACAGCGCCGCGAGGGGCTTGCCGGACACCTGCTCGGCGTACTTCTGGAAGTCGGCCACCGAGGCGTTGCCGTACGCGTGCTCCTGCGGCCAGCCCTTCAGGATGCGGAAGAACGCGTCGTCACCGATCTCGTTGCGCAGTGCCTGGATGGCGAGCGCTCCGCGGTCGTAGACGGCGATGTCGAACTGGTCGTCCGGACCCGGGTCACCGGGCTTGACCGTCCAGAACGCGTCATCGGCCGGGTGGGAGGCGTACACGTAGTCGGCGAGTTCCTGCGTGGTGCCCTCGCCCTCGTGCTCCGACCACAGCCACTGCGCGTACCGGGCGAAGCCCTCGTTGATCCAGATGTCCTTCCAGCCCTTCAGCGACACGTCGTCGCCGTACCACTGGTGGGCCAGCTCGTGCACGACCACCGAGGTGTTGGAGCCGTTCGCGAACTGCTTCGGGCTGTAGTAGACGCGGGTCTGGGTCTCCAGCGCGTACCCGGTGGTGGTGTTCGGCACGTATCCGCCGGCGGTGCTGAACGGGTAGGGCCCGAAGTAGCCGCTCAGCCAGTCGACGAGCTCCCCGGTGCGTTCCACGCTCGCCCGCGCGGCCCCGTCGTTGTCGCCGAGGTCCTTGCTGTAGGCGTTGATGACCGGCACCCCGCCGTCGGAGGTGCTGGTCGTGATATCGAACTTGCCGAGGGCGAGCGTGCTCAGATAGGTCGCCTGCGGCTTGTTCTGCCGCCAGTTGTAGCGGGTCCAGCCCAGCCTCGAACTGGTCGACTGCAGCGTGCCGTTGGAGAGGGCCTGGGTGCCGTCGGGCACGGCCACCGACACGTCGTAGGTGGCCTTGTCGCTCGGGTGGTCGTTGCTCGGGTACCACCACCAGGCGGCCTCGGGCTCGTCGGCCGCGACCGCGC
Source organism: Streptomyces sp. NPDC050743 (assembly GCF_044456925.1). Taxonomy (NCBI): domain Bacteria; kingdom Bacillati; phylum Actinomycetota; class Actinomycetes; order Kitasatosporales; family Streptomycetaceae; genus Streptomyces; species Streptomyces sp. NPDC050743. Next base: position 12,175 of record NZ_JBITGJ010000056.1, read on the forward strand.
CGTCGGGCGTGCGGTGCCAGGTGGTGAAGCCGTAGGCGCTCTTCGTCGACGGCACCCCGCTGTAGCGGACCACCACGGTGATCGGCGTGCCCTTGGCGAGCGGCGTCTTCGGCGTGATCACCAGTTCGTGCTGCCCGGACGTGGTGAAGGCGGCCTTGGCGCCGTTGACCCGCACCTCGCTCACGTCCAGCAGGAAGTCCAGGTCGAAGCTGGACAGGTCCTGCGTGGTCCTCGCCAGGATCGTCGCCGTGCCCTGCAACTCGTCCGTCGTCGGCTGGTACTGGAGCCTCAGGTCGTAGTGGGAGACGTCGTAGCCGCCGTTGCCGTAGTACGGGTAGTAGGGGTCGCCGATGCCCGGCGCGCCGGGGGAGAAGCTCGCGGCCGATGCCGGGATCGCCAGCAGGAGGGAGGCCGCCGCCAGTGCGCCCGGCGCGATGATTCTGCGGTGCACGTCAGCTCCAAGTCGTCGGGACTGCAAGTCCGTTCGGAAGGGTCCTTCGGGGAACGCTGTTCGGAGCCTATTCAGTCCCTGTGGCCCCTCACCTGTCCATGGCCACCGCTGTCGCACGATCGCCATTCGGCCGTCACGTACCCGCGGACTGCCGTAAAGTCCCCTTCTGTAGCGGGAGTTCACCGGAGTACCGTCCGCGCATGCCGATACGCACCCTCATCCGGACGCGCTTCACGATCTGGAGAGCGCTCGCGACCGCGGTCGTCGCCATCCTGACGGCCGCCCTCCTCACTCCCTCCGCCGCGCAGGCCGGCACCGGCACGAGCCGGGCCCCGCGCGAGAGCCGGCCCGTCTACTCCTACGCCCACGCCGTCCGCGAGTCCGTCTGGGTGGACACGGGGCTCGACGAGGACGGCGACGGCCACACCGACCGCGTCGCCGCCGACATCGTCCGGCCCGCCGAACCCGCCCGGCAGGGCCGCAAGGTGCCCGTCATCATGGACGCCAGCCCCTACTACTCCTGCTGCGGACGCGGCAACGAGAGCCAGGTCAAGACGTACGACGCGCAGGGCCACGTCGTCCAGATGCCGCTCTTCTACGACAACTACTTCGTTCCCCGCGGTTACGCCTTCGTCGGCGTCGACCTCGCCGGCACCAACCGCTCCGACGGCTGCGTCGACGTCGGCGGCCGCTCCGACATCCGGTCCGCTAAGGCCGTCGTCGACTGGCTCAACGGCCGCGCCAAGGCGTACACGAGCCGGACCGGGGCGACGACCGTCAAGGCCACCTGGACCAACGGCCGGACCGGCATGATCGGCAAGAGCTGGGACGGCACGATCGCCAACGGCGTCGCCGCCACCGGCGTCAAGGGCCTGAAGACCATCGTCCCGATCAGCGGCATCTCCTCCTGGTACGACTACTACTTCGCGCAGGGCGCCCCGCTGTACGACGGCGGCCCCGACGAACTGGCCGGTTACGTCGAGAGCGACGCGGCGCAGGCCCACTGCGCGGCCGTACAGAAGAAACTCGCCGACGGCAGCCCCCGCAGCGGCGACTGGACCCCGCTGTGGACCGAGCGGGACTACGTCGAGGACACGGCCAAGGTGCGCGCCAGCGTGTTCCTGGTGCACGGCATGCAGGACCTCAACGTCCGCACCAAGCACTTCGGCCAGTGGTGGGACGCGCTGGCGAAGCACGGCGTCGAGCGCAAGATCTGGCTCTCCCAGACCGGGCACGTCGACCCCTTCGACTACCGGCGCGGCACCTGGGTGGACGCCCTGCACCGCTGGTTCGACCATGAACTCCTCGGTTACGACAACGGCATCGACCGTGAGCCGATGGCCGACATCGAACGCCACCCCGACCAGTGGGTCACCTCCCGCGTCTGGCCCCCGCGGAGCACCCGTACCACCGTGGTGCACCCGGCCCCCGGCACCCAGGCGGGCGTCGGCACGCTCGGTCCGCGCCCGGCCACCGGCACCGAGACCTTCACCGACGACCCGAAACTGAGCGAGACCGACTGGGCGGCGCACCTGACCACGCCGACCCCGGAGAAGGCGGGCTTCCTCACCGTGCCGCTCAGCCATGACCTGCGACTGTCCGGCTCGTCCACGGTGACGGTGACCGCGACACCGACCACCACCTCGGCCCACCTGTCCGCCGTGCTGGTCGACCTCGGCCCGGACACCATCCGCGACTACGCCGACGCCGCCGAGGGCATCACCACCGTCACCCACCGCACCTGCTGGGGCGCGAGCACGGCGGGGGACAGCGCCTGCTTCAAGGAGACGGCGGCCAAGACGGCGAAGGTCGACTACACCGTGTTCAGCCGCGGCTGGGCCGACCTCGGCCACTACGCCTCGCTCGGCGACGGCGTCCCGCTCACCCCGGGCAAGGCGTACACGATGACGCTTCGTCTCGCGGCCACCGACCACGTCGTCCCCAAGGGGCACCGGCTGGCCCTGATCATCGCGGGCACGGACAAGGACCTCATCGACCCGCCCGCCACGAAGCCGACCCTCACGGTGTCCCTGTCGGGTACGTCGGCCGGGCTGCCGCTGGTCGGTGGGGCGCCGGCGTTCGCGAGGGCCACCGGCGGTACGACGGCCAAGGCCCCCGCCCCGGCACGGCTGACCGGTGTCCGCGCACCGCACGCCGGTCAGCACATTCCGGCGAACTGACCGGCGCCGGGTCACTGCGCGGCTTGGGCCGCCCGGCGCCTGCGGAGTCGTCGTGGCTGGTCGGCCCACGCGGCGGAGCCGCATATCGATACAGCCCCGCGCCCCTTTCGGGGCGCGGGGCTGCGGGCACCTTTCAGGCGGCCGGGAACGCCAACCCGGCCGCCTCCCGTGCACACCCCCATGCGACGGTGATCCCGGCCCCGCCGTGCCCGTAGTTGTGGACCAGCGTCCGGCCGTCCGGCAGCGGCTGCCGTTCCAGGCGTACCGCCTCCCTGGCCGGCCGCAGACCCACCCGGTGGTCCAGCACCCGCGCCTGCGCGAGCTCCGGGCGGACCGCGGCGCACCGGGCCACGATCGCCGCGGCGGTGGCCGGGTCCGGCTCCAGGGACCAGTCGTCCTCCTCCGCCGTACCGCCGAGCAGCAGACCCCCCGGCTGCGGGATGAAGTACGTGGAGGCGGCGGAGGAGTGGTCCACGGAGGTGAACCACGTCGTGACCCCCGGGTTCTCCACGACCACCAGCTGCCCGCGCACCGGGCGCACCGCCGGGTCCGGCACCAGAGAACGCGCGTCCAAGCCCGAGCAGTTGACCACGACCGGCGCGGGCACCGCGGCCAGGTCGGTCACCTCGCGCGCCTCGATCACGCCTCCGGCCTTCGCGAGCCGCTCCCGCAGCCACGCCAGATGCACCGGCATGTCGATCACCGGCAGCCGCGCCGCCAGACCGTCGGCCACCGCCCGCAGGCCCGGCACCCGGCCCCCCCAGGCACCCAGCTCGTCCAGCCGGGTCCCCTGGTGTACGCCGTCGACCAGGCGTACGCCCGTCTCGTCCGGACGGCCCGCCGACTCCTCGTACACGGCGAGGGACGCTAGCGCCCACGCGCCCACCAGAGGCTCGGGTTCGATGCGGTACGGCCACCACAGGCCGCCCGCGACCGCCGAGGTCGTACGCTCGGCGGGCTCCCGCGCCCACACCCGCACCCGGCGCCCGGACTCCGCCAGGACCACCGCCGTCGTCAGCCCGGCGACCCCGCTCCCGACCACGATCACTTCGTCACTCGGCTCGCTGTCCACGCCAGGACGATAGGCCCTGTCCGGCCGACTCTGTCATGCTGCGCTCACATCCATGCCGGTGTGGGGATACTCACAGCATGTCTGCCGCATACGCGACCTTCGGCCTGGCACCGGCGATCCGCGCCGGCGGTGTACTCGCCGACGGCGGCTACCAGGTCCACCGCGACTTCGTGGACTTCGTCGTGGACGGCCGTCCGCTGCTGTTCCGGCTGTCCGACCTCGACGCCGTCTCCCCGCTCGCCTCGGACGTCCCGCCCGCCATCTTCACCGAGCAGGTGCGCGCACTGCTCCTGGAGGCCGAACCGCCGCTCCCGGACGGCCGGTTCGTCATCTACGGCTGCCCCGAGTGCGCGGACCTGGCCTGCGGGGCGGTCACCGCCGTGATCGAGCGCGACGGCGAGGACTACGTGTGGCGGGACTTCGCCTGGCAGACGGACGAACACGCCGACCTGGAGCTGAACGGCTACCACGGCATAGGGCCGTTCCGCTTCCGGGGTGCCGAGTACCGCGCCGCACTCGGCGACCTGATGGAGGGCTCCGCCGCGCCCCGCCGGCGGGTGCTGCTGATCGGCGCCCGGGTCGCGGTCCTGGCCAAGCTGGCCGCCGCGCTGCGCACCATCGGCATCGGCGCCGACATCACCCAGGACGCCCGGGCCGTCCCCGCCGAGGAACTGCGCGGTTACGGCGCGGTCGCCTTCGGCCGCGCGGTCGGCGAAGCCGACCGGGCCGCCGTACTGGAGGCCTTCGAGCGCGCCGGGGTCGACATCGCCCGGGTGGACGGCCTGGCCCCGATCGTGCCGCTGCTCGTCGCGCAGATCGAGCACGCCCTCGACCGCAGCCCGCTCCCGCAGCGCCGACTTGTGGGACTGGCCGCAGCCGGCGGCACCGCGGATGTCGAGGTGACCTCGGCGTGCCGCGTACGGATCACCGCCTACCGCCTCGACCGGCTCCACCGCGCCCACACCCGCGAGGTCTTCGACGGCGTCCTGGAGCCCGGCCGGCACCGCGTCCCGCTGGACCCCAAGGCGGTCAAGGCAGAGGCGTACGTCGTCGCCCGCACCACGGGGGGCGTCCTCGCGGCGCCGGTCACCGGCGGGAGACGGGACTGAGGCGCAGAGCGGACCCGCTGGGAAACGGGGGGTGCGATGCGGGCGGGGCCCAGGAGGCGGGCTGGGGCGCGTTGAGGGGCCTGGGGGAAGCGGGGGTCGTGGACGTGTGGGGGCGGGGTGCCGGGAGGCCGGGTTGGGGCGCGTGGGCGGGTCCTCCGGTCAGTGGAGGCTGTGAGACGTGGAGGCGTGAGATGCGGGGCGGCCACCGGGAACGCCGCTGAGGCCCGAGGGCGGGTCCGGCGGGAACCGCGGCGAGGTGCGAGGGCGGGCCGCCGGGAAGCGCGGCGAGGTGCGAGGGTGTGGCGGGCCGCTGGGAAACGCTGCTGAGGCTCGCGGGCGTGGCGGGCCGCCGGGAAACGCTGCCGAGGCGCGACGGCGGGGCCGCCGGAAAACGTGGCTGAGACGCGGGTGCCGAGCCTATTAGGATCGGCGTCCTGATGACTGCCACCCTCGTCGCCAAGAACCTCGCCGCCGGACACGGTGACCGTTCCCTCTTCTCCGGGCTGGACTTCGTCGTCGCACCCGGCGACGTGATCGGTCTCGTCGGTGCCAACGGCGCGGGCAAGTCCACCCTGCTGAGACTGCTCGCCGGACTCACCCCGCCCGAACAGGGCGAGCTGCGGCTGTCCCCGCCGGCCGCGACCGTCGGTCATCTGCCGCAGGAGCCGGAGCGCAGGCCGGGCGAGAGCGTCCGGGAGTTCCTGGCCCGTCGTACGGGTGTCGCCGAGGCCCAGCGCGTCATGGACGAGGCCACCCAGGCACTCGTGGACGGGGCACCCGGGGCCGACGACGCCTACGCGACCGCACTGGAGCGCTGGCTCGGCCTCGGCGGCGCCGATCTGGAGGAGCGCGCGGAGGAAATCGCCGACACACTCGGCCTCGCCGTGGACCTGGACCAGCCGATGACCGCCCTGTCCGGCGGCCAGGCGGCCCGCGCAGGGCTCGCCTCGCTGCTGCTGTCCCGCTACGACGTCTTCCTCCTGGACGAGCCCACCAACGACCTCGACCTCGACGGTCTGGAGCGCCTGGAACGCTTCGTCACCGGCCTGCGCGCCGGCACGGTCGTCGTCAGCCACGACCGCGAGTTCCTCACCCGCACGGTCACCAAGGTCCTGGAACTCGACCTGGCCCAGCGGCAGATCAACCTCTACGGCGGCGGCTACGCGGCCTATCTGGAGGAGCGCGAGGTGGCCCGGCGGCACGCGCGCGAGGACTACGAGGAGTACGCCGACAAGAAGGCCGCTCTCCAGGACCGCGCGCAGACGCAGCGGGCCTGGATGGACAAGGGCGTGAAGAACGCCCGGCGCAAGGCCGGCAACGACAACGACAAGATCGGCCGCAAGTTCCGCAGCGAGGCCAGCGAGAAGCAGGCGGCCAAGGCGCGGCAGACCCAGCGCATGATCGAGCGCCTTGAGGTGGTCGAGGAGCCGCGCAAGGAGTGGGAACTGCGGATGGAGATCGCGTCCGCCCCGCGCTCCGGCGCGGTCGTGGCGACCTTGCGGGACGCCGAGGTCCGGCGCGGCGACTTCACCTTCGGACCGGTGTCCCTGCAGATCGACTGGGCGGACCGGGTCGCGGTCACCGGCGCCAACGGCGCCGGCAAGTCCACCCTGCTGGGCGCGCTGCTCGGCCGTGTCCCGCTCGACTCGGGGCACGCGGCGCTCGGCTCGGGCGTCCTGGTCGGCGAGGTCGACCAGGCCCGCCGGCTCTTCCACGGCCCCGAGTCCCTGCTGGACGCCTTCTGCGCGGCCGTCCCCGACACCGAGCCGGTCGAGGTCCGCACCCTGCTCGCCAAGTTCGGCCTGAAGTCCGAGCACGTCCTGCGCCCGGCCGCGACCCTCTCCCCGGGCGAACGCACCCGCGCCGCGCTGGCGTTGCTGCAGGGCCGGGGGGTCAACCTCCTCGTTCTGGACGAGCCGACGAACCATCTCGACCTGCCGGCCATCGAACAGCTGGAGTCCGCCCTCGACTCCTACGAGGGCACCCTGCTCCTGGTCACCCACGACCGTCGCATGCTGGACGCGGTCCGGGTGACCCGCCGCCTGGAGGTGGCGGCGGGGAAGGTGACGGAGCGTTAGGGCCCGCCGGGTCAGCCCGTGGTGACGTCGACGTAGTCGCCGGAGGCCTTGGCCGGCCCGGTCGTGCCGGTCCCGGCGAAGCTCCAGCGCCAGTAGCCGTCCGCGGTGGCCGTCGCCGTGGTCTTGAGAGCGCCGCCGGTGCCGCTGGTCACCGTCTTCACGGTGGTGTACGTCGTGGTGCCGGCCTTCCGGAACTGCAGCTTCACCGACTGGCCCGCGTAGCCGCTGTAGGTGCCGCCCTTGCCCCAGTCGGCGCGGGTCAGCGCACCCTTGACGGTGATCGTGGCACCCGCGGCCACCGGCTCGGGGGAGGCGTCGACGGTCAGCTTGGCGGCACGCTTCATCAGGAAGGTGCCCGCGTTCTCGGTGTCGACGTAGTCGAAGTCGTTGGCGTCCACGGACGTCCAGATGTGCCAGGTACCGGCGTTGGCGTTGATGAGCATTGCGTTCGGGTCGATGGTGATGCTGGCGGTGCAGGTGGAGGTGGTGGTGCTGCCGGCGACCGGGGTGCAGGTCAGCGGAGTGTCGGAACCGGGGCCGGCGAAGCCGTCGGGGTTGTCGAACGAGCCGTGGTAGAGCCAGCCGTAGGCGTCCTTGATCCCGGAGTCGTCGCTCGCGCTGATGCTGAGGGTGACCGTCTTCTTCGTCATCGCGCCCAGCACGACCGGCTCGCCGCCGTTGACGACGGCCAGGAGGACCTGGGTGTCTCCGGCGCCGGAGTCGGCCCGGGCGGCCGTCACGGTGAGGGCCGACAGTGCGAGCGCGCCGGACAGGGCCGCGACGGCGGAACGTCTGAACATGAGTCCCCAAAAGGATGAGTTTTCGCCCCGAAGCAGGGCAGAAGTCGAAACCGATCGAATGGTAGTGATCCGACCGTTCTCTCAACAGACTTTTCCGTCAAGCTTCTTCGGCTGCCCTCTGCACCCGCTCCCGGCGCGCCGCCCAGGCGGCTCGGTCCCCGGGCGCCATGTTGGTGCCGCCCGGCCGCTGCCCCGTCGCCCCGTCGATCAGCTCCCGGACGATGTCGGCGTGTCCGGCGTGCCGGTGGGTCTCGGCGATCAGGTGGGTGAGGCTGTGGTGCAGCGTCACCTCTCTGCCCTTGCCCCCGGGTATCCGGCCGACCGCGTCCAGGGGCAGTGCGGCGATGGTCTCGTCTGAGTGCGCCCAGGCCGCGCGGTACCGGCCGACGATGTCCTCGCGGCTCTCGTCCGGTCGGGCCCACAGGTCGGCGTTGGGTTCCGCGTCCCCGGTGATCCACAGGGGCGTTCCGTCGAAGGGCCGGCCGTAGGTCGCGCCGAAGTACAGGGCTTCGGCGCCGGTGAGGTGCTTCACCAGCCCCAGCAGATTGGTCCCCGTCGGGGTCAGGGGGCGCCGGACGTCGTACTCGGACAAGCCCTCCAGCTTCCACAGGAGGACGTCGCGGGCGTCCTGGAGATAGGTCTGGAGGTCGTGCTTGGGGTCCGTGACGGTCATGGGGTGAGTCTGACAACCAGGTGATCTCCGGGGCACCCGGTTTTGCGGGTACGGGCCGGACGATCGACTCGCCCGGCCCGGCCCCATCCGTCAGCGCTTCTTCGGATCCAGCAGCCCTGCCCGCCGCAACGCGTCGGCCATGGCGCTGTTGGCCGGCGGCGGCGCCTGCCGCCCGCCCTGTTCGCCACCGCGGCCCTGACGCTGGCCCTGCCGCTGCTGGGGCGGCCGGGCGCCGCCACCGCGCTGCTGCCGGCCGCCGCCCTGTCCCTGCGGCGCGGCCTCGTCGTCCAGGCGCAGGGTCAGCGCGATCCGCTTGCGCGGGATGTCCACGTCGAGGACCTTCACCTTGACGATGTCGCCGGGCTTGGCGACATCGCGCGGGTCCTTGACGAACGTCTTGGACATCGCCGAGACGTGCACCAGGCCGTCCTGGTGGACACCGACGTCCACGAACGCGCCGAACGCGGCCACGTTCGTCACCACGCCCTCCAGGATCATCCCGGGGGACAGGTCGGAGATCTTCTCCACGCCCTCCTTGAAGGCGGCCGTCTTGAAGGCGGGACGCGGGTCGCGGCCCGGCTTCTCCAGCTCCTTCAGGATGTCCGTCACGGTCGGCAGTCCGAACGTGTCGTCCACGAAGTCGGCGGGCCGCATCGAGCGCAGCACACCGGTGTTGCCGATGAGGGAGGCGACCTCCTGGCCGGTGGTCTTCACCATGCGGCGGACCACCGGGTAGGCCTCGGGGTGCACGCTGGAGGCGTCCAGCGGGTCGTCGCCGCCCCGGATCCGCAGGAAGCCCGCGCACTGCTCGTACGCCTTCGGGCCGAGCCGCGCCACCTTCTTCAGCTCGGAGCGGGACCTGAACCGGCCGTTGGTGTCCCGGTGCGCCACGATGTTCTCGGCCAGGCCGGAGGAGATGCCCGACACGCGCGACAGGAGCGGCACGGACGCGGTGTTGACGTCCACACCGACGCCGTTCACACAGTCCTCCACGACCGCGTCCAGCGAGCGGGACAGCTTCACCTCGGACAGGTCGTGCTGGTACTGGCCGACGCCGATGGACTTCGGGTCGATCTTCACCAGCTCGGCCAGCGGGTCCTGCAGCCGACGGGCGATGGAGACCGCGCCGCGCAGCGACACGTCCATGTCCGGCAGCTCCTGCGAGGCGTACTGCGAGGCCGAGTACACCGACGCGCCCGCCTCGGACACCATCACCTTGGTGAGCTTCAGCTCCGGGTGCTTGGTGATCAGCTCACCGGCGAGCTTGTCGGTCTCGCGGGAGGCGGTGCCGTTGCCGATCGCGATCAGCTCGACCGCGTGCTCCTTCGCGAGCCGGGCCAGCTTGGCGAGGGCCTCGTCCCACTTGTTGGCCGGCACGTGCGGGTAGATCACGTCCGTGGCGACGACCTTGCCGGTCGCGTCTACCACGGCCACCTTCACGCCCGTACGGAAACCGGGGTCCAGGCCCAGCGTCGCGCGCGTGCCGGCCGGGGCGGCCAGCAGCAGATCGCGCAGGTTCGCCGCGAACACGTTCACCGCCTCGTCCTCGGCGGCCGTCCGCAGCCTGAGGCGCAGGTCGATGCCGAGGTGGACGAGGATGCGGGTGCGCCACGCCCAGCGGACGGTGTCCGTCAGCCACTTGTCGGCGGGGCGGCCGCGGTCGGCGATCCCGAACCGGTTCGCGACGATGCCCTCGTACGACGAGGGAACCGATGAGGAATCAGCCGGTTCCTCCGGCTCCAAGACGAGGTCCAGGACCTCCTCCTTCTCGCCGCGCAGCATCGCCAGGACGCGGTGCGAGGGCAGCTCGGTGAAGGGCTCGGCGAAGTCGAAGTAGTCGGCGAACTTCGCGCCCGCCTCCTCCTTGCCCTCGCGCACCTTCGCGGCCAGCCGCCCGCGCACCCACATGCGCTCGCGCAGCTCGCCGATCAGGTCGGCGTCCTCCGAGAACCGCTCGGTGAGGATCGCCCGAGCGCCCTCCAACGCGGCCTGCGGGTCGGCGACGCCCTTGTCGGCGTCCACGAACGCGGCGGCGGCCGCCAGCGGCTCCACCGTCGGATCGCCCAGCAGGCCCTCCGCCAGCGGCTCCAGACCCGCCTCGCGCGCGATCTGCGCCTTGGTGCGCCGCTTGGGCTTGTAGGGGAGGTAGATGTCCTCCAGCCGCGCCTTGGTCTCGGCGCCGCGGATGCGGGCCTCCAGCTCCTCGGTCAGCTTGCCCTGCTCGCGCACCGAGTCCAGGATCGCGGTCCGCCGCTCCTCCAGCTCCCGCAGATAGCGCAGCCGCTCCTCGATCGTGCGCAGCTGCGCGTCGTCGAGCATCTCGGTCGCTTCCTTGCGGTAGCGGGCGATGAAGGGCACCGTCGAACCGCCGTCGAGCAGTTCCACCGCGGCCTTCACCTGCCGCTCCCGTACGCCGAGTTCCTCGGCGATCCTGCCTTCGATGGATCCCGCTCCGATGGATCCGGGTGTCGTCACGATCCCGTACCGCCTTCTCCACTGAGGTTGCGCGGCAATTGTGGCAGGTGACACCGACAACCGGGGATCAGGGCGGCATCTCGGCGGGCCGCCGGGCCGCCGGGCCCTTTCTCAGGCCCGGCTCCCGCGTGCGGTGGACGAGGCTCCGCCGAACAGCCGGGCGAGCGCCCGGAACGGCAGCGTGACCACCGTGGCGACGGCCCCGCCGATCTGGCGCACTATGTCTGCGAGGGCACTGAACACGGAATTCTCCCTTCTCACCGGTTCCGCTGACCGTCACCGGGTACCTCGGACGCCGCCCGCCCATGCGCCGCGACACGGCCACGCATGGCAGAAAAGGTGGGAAACACGTCATTGCGGCCACCCCGGCGGGAGCGAAGAATCGAGGGCATGGCGCAGCGAACCGTCCTCTTCGTCCTCTTCGACGGCGTCCAGAGCCTCGACGTCACCGGGCCGCTCGAGGTGTTCGCGGGCGCCGAGAAGCACACGCCGGGCACCTACCGGGTCCGAACCGCCTCCCTGGACGGCGGCCCGGTGCGCACCTCCAGCGGCCTGACCCTCGTACCCGACGAGGCGCTCACCACCGCCCCCGACCCGCACACCCTGCTGGTGCCCGGCGGCGAGGGCACGCGCCACCCCGACCCCCGGCTGATCGACTGGCTGCGCGCCCGGGGACCGCGCGCGTCGCGCCTGGTCTCGGTGTGCACGGGCGCCATCCCGCTCGCCGCCGCCGGTCTCCTCGACGGCCGCCGGGCGACGACCCACTGGGCCTACTGCGGCAAGCTCGCCCGCGACCACCCGGCCGTCGCCGTGGATCCGGAGCCGATCTACGTCCGGGACGGGCACGTCGCCACCTCGGCCGGGGTGACCTCCGGCATCGACCTGGCCCTGGCCCTGGTCGAGGAGGACCTGGACCGGGACGTGGCGCTCGCCGTCGCCCGGCACCTGGTGGTCTTCCTGCGCCGGCCCGCCAACCAGGCGCAGTTCAGTGCCCAGCTCGCCGCGCAGACAGCGCAGCGCGCACCACTGCGGGAGGTCCAGCGCTGGATCACCGAGCATCCCGCGGGCGACCTGACGGTCGACGCGCTCGCCGCCCGCGCCCGCCTTTCCCCGCGCCACTTCGCGCGCGCCTTCCGCGAGGAGACCGGCATGACCCCCGGCCGCTACGTCGACCGGGTCCGCCTGGAACACGCCCGCCGCCTGCTGGAGGACACCCCCGACAACATCGAGGAGGTCGCCCGCGCCAGCGGCTACGGCACACCCGAGGCCATGCGCCGCGCCTTCGTCAAGACCCTCGGCACGGCCCCGGCCGAGTACCGCCGCCGCTTCCGCCCGGCCATGGCCCCCTGAGCCCTGGGCTGAAGCCCACTGATCTCCCGGCCCCGCAGTCCATCGAGTCCCGGCGGGTCGAGCCGCCGTCCGCCCGACGCAGCGGCCGGCTGCTGCCGGAGGACCGGGGACACACCACGAAGGGACACCCCATGCAGATCGCCGTCGTCGTCTACGACCGGTTCACCGCCCTCGACGCGGTCGGCCCCTACGAGATCCTCTCCCGCCTCCCCGGTGCCGAGACCGTGTTCGTCGCCGAGCGCTCCGGTCCCGTCCGTACCGACACGGGCTTTCTCGCCGTCACCGCCGACAAGGCACTCGACGAGGTGCCCAGCCCCGACGTCCTGGTGGTCTCGGGAGGACCCGGCACCGTTACCCAGATGGAGAGTCCGGCCCTGCTGAACTGGCTGCGCGCGGCCGACGCGACGAGCGCCTGGACGACCTCGGTCTGTTCGGGCTCGCTGCTGCTCGCCGCCGCGGGGCTGCTGCGCGACCGCCGCGCGACCAGTCACTGGGCCGTCCTGGATCTGCTGAAGGAGTTCGGCGCCGAACCGACGGGCGACCGGGTCGTCACCGACGGCAAGTACGTCACCGCGGCCGGGGTCTCCGCCGGTCTCGACATGGCCCTCACCCTGGTCGGCAGGATCGCCGGCGACGAACACGCCCAGGCCGTCCAGCTGTGGACCGAGTACGACCCCCGGCCCCCCTACGACGCGGGCGCGCCGCACAAAGCGCCCGCCCACCTCGTCGAGGAGCTCCGCACTGGCGGCCGGTTCAGTCTGACGTAGACCCGCTCCACGTGAACCGCGGCTGCCGGCGCTCCAGGAACGCGGCGACCCCCTCCGCGGTGTCCGGGTTGCCGCGGGCCGCCTGCGCCCAGTGGGCGTCCCGGTCGGTACGGCCGCCCGCGAACTCCTTCGCGGCGGCCTGGGTCAGCTGCGAGCGGGAGACCAGGACCCGGGCCAACTCCGCGACCCGCTTGCCCAGTTCGCCCTCCGGCAGCACCTCGTCCACCAGCCCGGTGCCGAGCGCCCGCCCGGTGTCGATCAACTCGGCCGTGAACAACAGGTACTTGGCGGTGGCCGGACCCACCAGCGACACCAGCCGGCGGGTCGAGGAGGCCGGATAGACGATGCCGAGCCGCGCCGGGGTCACACCGAACAGCGCGCCCTCCTCCGCCAGGCGCAGATCGCAGGCCGCGGCGAGCTGTGCCCCGCCGCCCACGCAGTGTCCGCGCACGGCGGCCACGGTCGGCTTGGGGAACGCGGCGAGCGCCTCCTCGGCCGCCACCGCGAGCCGCTGTGCCTCCTCCGGGGAGCCCTGGAGCGTGCTGATGTCCGCGCCCGCGCAGAAGGTCCCGCCCTCACCGGTGAGCACCAGCGCCCGTACGCCGGGGTCACGCGCCAACTCGTCCAGCAGCGGCGGCAGGGTCCGCCACATCGCGGCGGTCATGGCGTTGCGCTTGGCCGGGTTGCGGATGACGACGGTGGCGACAGCACCTTCGATGCGGTGCGACAGCTGGGGCTCCATGCGCGGATCGTATCGGGGGCTCAGGCTGGTACGGCGGGTGTGGGCCGGGCCGGGCACACGCAGGGACAGGAGCAGGGGCAGTCCAAACACGTACGACCCGACTAGTTCGCGAACCGGCGTCCGGGCGACAGGAACAGTCCCACACGTGACCGTGTCATACGCACTCGGTCAAAAAACGTTCGATACCCGCTGACTTGTGTTCAGTCCTGCGGACCGGAGCGGATCGTTACCAACACTCGACGTGTGGTGACAATCGAGCGCGAGGGTGGCGACCGGACGATGGACAACCACGGGCGCGGTGACGGGCCGCGCCCAGCGGGGGGCGCCGAGCGGCTGCCCGATCCACTGCCGTACGAAGGCGTCTGGCGGTTCACCGCCGCCGCGGTGGACGCCTCGGTCCCGCAGGCCCGGCACGCCGTACGGGACCTGCTGTTGCGCCAGGGCGTACCGGTCTCCGACGAGCTGGTGTACGGCCTGCTGCTGATCGTCTCCGAGCTGGTCACCAACGCGGTCCGGCACGCGGCGCTGCTGTCGCCGATGCTGGCCGTGGAGGTCGCCGTCGGGGCCGAGTGGGTGCGGGTGTCCGTGGAGGACAACCACCCCTACCGTCCGACCGCCCTGGAGGCCGATCACGGCCAGACCGGGGGCAGGGGCCTGCTCCTGGTCCGCGAGGTGGCGTATGAGGCGGGCGGGACGGTCGATGTGGAGCACACCGCGAGCGGCGGCAAGGTGATCTGGGCCGCCCTGCCCCTCAAACCCGCGACGGTCCCGTAGATCCACGCCGAGCCGCCTTGTCACCGCAGACCCGCGGGCCGGCGCGAGTGCCGTAACGCTGCAGGCCGGCGAGATTGCCGACCCCGGTAGGCCTCTGTGCGTGCCCTCGCGGGCCGGCGAGCCTGCCGTGGCGCCGTGGTCGGCGGGAGCGTCGAGGCCCGGGGCCGAGGAGGCTGCCATACCGGAGGCCGACGGGACTGCGTGGCCCGGCGGGCCGACGGCAGCGGCGTAACGCTGCAGGTCCACGAGGCTGCCGACCCGGCAGGCCTCTGTGCGTGCCCCCGCAGGCCGACGAGGCTGCCGTGGCCCCGAGGTCGGCGGGAGCGCGGTGGCCCCGGGGCCGAGGAGGCTGCCGTACCGGAGGCCGGTGAGACTGCGTGGCCCGGCGGGTCGGCGCGAGTGCCGTAGCGCTGCAGGCCGGCGAGGCTGCCGACCCGGCAGGCCTTTGCTCGCGCTGCGGCGGGCCGGCGAGGCTGCCGGGCCAGCGAGAGCCGTGGACCCGAAACCGAGGAGGTTGCCGTACCGGAGGCCGACGGGACCGCGTGGCCGGGCGGGCCGGCGAGAGTGCCGTAGCGCTGCAGGCCCACGAGGCTGCCGACCCGGCAGGTCACTGTGCGTGCCCGCGGGCCGGCGAGGCTGTCGTGGCGCCGAGGTCGGCGGGGGTGCTGATCCGCGAGGCCCGGCGGCGCTGTCGTAGCGTCGCGGGCCGCCGTATGCGTTCTACGATCCCTGCGCGGCTCACCAGCCCGCGGACGGGCCCGTCAGTTCTCTGATCGCCGGGCGGGCCGCGTCCAGGACGGTCATGAACCAGGCCGAGAAGGGGTCGCGGGCGTGCCGCTCGGCCAGCTCGGCGGGCGTCACGAAGGCGGTCTGGGCGACCTCCTCCGCGTCCGGCGCGAGCGGCGCCTGCACCAGGCCGACGAACAGGTGGTTGTACTCCTGCTCGACCAGGCCCGAGGCCGGGTCCGGGTGGTTGTAGCGGACCGTGCCCGCCTCCGCCAGCAGCGACGGGGACACGCCGAGCTCCTCGAAGGTGCGCCGGGCCGCGGCGGCGAACGGCGCCTCGCCCGGGTACGGGTGACCGCAGCAGGTGTTGGACCACACACCGGGGGAGTGGTACTTGCCGAGCGCCCGCTGCTGCAGCAGCAGCCGGCCCTGCTCGTCGAAGAGGAACACCGAGAACGCGCGGTGCAGCTGTCCCGGCGGCTGGTGCGCGGCGAGCTTCTCCGCCGTGCCGATCGTCACACCCTTCTCGTCGACCAGTTCCAGCAAAATCGCCTCTGCGGTGCCATTCGACGAGCTGTGCGTCGCGGTGGCAGGTGTGATCGGCATACCCATCCTTCGCCTCGGTCTTCGCACCCCAAGTCTGCCGTACGAATCCGGCACTCCCGGCACTTCCCCGCACGTCCGCGCGCGGCGCGGCACCGGAAGCCGGACCCGGTAGATCATCTGCCCTATCAGGAGATCACGGAACCGTCCGGGGTGGGTGCCGAACGCCCGTGCGCCTCGTCGGTGGTGTCCTCGCGCCCGGTCAGTGGCACAGCCGGACCTCGTGCTCCGCGTGCCCGCTCGGCTCCAGCTGGAAGGTGCAGTGCTCCACGTCGAAGTGGTCGCCGAGGCAGCCCTGCAACTCGTGCAGCAGCTTCTCGTGGCCGACGGCGCTGAGCACGTCGGACCTGACCACCACATGCGCCGACAGCACCGGCATCCCGGAGGTGATCGTCCACGCGTGCAGGTCGTGGACGTCCTCCACGCCGTCCAGCGCCAGGATGTGCGCCCGCACCTCGGCCATGTCGACGCCCTTCGGGGCCGCCTCCAGCAGCACGTCCAGCGTCTCGCGCAGCAGCTTCAGCGTCCTCGGCACGATCATCACGCCGATGACCAGCGACGCGACCGGGTCGGCGCCCTGCCAGCCGGTGGTCAGGATCACCGCCGCCGACACCAGCACCGCGAACGAGCCCAGCGCGTCCGCGGCGACCTCCAGGAAGGCGCCGCGCACGTTCAGGCTCTCCTTCTGCCCGCGCATCAGCAGGGTCAGCGAGACCGAGTTCGCGACCAGGCCGATCAGACCGAACACGATCATCACGCCGCCCCGGGTCTCCGCGGGCGTCACGAACCGCTGGATCGCCTCGTACAGAACGTATCCGCCGACCCCGAGCAGCAGCACGCAGTTGGCCAGGGCGGCGAGGATCTCGGCGCGGGCGAAGCCGAAGGTGCGGTTGGTGCTCGGCGGGCGGTTGGCGAAGTGGATCGCGAGCAGGGCCATGCCGAGGCCCACCGCGTCGGTCGCCATGTGCGCCGAGTCCGCGATCAGCGCGAGCGAGTCCGCGACCAGACCGCCGACGATCTCCACCACCATGATCGTGAGCGTGATGCCCAGCGCGATCCGCAGCCGGCCCCGGTACGCTGCCGCGGCCGTACCCGTGGGCGGCGCATGGCTGTGCGCGTGTCCGTGGTCGTGCCCTGCCCCCATGACGTCCGCCCTTCCGTATCCGTCCGGCTCGGCCCAGTGAACTACGGGTGGGGGGTATGGGGCAACGCGGCACTGAACACCGTTGTCATGTGCCCTGACCTGCGGAAACGTTCCGCAGGTCAGAACGGGTGCGGCTGCCCCTCGGTTCGTCCTCCGCTCAGCCGCCGTGGTGCAGCAGCCAGCCCTGCCAGGCCGAGGCGACCATCTCGTGGACCCCGCGCCGGGCCCGCCAGCCCAGCTGTTCGGCGGCCCGCTCGGCCGAGGCGACCGCGCGCGGCGCGTCCCCCGGCCGGCGCGCCTGCACCACCGGCTCCCGGCGGTCGCCGGTGACCTCGCCGACGACCGTGATCAGTTCGCGCACCGAGACGCCCTCGCCCCGCCCGATGTTCAGCGTCAGATCGCCGGACACGCTCCCGTCGGCGAGCCGGCGGGCCGCGGCGAGGTGGGCCTCGGCGAGGTCGGCCACATGGATGTAGTCCCGGATGCAGGTGCCGTCCGGTGTCGGATAGTCGGCACCGAAGATCCGCGGGGCCTCGTCGCGGGTGAGCCGGTCGAAGACCATCGGCACGATGTTGAACACGCCGGTGTCCGCGAGTTCCGGTGCCGCGGCGCCCGCCACGTTGAAGTAGCGCAGGCACACCGTGGAGATTCCGTGCGCCTTTCCGGCCGCCCGCACCAGCCACTCACCGGCCAGCTTGGTCTCGCCGTACGGGTTCACCGGTGCGCACGGGGTGTCCTCCGTGATCAGGCCCACATCCGGGTTGCCGTACACCGCCGCCGACGAGGAGAACACCAGGCGCTTGATCCCCGCCTCGGCGACCGCGTCCAGCAGAGTGGCCAGACCGCCCACGTTCTCCTGGTAATAGCGCGTGGGCTGCGCCACCGACTCGGCGACCTGCTTGCGCGCCGCGAGGTGGACGACGCCCGTGACGTCGTACTCGGCGAGGACCCGCTTCAGCCGGTCGCCGTCCAGTGTCGAGCCCTCGACCAGCGGGACGTCCGCGGGCAGTCGCGCGGGCACCGCCGCCGAGAGGTCGTCCAGCGCCACGACGCTCTCCCCGGCGCCTGCCATGGCCCGTGCCACGTGCGCCCCGATGTATCCGGCTCCGCCGGTGATCAGCCACGTCATGGTCGTTCACCCTATGCCGACGTGCCGACGCGCCGGGTGTCCCGGATGCCCGGGTCTGGGCCCTTGGTTTGTGGGCCGGGCCCCGGATCCCCGATGATGATCGCGGCAAAGGCCGGGGCAGCCTCCGTGGGCCGGGCCGTGAACGGCCGGTGAACAAGGGCTCCCGCCCATCCGATAACCTCTGCCGACATGCCGCCCGGGTGCCGTTGGCAGGGCGCCCCACCACGCAAGAGACCGGCGCCACATCGCCGGCACCCAGGGAGTGAGTTCGGTTGTCGACCGCCATCGTCACCGGTCAGCCGGTCCCCGGATCGTCCCTCGAGAACGATCTGCGGTCGCTCGGCTTCGACGTCCGGGTGGCAACGGACGCCGCCGAGGCCGAGACCCTGCTCGCCGCCGCACCCGCCGGCGACCGTGTGGCCCTGGTCGACGCCCGCTTCGTCGGTCACCAGCACGCCCTGCGTCTCGGCCTGACCGACCCGCGCTTCCCGCTCTGCGCGATCCCCGGCGCCGTGACCGCCCAGCCGGCCGCCCGGCAGGCCATGACCCGGGCCGTGGCCCGCGAGACCTCCGCCGGGGGCGGCACCGTGCTCGCCGTGGACAGCCTCGCCGACCGCGTCGTCACCACCCTCGACGCCGACGGCGGCGAGGTGCACCGGCCGGAGCTGGGCAGCCTGGTCGCCGCGGTCCCCGCCGACCCCCAGGCCCGCAACGAAGCGCGGCAGGCCGTCGCCGCCGTCGACGACGAGGCCGTACGCCTGAAGTCGGCGGTGAAGTCCCGCGACGGCTTCTTCACCACCTTCTTCATCAGCCCCTACTCGCGCTACCTCGCCCGCTGGTGCGCCCGGCGCGGCCTGACCCCGAACCAGGTCACCACGGCCTCGCTGCTCACCGCCCTGATCGCGGCGGGCTGCGCGGCCACCGGCACCCGCGGCGGATTCATAGCGGCCGGCGTGCTGCTGATCGCGTCCTTCGTGCTGGACTGCACCGACGGCCAGCTCGCCCGCTACGCCCTGAAGTACTCCACGCTCGGCGCCTGGCTCGACGCCACCTTCGACCGGGCCAAGGAGTACGCCTACTACGCCGGCCTCGCGCTGGGAGCGGCCCGGGGCGGCGGCCATGACGACGTATGGGCCCTCGCCCTCGGCGCCATGGTCCTGCAGACCTGCCGGCACGTGGTCGACTTCTCCTTCAACGAGGCCAACCACGACGCCGCCGCCAACACCAGCCCCACCGCCGCGCTCTCCGACAAGCTGGACAGCGTCGGCTGGACGGTGTGGCTGCGGCGGATGATCGTGCTGCCGATCGGCGAGCGCTGGGCGATGATCGCGGTCCTCACCGCGGCCACCACCCCGCGGATCACCTTCTACGCGCTGCTCGTCGGCTGCGCCTTCGCGGCGGCCTACACCACGGCGGGCCGCGTGCTGCGCTCCCTGACCCGCAAGGCCCGGCGCACCGACCGGGCGGCCCGGGCGCTGGCGGACCTCGCCGACTCCGGACCACTCGCGGACGCCGTCAAGCAGGTCGCCAAGCGGGGCCTGCCGGGTCTCGCCGTGCCCGCCGTCGCGCTCCTGGGCGGTGCCGCGGTGGTCGCCTGCTCCGCCGTCAGCGCCTACGGCTCGGTGCTGCCGGTGATCGGCGCCCTGCTCTACGTCCTCACCTCGGCCCTCGCCGTCGCCCGCCCCCTCAAGGGCGCCCTCGACTGGCTGGTCCCGCCCTTCTTCCGGGCCGCCGAGTACGGCACCGTGCTCGCCCTAGCCGGTAAAGCGGGGGTGAACGGTGCCCTTCCTGCGGCTTTCGGCCTGGTGGCGGCCGTCGCCTACCATCACTACGACACGGTGTACCGCATCCGCGGCAACGCCGGAGCGCCCCCGGCCTGGCTGGTGCGCGTCATCGGCGGGCACGAGGGGCGGACGCTGCTCGTCACCGTTCTGGCCACGGTGCTCACCGCTTCGCAGTTCACGGTCGCGCTCACGGTCCTCGCCGTGGCCGTAGCCCTCGTGGTGCTCGCCGAGAGCATCCGCTTCTGGGTCTCCGCCGGGGCCCCAGCCGTACACGACGAAGGAGAACCCGCATGATCGGCCTCGTGCTGGCGGCCGGCGCCGGACGGCGTCTGCGCCCCTACACCGACACCCTGCCCAAGGCGCTGGTGCCGGTGGGGCCCGCGGGCATAGAGGACTCGATCACGGTGCTCGACCTGACCCTCGGCAACTTCGCCGAGATCGGCCTGACCGAGGTCGCGATCATCGTCGGCTACCGCAAGGAGGCCGTGTACGAGCGCAAGGCGGCCCTGGAGCGGAAGTACGGCCTCAAGCTCACCCTCATCGACAACGACAAGGCCGAGGAGTGGAACAACGGCTACTCCCTGTGGTGCGGCCGTGACGCCCTCAAGGGCGGCGTGATCCTCGCCAACGGCGACACCGTGCACCCGGTCTCCGTCGAGAAGACGCTGCTCGCGGCCCGCGGCGAGGGGAAGAAGATCATCCTCGCGCTGGACACCGTGAAGAACCTCGCCGACGAGGAGATGAAGGTCGTCGTCGACCCCGAGAAGGGCATGACGAAGATCACCAAGCTGATGGACCCCGCCGAGGCTACCGGTGAGTACATCGGCGTCACCCTGATCGAGGGCGACGCCGCCCCCGAGCTGGCGGACGCGCTGAAGACGGTCTGGGAGACGGACCCGCAGCAGTTCTACGAGCACGGGTACCAGGAGCTGGTCAACCGCGGCTTCCGGATCGACGTGGCGCCGATCGGCGACGTCAAGTGGGTCGAGATCGACAACCACGACGACCTCGCCAAGGGACGGGAGATCGCGTGCCACTACTGACCAGGCTGATTCCCTCGCCGGTCGTCGTGGACATCCGCCCGGGTGCCCTGGACGACCTGGCCGGCGTCCTCGCCGACGAGCGCATCGCCCAGTCCGGCCGGCTCGCCGTCGCCGTCAGCGGCGGCTCCGGCTCGAAGCTGCGCGAGCGCATCGCCCCCTCGCTGCCCGGCGCCAGCTGGTACGAGGTCGGCGGCGGCACCCTCGACGACGCGATCCGGCTGGCCGGCGAGATGAAGTCCGGCCACTACGACGCGGTGGTCGGGCTCGGCGGCGGCAAGATCATCGACTGTGCCAAGTTCGCGTCGGCCCGCGTCGGCCTGCCCCTGGTCGCCGTGCCGACGAACCTCGCGCACGACGGCCTGTGCTCGCCGGTCGCGACGCTCGACAACGACGCGGGACGCGGCTCCTACGGTGTGCCGAACCCCATCGCGGTCGTCATCGACCTGGACGTGATCCGCGAGGCCCCGGCCCGTTTCGTCCGGGCCGGCATCGGCGACGCGATCTCCAACATCAACGCGGTCGCGGACTGGGAGCTGTCGAACCGGGTCAACGGCGAGAAGATCGACGGTCTTGCCGCGGCCATGGCCCGCCAGGCCGGCGAGGCGGTGCTGCGCCACCCCGGCGGCATCGGCGACAACGACTTCCTCCAGGTGCTCGCCGAGGCGCTCGTCCTCAGCGGCATCTCGATGTCGATCTCCGGCGACTCCCGCCCGTCCTCCGGCTCCTGCCACGAGATCAACCACGCCTTCGACCTGCTGTTCCCCAAGCGGGCGGCCGCCCACGGCGAGCAGTGCGGACTCGGCGCGGCCTTCGCGATGTACCTGCGCGGGGCGCACGAGGAGGCCGTCCACACCGCCGGCGTGCTGCGCCGGCACGGGCTCCCGGTGCTGCCGGAGGAGATCGGCTTCACCGCGGACGAGTTCGTGCGCGTGGTGGAGTTCGCCCCGGAGACCCGCCCCGGCCGTTACACGATCCTCGAACACCTCGACCTCAAGACGAACCAGATCAAGGACATCTACGCCGACTATGTCAAGGCCATCGGTAGCTGAACTCCGTCCGGTCGTCCACCCCGCGGGGGTGAAGGACCGGCGCAGCGGTGAGCACTGGATGGGACGCCTCTACATGCGTGAGGTGTCCCTGCGGGTCGACCGCTACCTGGTCAACACCAGGGTCACGCCCAACCAGCTCACGTACCTGATGACCGTCTTCGGCGTGCTCGCGGCCCCGGCGCTCCTGGTGCCGGGGATCCCGGGCGCGGTGCTCGGCGTGGTGTGTGTCCAGATGTACCTGCTGCTGGACTGCGTCGACGGTGAGATCGCGCGCTGGAAGAAGCAGTACTCGCTGAACGGCGTCTACCTGGACCGGGTCGGCGCCTATCTGACCGACGCCGCGGTGCTCACCGGCTTCGGGCTGCGCGCCGCCGACCTGTGGGGCAGCGGCCGTATCGACTGGCTGTGGGCCTTCCTCGGCACCCTGGCCGCGCTCGGCGCCATCCTGATCAAGGCCGAGACGGACCTGGTCGGCGTCGCCCGCCACCAGGCCGGCAAGCCCCCGGTCAAGGAGGCCGCCGCCGAGATGCGCTCCTCCGGGATGGCGCTGGCCCGCCGGGCCGCCGCCGCCCTGAAGTTCCACCGGCTGATCCTCGGCATCGAGGCGTCCCTGCTGATCCTGGTCCTGGCGATCGTCGACCAGGCGCGCGGCGACCTGTTCTTCTCCCGGCTGGGTGTGGCGGTGCTGGCCGGCATCGCCCTGCTGCAGACCCTGCTGCACCTGGTGTCCATCCTCGCCTCCAGCAGGCTGAAGTGAACACGGCCATGCGGGTCGGCGCCGTTGTCATCACCATGGGCAACCGCCCCGAGGAGCTGCGGGCCCTGCTCGACTCGGTCGCCAAGCAGGACGGCGACCCGGTGGAGGTGGTGGTCGTCGGCAACGGCTCGCCCGTCCCGGACGTCCCCGAAGGCGTACGGACGATCGAGCTGCCCGAGAACCTGGGCATCCCCGGCGGCCGCAACGTCGGCATAGAGGCCTTCGGCCCCGGCGGCCGGGATGTCGACATATTGCTCTTCCTCGACGACGACGGGCTGCTCGCCCGTGACGACACCGCCGAGCTGTGCCGCGAGGCCTTCGCCGCGGATCCGGAGCTCGGCATCGTCAGCTTCCGGATCGCCGATCCGGAGACCGGCGAGACCCAGCGCCGCCATGTGCCCCGGCTGCGCGCCTCCGACCCGATGCGCTCCTCCCGGGTGACCACCTTCCTGGGCGGCGCCAACGCCGTCCGTACCCGGGTGTTCGCCGAGGTCGGCGGGCTGCCGGACGAGTTCTTCTACGCCCACGAGGAGACCGACCTGGCCTGGCGGGCCCTCGACGCCGGCTGGATGATCGACTACCGGTCCGACATGGTGCTGTACCACCCGACGACCGCGCCCTCGCGGCACGCGGTCTACCACCGCATGGTCGCCCGCAACCGCGTCTGGCTGGCCCGCCGCAATCTCCCCGCCCTGCTGGTCCCCGTCTACCTCGGGGTCTGGCTGCTGCTCACCCTGCTGCGCCGCCCCTCCCGTCCGGCGCTGCGGGCCTGGTTCGGCGGCTTCAAGGAGGGCTGGACCACGCCGTGCGGCCCCCGCCGCCCGATGCGCTGGCGCACGGTGTGGCGGCTGACCCGGCTGGGCCGTCCCCCGGTGATCTGAGAAGCTTCTCTTACCGAAGAGAGCAAGCTTCTTACCAAAGAGAGTCCGGATTTCCACTCGTGAGTCACACAACCCATGACGGCGGTGTCGCGGTGAGCGCGATACCGTCGCCCGACGAGGGACTGACGGCGGCGCAGCTCGCCGCCAAGTACGGGCTCGCCGTGAGCGGCGCCCGGCCCTCGCTGTCCGAGTACGTCCGCCAGCTGTGGGGGCGGCGCCACTTCATCCTCGCCTTCTCCCAGGCGAAGCTGACGGCGCAGTACAGCCAGGCCAAGCTGGGCCAGCTGTGGCAGGTGGCGACGCCGCTGCTGAACGCGGGCGTGTACTACTTCATCTTCGGCGTGATCCTGCACGCGAGCCGCGGTCTGTCCCAGGACGTGTACATCCCGTTCCTGGTCACGGGCGTGTTCGTGTTCACCTTCACGCAGAGCTCGGTCATGTCGGGTGTCCGTGCGATCTCCGGCAATCTCGGCCTGGTGCGCGCCCTGCACTTCCCGCGCGCCTCGCTGCCCATCTCCTTCTCGCTGCAGCAGCTCCAGCAGCTGCTGTTCTCGATGATCGTGATGTTCGTCGTGGCGATCGGCTTCGGCAGCTACCCGAGCCCCGCCTGGCTGCTGATCGTGCCGGTCCTGCTGCTGCAGTTCCTGTTCAACACCGGGCTCGCGATGATCGTGGCCCGCATGGGCGCCAAGACGCCGGACCTCGCCCAGCTGATGCCGTTCATCCTGCGTACCTGGATGTACACCTCCGGTGTGATGTTCTCCATCAACAAGATGATGGAGGGCCGCTCCGAGATCGCGGTCCGGCTGCTCCAGGTCAACCCGGCCGCCGTCTACATGGACCTGATGCGCTACGCGCTGATCGACGGCTACGGCGCCTCGAACCTGCCGCCGCACGTGTGGGCCATCGCGCTGTTCTGGGCCGTGGTCGTCTTCGCCGGCGGTTTCGTGTACTTCTGGAAGGCGGAGGAGAGGTACGGCCGTGGCTGAGCTGAACGCCGAGCACAACGCAGGGCAGAACGCCGAGCAGAACGCGGAGCGGAACACCGGGGAGCTTCGCCCCACCGTCATCGCGGACGACCTGCACATCGTCTACCGCGTCAACGGCGCCAAGACCGGCAAGGGCAGCGCGACGGCCGCCCTGAGCCGCATCATCAAGCGCGGCGAGGAGCGCGGGGTGCGCAAGGTGCACGCCGTGCGCGGTGTGTCCTTCGTCGCCTACCGCGGCGAGGCCATCGGCCTGATCGGCTCCAACGGCTCCGGCAAGTCCACGCTGCTGCGCGCCATCGCCGGCCTGCTGCCCGCCGAGAAGGGCAGGGTCTACACCGACGGCCAGCCCTCGCTGCTCGGCGTCAACGCGGCCCTGATGAACGACCTGACCGGTGAGCGCAACGTCACCCTGGGCGGTCTCGCCATGGGGATGTCCCGGGAGCAGATCAAGGAGCGCTACCAGGACATCGTCGACTTCTCGGGCATCAACGAGAAGGGCGACTTCATCACCCTGCCGATGCGCACGTACTCCTCCGGTATGGCCGCCCGGCTCCGGTTCTCCATCGCCGCCGCCAAGGACCACGACGTCCTCATGATCGACGAGGCGCTCGCCACCGGTGACCGCAAGTTCCAGAAGCGCTCCGAGGAACGCATCCGGGAACTGCGCAAGGAGGCCGGCACGGTGTTTCTGGTCAGTCACAACAACAAGTCCATCCGCGACACCTGCAACCGCGTCCTGTGGCTGGAGCGCGGCGAGCTGCGCATGGACGGACCGACCGAAGAGGTCTTGAAGGAGTACGAGAAGTTCACGGGCAAGTAGCCCGTTTCGGCCAAGGCCCCGCCGGAAGCCGTCCGGCGGGGCCGGCGTATGCAAAGGAACCGTCAACTCCGTTTGATCTGAGGAATCTTGGAGCCAATCGGTGTGTTGTTGTGATGTGCAGGACACCCCGACGGACCTCGCCGCGTTGTACAACGTAAGCTGTACCGGTGCCGGAAAGCGGCAAGTGGGGCGATAATGCGCGACACCCCGCGCCAGGGCGACCCCGCGGATTGCCGGGCGGCGTGTCCGAAATAGTGTCTATTGGGTCGGCAGTGTAGAACGGGAGATGTGACGGCAATGGCTACGGAAACTCCCCAGCTCAACGCAGCATGTGCCGTCCCCGCGCATGGCAGCGCCCGGTGACGGCCACCGAAACGGCGTCGGATCCGGAGCGCGCCACCCTGGACAAGGCCACGAGCGAGAACTTTCCCGTGGCCCCCTTCTTCCTGCCCAAGGCCTGGCGCACCGACCTCATGGCCGTCTACGGCTTCGCCCGCCTCGTCGACGACATCGGTGACGGCGACCTCGCCCCCGGCGGTGCCGACGCCCGGCTGCTCGGCGTGTCGCCGGCCGAGTCCGAGGACCGCCTGGTCCTCCTCGACGCCTTCGAGGCCGACCTGCGCCGCGTCTTCGACGGCGCTCCGCGCCACCCCCTGCTGCGCCGCCTCCAGGCCACCGTCCGCCGTCGCTCCCTCACCCCCGAGCCCTTCCTCGGCCTGATCGCCGCCAACCGCCAGGACCAGCTCGTCACCCGCTACGAGACCTACGACGACCTCCTCGCCTACTGCGAACTGTCCGCCAACCCCGTCGGCCGCCTCGTCCTCGCCGTCACCGGCACCTCGACCCCCGAGCGGATCCGGCTCTCCGACGCGATCTGCACCGCGTTGCAGATCGTGGAACACCTCCAGGACGTCGCGGAGGACCTCGGCCGCGACCGGATCTACCTCCCGGCCGCGGACATGAAGCGCTTTCACGTCCAGGAAACGGATCTCTCCGCGAAAACCGCGAGCGCATCGGTGCGCGCCCTGGTTGCATACGAGGTGCAACGCGCCCGCGATCTGCTGAATGAAGGCGCCCCCCTGGTGGGTAGCGTCAACGGCAGGTTGAAGCTGCTGCTCGCAGGGTTCGTGGCGGGGGGAAGGGCGGCGATCAGGGCGATCGCCGCCGCCGAATACGACGTACTTCCCGGCCCGCCCCGACCCGGCAAGGTCCAGTTGCTGCGTGAGGCGGGCGTGATCCTGCGAGGAGAGGGGTGATCCAGACCGTGGATTCTCCGTCGCACGTGTCCGCACCGGTACTCGCCGCCTACAGCTACTGCGAGACCGTCACCGGGCAGCAGGCGCGCAACTTCGCCTATGGCATCCGCTTGCTGCCCACGCCCAAGCGCCGCGCCATGTCGGCGCTGTACGCGTTCTCCCGGCGCGTGGACGACATCGGCGACGGCGACCTGGCCGACGAGGTGAAGCTGAAGCGGCTGGAGGACACCCGGGCGCTGCTCGCCCGGGTCCGGGAGGACGAGGTCGAGGAGGACGACACCGATCCGGTCGCCGTCGCCCTCGCCCATGCCGCGCGCGCCTTCCCGATCCCGCTCGGCGGGCTCGACGAGCTCATCGACGGCGTCCAGATGGACGTGCGCGGCGAGACCTACGAGACCTGGGACGACCTGAAGGTCTACTGCCGGTGTGTCGCCGGTGCCATCGGCCGCCTCTCGCTCGGCGTGTTCGGCACCGAACCGGGCGCGCGCGGCGCCGAGCGCGCACCCGAGTACGCGGACACGCTCGGCCTCGCCCTGCAGCTGACCAACATCCTCAGGGACGTCCGCGAGGACGCGGCCGGCGGCCGTACCTATCTGCCCGCCGACGACCTCGCCAAGTTCGGCTGCTCCGCCGGGTTCCATGGCCCGACCCCGCCGGAGGGCGCGGACTTCGCGGGCCTCGTGCACTTCGAAGTGCGCCGGGCCCGCGCCCTGTTCGCCGAGGGCTACCAGCTGCTGCCCATGCTCGACCGGCGCAGCGGCGCGTGCGTCGCCGCCATGGCCGGCATCTACCGCCGGCTGCTGGACCGCATCGAGCGCGACCCGGAGGCCGTGCTGCGCGGCCGGGTCTCGCTGCCCGGACGCGAGAAGGCGTATGTGGCCGTGCGCGGTCTGTCGGGTCTGGACACCCGGCATGTGAGCCGCCAGGTCTCCCCGCGCTCGGTCAGGAGGCGCGGCTGATGGACCTCACCGAACCAGGAGACACGCGGCAGGCAACCCTCCACTGCGGCGTGGCGTCCCTGACTGCGACGGCCGACCGTGCACCGTTCAACCTGCACGCTCGCCACGCACGGAAGGACGCACGATGAGCGACGGCTCACGCCCCGCACAGCAGCACGCCACCGCGGGAGAAGAGGGTGCGGCAGGCCGCAGCGCCGTCGTGGTCGGCGGCGGGCTCGCCGGGATCACCGCATCACTCGCGCTCGCCGACGCGGGCATGCGCGTCACCCTGCTCGAAGGCAGGCCCAGGCTGGGCGGCCTCGCCTTCTCCTTCCAGCGCGGCGACCTGACCGCCGACAACGGCCAGCACGTGTACCTGCGCTGCTGCACCGCCTACCGCTGGTTCCTCGACCGGATCGAGGGCGCGGCGCTGGCACCGCTGCAGGACCGCCTGGACGTGCCCGTCGTCGACGTCGCCAAGCCCGAGGGCAGGCGGCTCGGCCGGCTGCGGCGCGACCCGCTGCCCGTCCCCCTCCATCTGGGGCGCAGCCTGGCCGCCTATCCGCACCTCTCGCTCGCCGAGCGCGCCGCGGTCGGGCGGGCCGCGCTCGCGCTGAAGGGGCTCGACCTCGCCGATCCGGCCCTGGACACGCAGGACTTCGGCAGCTGGCTGGCCGCGCACGGCCAGTCGGCGCGCGCCGTCGAGGCCCTGTGGGACCTGGTCGGGGTCGCCACCCTCAACGCGGTCGCGGGCGACGCCTCGCTGGGGCTCGCCGCGATGGTGTTCAAGACCGGTCTGCTGTCCGACCCGGGCGCGGCCGACATCGGCTGGGCCCGCGTCCCGCTGGGCGAACTGCACGACCGGCTGGCCCGCAAGGCGCTCGACTCCGCGGGCGTCCGTACCGAGGTCCGTACACGCGTCACCTCCGTCTCTATCAACGAGAACGGCACCTGGAGCGTTCAGGTTCCCGGCGAGCGCCTGGAAACCGACGCCGTCGTCCTCGCCGTTCCCCAGCGCGAGGCCCACGACCTGCTGCCGCCCGGCGCCCTCGACGCCCCCGGGCAGCTGCTGGACATCGGCACCGCGCCGATCCTCAACGTCCATGTCGTCTACGACCGCAAGGTGCTCGCGCGCCCCTTCTTCGCGGCCCTCGGCACCCCCGTGCAGTGGGTGTTCGACCGCACCGATGCCTCCGGACTGAGCGAGGGTCAGTACCTCGCACTGTCCCAGTCGGCCGCGCAGGAGGAGATCGATCTGCCGGTCGCCGAACTGCGCGAGCGCTACCTGCCCGAGTTGGAGCGGCTGATCCCGGGTACGCGGGGCGCCGTGGTGAAGGACTTCTTCGTGACCCGGGAGCGCACGGCCACGTTCGCCCCCACCCCTGGCGTCGGGCGGCTGCGGCCCGGCGCCCGCACCAAGGCCCCCGGCCTGTACCTGGCCGGAGCGTGGACCGCCACAGGGTGGCCCGCGACCATGGAGAGTGCGGTCCGCAGTGGAGTGAGCGCGGCCGATGCCGCCCTCAGTGCCCTGGGCCGGCCCCGCCCCCGCCATCTCTTCGAGTTCGAGGAGGCGGCCTGATGCTCGATCAGGAGCCCACGGCAGGCCCCCGCACCCCCGGTACCGCAACAAGAGGAGAGACTGTGCCCACTGTGCCCCCGGCCTCGACGCCCGCCCCACGGGCCGCGGTGGACGTGACCGCGCTGCTGGAGCGCGGCCGCACCCTGGCCACCCCGGTCCTGCGTGCGGCCGTCGACCGGCTGGCGTCTCCGATGGACACCGTCGCCGCCTACCACTTCGGCTGGATCGACGCCCAGGGCAATCCGGCCGACGGCGACGGCGGCAAGGCCGTGCGTCCCGCGCTCGCCGTGCTCTCCGCCGAGGTCACCGGCGCCGCGCCGGAGGTGGGCATCCCCGGCGCCGTCGCCGTCGAACTCGTCCACAACTTCTCGCTGCTGCACGACGACCTGATGGACGGCGACGAGCAGCGCCGGCACCGCGACACCGTCTGGAAGGTGCACGGCCCCGCCCAGGCGATCCTGGTCGGCGACGCCCTGTTCGCCCTGGCCAACGAGATCCTGCTGGAGCTCGGCACCGTCGAGGCCGGCCGCGCCACCCGCAGGCTCACGACCGCCACCCGCGCCCTGATCGACGGTCAGGCGCAGGACATCTCCTACGAGCACCGCGACCGGGTCACCGTCGAGGAGTGCCTGGAGATGGAGGGCAACAAGACCGGCGCGCTGCTCGCCGCGTCCAGCTCCATCGGAGCGGTCCTCGGCGGCGCCGACACCGCCACAGCCGACGCCCTGGAGCGGTACGGCTACCACCTCGGCCTCGCCTTCCAGGCCGTCGACGACCTGCTCGGCATCTGGGGCGACCCGGAGGCCACCGGCAAGCAGACCTGGAGCGACCTGCGCCAGCGCAAGAAGTCCCTGCCGGTCGTCGCCGCGCTCGCGGCCGGCGGCTCCGCCTCCGAGCGGCTCGGTGAGATCCTCGCCGCGGACGCCAAGAGCAGCGACTTCGAGAACTTCTCCGAGGAGGAGTTCGCGGCCCGCGCGGCTCTCATCGAGCAGGCCGGCGGCCGCGACTGGACGGCCGAGGAAGCACGCCGGCAGCACACCATCGCCATCGAAGCCCTTGACGCCGTCGACATGCCCGACCGGGTGCGCGACTCCTTCACGGCGCTCGCCGACTTCGTCGTCGTACGAAAGAGATGATCACTATCGGCCCAACACGCCTCGCGTAGTCGCCGGCCGGTGTCCGAGGATCGGCATCAGGACACCGGCCGACGGCGGACCCACAGCAGCACGACTCGCACGACTGCACGAAGGGGAAGCCATGACAGCGACGACCGACGGAAGCACCGGGGCGACTGTGCCGTCCCGCGCTGCCGCGGCCAGCGACACCACCGCCATCACCACCCCCGAGACGGCCGGGGTACAAGAAGCCGCCGCACGCGCCGCACGGCGCGCCACCGACTTCCTGCTCGCGCGGCAGGACGCCGAGGGCTGGTGGAAGGGCGACCTGGAGACGAACGTCACCATGGACGCCGAGGACCTGCTGCTCCGCCAGTTCCTGGGAATCCGCGACGACAAGACCACGCAGGCCGCCGCCAAGTTCATCCGCGGCGAGCAGCGCGAGGACGGCACCTGGGCCACCTTCTACGGCGGGCCCGGCGAACTGTCCACCACCGTGGAGGCCTATGTCGCGCTGCGCCTGGCCGGCGACGCGCCCGACGAGCCGCACATGGCCAAGGCCTCAGCCTGGATCCGTGAGCGCGGCGGTATCGCCGCCTCCCGTGTCTTCACCCGGATCTGGCTGGCCCTGTTCGGCTGGTGGAAGTGGGAGGACCTGCCCGAGCTCCCGCCGGAGCTGATCTACTTCCCCACCTGGTTCCCGCTCAACATCTACGACTTCGGCTGCTGGGCGCGGCAGACGATCGTGCCGCTCACCATCGTCTCCGCCAAGCGCCCGGTGCGCCCGGCGCCGTTCCCGCTGGACGAGCTGCACACCGACCCGGCGAACCCCAACCCGCCGCAGCCCCTCGCCCCGGTGGTGAGCTGGGACGGGCTGTTCCAGCGGCTCGACAAGGTGGTCCGCGGCTACCGCAAGGTCGCCGTGCGCAGACTCCGCAAGGCCGCGATGAACTCGGCGGCCCGGTGGATCATCGAGCGGCAGGAGAACGACGGCTGCTGGGGCGGCATCCAGCCCCCGGCCGTGTACTCGGTCATCGCCCTGCACCTGCTCGGCTACGACCTCCAACATCCCGTGATGCGTGAGGGCCTCGCCTCGCTGGACCGTTTCGCCGTATGGCGCGAGGACGGCGCCCGGATGATCGAGGCCTGCCAGTCCCCGGTGTGGGACACCTGCCTCGCCACCATCGCTCTCGTCGACGCGGGTCTCCCCGTCGACCACCCGCAACTGGTCAAGGCGGCCGACTGGATGCTCGGCGAGGAGATCGTCCGGCCCGGCGACTGGGCCGTGCGCCGACCCGGACTCCCGCCGGGCGGCTGGGCGTTCGAGTTCCACAACGACAACTACCCCGACATCGACGACACCGCCGAGGTCGCCCTCGCGCTGCGCCGGGTCCGGCACCACGACCCCGACCGCGTGGACGGGCCGATCGGGCGGGCGGTGCGCTGGAACCTCGGGATGCAGTCGAAGAACGGCGCGTGGGGCGCCTTCGACGTCGACAACACCAGCCCGTTCCCGAACCGGCTGCCGTTCTGCGACTTCGGCGAGGTCATCGACCCGCCGTCGGCCGACGTCACCGCGCACGTCGTGGAGATGCTCGCCGCCGAGGGGCTCGCCCACGACCCGCGCACCCGGCGCGGCGTCGACTGGCTGCTCGCCGAACAGGAGCCGGACGGCTCGTGGTTCGGCCGCTGGGGCGTCAACTACGTCTACGGCACGGGCTCGGTGGTGCCCGCGCTGACCGCGGCCGGGCTGCCCGGCTCGCACCCGGCGATCCGGCGGGCGGTGGGCTGGCTGGAGAGCGTGCAGAACGACGACGGCGGCTGGGGCGAGGACCTGCGCTCCTACAAGTACGCCAAGGAGTGGAGCGGCCGTGGCGCCTCCACCGCCTCGCAGACAGCGTGGGCGCTGATGGCGCTGCTCGCGGCGGGGGAGAAGGACTCCAAGGCCGTCGAGCGCGGCATCCAGTGGCTGGCTGACACCCAGCGCGAGGACGGCACCTGGGACGAGCCGTACTTCACCGGCACCGGCTTCCCCTGGGACTTCTCCATCAACTACCACCTGTACCGGCAGGTCTTCCCGCTCACCGCGCTCGGCCGGTATCTGCACGGCGACCCCTTCGAGCGCGGCCTCCTCACCCGGAAACCGCTGTCCGAGGCGAAGGGGAGCTGACTTTGACCACCCGGCCCGCACCCGTCCCGCTGCTGATCGCCTGCGCGCTCGGCATCGAGCACCTCGCCCTGCGCTCCGGGGACAGGAGCGGGGCGGACGGGCCGGTCAGCTTCCTCCGTACGGGCATGGGTCCCCGTGCGGCGGAACGCTCCGTCACCCGGCAGCTCGCGGGCCCGGCGCTGGCCGGCGCGGCCGTGATGGCCACCGGTTTCTGCGCCGGGCTCGCTCCCGGTATGCACCCCGGCGACCTGGTGGTCGCCGAGGAGACCCGGGACCCGCGCGGCGCCGTCGCCTGCGTGGGCACCGAACTGCTCGTCCAGGAACTCGTGCGCATCCTGCCCGGACGCACGGTCCACACCGGCCCGCTCACCGGCTCCGACCATGTGGTCCGGGGCCATGAGCGGTCCGACCTGCTCGCGACCGGAGCGATCGCGGTCGACATGGAGTCGGCGGCCACGCTCCTCACGGCCGTCCGCGGCGGTCAGCGCCCGGTCGCGGCCGTACGGGTGGTCGTGGACGCTCCCGAACATGAACTCGTCCGGATCGGCACCGTACGCGGCGGAATATCCGCTTTCCGTGTTCTTCGTTCCATTCTTCCTGCATTTTTCGAATGGCACCGTTCTTTGCTGCTCCCCCGGAGGTGAGCCAGATGGCCATGCCGTTGCGCCAGACAATCAAGGTCGCTACGTACCTGTTCGAACAGAAGCTCAAGAAGCGGGACAAGTTCGCCCTGCTGGTCGAGTTGGAGCCGCTGTTCGCGTGCAACCTCAAGTGCGAGGGCTGCGGCAAGATCCAGCATCCGGCGGGCGTCCTCAAGCAGCGCATGCCCGTCGCCCAGGCCGTGGGCGCGGTGCTGGAATCCGGTGCGCCGATGGTGTCCATCGCCGGTGGCGAACCGTTGATGCACCCTCAGATCGATGAGATCGTACGGCAGTTGGTCGCCAAGAAGAAGTTCGTGTTCCTGTGCACGAACGCCCTTCTCATGCGCAAGAAGATGGACAAGTTCAAGCCCTCGCCGTACTTCGCGTGGGCCGTGCACATCGACGGGCTGCGCGAGCGGCACGACGCCTCGGTGGCGAAGGAGGGCACCTTCGACGAGGCGGTGGAGGCCATCAAGGAGGCCAAGCGGCGCGGCTTCCGGGTGACCACCAACTCCACCTTCTTCAACACCGACACCCCGCAGACCGTCATCGAGGTGCTGAACTACCTCAACGACGACCTGAAGGTGGACGAGATGATGCTCTCGCCCGCCTACGCCTACGAGAAGGCCCCCGACCAGGAGCACTTCCTCGGTGTGCAGCAGACCCGCGAGCTGTTCAAGAAGGCGTTCGCGGGCGGCAACCGCAGGAAGTGGCGGCTCAACCAGAGCCCGCTCTTCCTGGACTTCCTGGAGGGCAAGGTCGACTTCCCCTGCACGGCGTGGGCGATCCCGAGCTACTCGCTCTTCGGCTGGCAGCGCCCCTGCTATCTGATGAGCGACGGATACGTGTCCACGTACCGCGAACTCGTCGAGGAGACCGACTGGGACAAGTACGGCCGCGGCAAGGACCCGCGCTGCGCCAACTGCATGGCGCACTGCGGCTACGAGCCGACCGCCGTACTGGCCACGATGGGCTCCCTGAAGGAGTCCCTGCGGGCCGCGCGCGAGACGATGACGAGCGGAAAGCAGGGCTGAGGCGATGACCGCCGTGCCCTTGGGCGTCCCCGAGGTACCGGCCCGGCCGGTCGCGCCGCGGCGGCAGTCGCGGCAGATCCAGGTCGGGCCGGTGGCGGTCGGGGGCGGGGCCCCGGTGTCGGTGCAGTCGATGACGACGACCCGTACGTCGGACATCGGCGCCACCCTGCAGCAGATCGCGGAACTCACCGCGTCCGGCTGCCAGATCGTCCGCGTCGCCTGCCCCACCCAGGACGACGCGGACGCCCTCGCGACCATCGCGCGCAAGTCGCAGATCCCGGTGATCGCGGACATCCACTTCCAGCCGAAGTACGTCTTCGCGGCCATCGAGGCCGGCTGCGCGGCGGTTCGGGTGAACCCGGGCAACATCAAGAAGTTCGACGACCAGGTGAAGGAGATCGCGCGCGCCGCGAAGGACCACGGCACGCCGATCCGGATCGGCGTCAACGCCGGCTCCCTGGACCGGCGGCTGCTGCAGAAGTACGGCAGGGCCACCCCGGAGGCGCTGGTGGAGAGCGCGCTGTGGGAGGCGTCGCTCTTCGAGGAGCACGACTTCCGGGACATCAAGATCTCGGTCAAGCACAACGACCCGGTCGTGATGATCGAGGCCTACCGGCAGCTCGCCGAGAAGTGCGACTACCCGCTGCACCTGGGGGTCACCGAGGCCGGCCCGGCGTTCCAGGGCACGATCAAGTCGGCGGTGGCCTTCGGGGCGCTGCTCAGCCGGGGCATCGGCGACACGATCCGGGTGTCGCTGAGCGCTCCGCCCGCCGAGGAGGTCAAGGTCGGCATCCAGATCCTCCAGTCGCTGGGGCTCAGGCAGCGGCGCCTGGAGATCGTCTCCTGTCCGTCCTGCGGCCGGGCCCAGGTGGACGTCTACAAGCTCGCGGAGGAGGTCACGGCGGGCCTCGACGGCATGGAAGTGCCGCTCAGGGTCGCGGTGATGGGGTGCGTGGTGAACGGTCCCGGCGAGGCCCGCGAGGCCGACCTCGGAGTTGCCTCGGGCAACGGAAAGGGGCAGATCTTCGTGAAGGGCGAGGTCATCAAGACCGTCCCCGAGTCGAAGATCGTGGAGACCCTCATCGAGGAGGCCATGAAGCTCGCCGAGCGGACGATCCCCGCCGACGAATGAGTTGAGCAGAGCACGGCACGGACCGAGAGGGGGCACAGCGTGACCATTCTGGAGACCATCCGGACACCACGCGACCTGAAGGCGCTGTCCGAGGCGGAACTCGGTGAACTGTCCCATGAGATACGCGAGTTCCTGGTGCAGGCGGTATCGAGGACCGGAGGTCACCTCGGGCCCAACCTGGGGGTGGTGGAACTGTCCATCGCGCTCCACCGGGTCTTCGAGTCGCCGGTCGACCGCATCCTGTGGGACACGGGCCACCAGTCCTACGTACACAAGTTGCTGACGGGTCGTCAGGATTTTTCCAAGCTGCGCGGCAAGGGCGGACTGTCCGGCTACCCCTCACGCGAGGAGTCCGAGCACGACGTCATCGAGAACAGCCACGCCTCCACCGCGCTCGGCTGGGCCGACGGCCTCGCCAAGGCCAACCAGGTGCAGGGGGAGAAGGGCCATGTGGTCGCGGTCATCGGCGACGGCGCGCTGACCGGCGGCATGGCCTGGGAGGCGCTGAACAACATCGCGGCCGCCAAGGACCGCCCGCTGATCATCGTCGTCAACGACAACGAACGCTCCTACGCCCCGACCATCGGCGGCCTCGCCAAGCACCTGGCCACCCTGCGCACCACCGACAGCTACGAGAAGGTCCTCGCCTGGGGCAAGGACGTACTGCTGCGCACTCCGATCGTGGGGAACACCATCTACGAGTCCCTGCACGGCGCGAAGAAGGGCTTCAAGGACGCCTTCGCCCCGCAGGGCATGTTCGAGGACCTGGGCCTGAAGTACGTCGGCCCGATCGACGGCCACGACGTCAAGGCCGTCGAGTCGGCGCTGCGCCGCGCGAAACGCTTCCACGGCCCGGTGCTGGTCCACTGCCTCACCGAGAAGGGCCGCGGCTACGAGCCCGCCCTCGCCCACGAGGAGGACCACTTCCACACCGTCGGTGTGATGGACCCGCTGACCTGTGAGCCCCTCGCACCGTCCAACGGACCTTCCTGGACCTCGGTGTTCGGCGACGAGATCGTGAGGATCGGCGAGGAACGGGACGATGTCGTCGCCATCACCGCGGCCATGCTGCACCCGGTCGGCCTCGGCAAGTTCGCCGAGCGCTTCCCCGACCGCGTGTGGGACGTCGGCATCGCCGAGCAGCACGCGGCCGTCTCGGCGGCCGGCCTCGCCACCGGCGGGCTGCACCCGGTCGTCGCCGTCTACGCCACCTTCCTCAACCGGGCCTTCGACCAGCTGCTGATGGACGTCGCCCTGCACCGCTGCGGCGTCACCTTCGTCCTCGACCGGGCCGGCGTCACCGGCGTCGACGGGGCCTCCCACAACGGCATGTGGGACATGTCGATCCTCCAGGTCGTCCCCGGTCTCAGGATCGCCGCCCCGCGTGACGCGGGCCAGTTGCGCGCCCAGCTGCGCGAGGCCGTCGCCGTGGACGACGCGCCGACCCTGGTCCGCTTCCCGAAGGAGTCGGTCGGCCCGGACATCCCGGCCGTCGACCGGGTCGGCGGCATGGACGTGCTGCACCGTGCCGAGCGCCCCGAGGTGCTGCTGGTGGCCGTCGGCGCGATGGCCCCGGTGTGCCTCCAGGCGGCCGACCTGCTGGCGGCGCGCGGCATCGACTGCACGGTGGTGGACCCCCGTTGGGTCAAGCCCGTCGACCCATCGCTGCCGGGCCTCGCCGCCGAACACCGGCTGGTGGCCGTGGTGGAGGACAACAGCCGCTCCGCGGGCGTCGGTTCGGCCGTGGCGCTGGCCCTGGGCGACGCCGACGTGGACGTGCCGGTACGGCGGTTCGGCATCCCGGAGCAGTTCCTCGCGCACGCCAAGCGCGGTGAGGTGCTGGCCGACATCGGTCTCACGCCCGTCGAGATCGCCGGGCGGATCAGCGCCGGTCTCGCGGTGCGGGACGCCGTGCGCGGGGCCGGCAGTGCCGGGAAAGGCCGCATCGCGTCCGCGGCGCCGTCGGGGCTCGTCGCGCCCTCGCGGCGGTAGCCGCGCACCGACTCGGCCCCGCGTCCCTCGGGGCACTGACAAGGAGAGTGAATGAGCACGGAGTTCGACCTCGGCGCCCTGCTCGCCGAGCGCGGAGCCGAACGCTACGAGCTGCACACCAAGCACCTCAACCCGCAGCTCCCGCGCATGCTGCACACCATCGGCTTCGACAAGGTCTACGAGCGGGCCGAGGGCGCCCACTTCTTCGACGCGGACGGCAACGACCACCTGGACATGCTCGCCGGGTTCGGGGTGATGGGCCTTGGCCGCCATCACCCGGTCGTCCGCAAGGCGCTGCACGACGTGCTCGACCTGGACCTCGCCGACCTCACCCGGTTCGACTGCCAGCCGCTGCCCGGACTGCTCGCCGAACGGCTCCTGACCCACAGCCCGCACCTGGACCGGGTGTTCTTCGGCAACAGCGGCACGGAGGCCGTCGAGACGGCCCTGAAGTTCGCCCGGTACGCCACCGGCAAGCCCAGGATCCTCTACTGCGAGCACGCCTTCCACGGCCTGACGGCCGGCTCCCTGTCGGTCAACGGCGAGAACGGCTTCCGTGACGGCTTCGCCCCGCTGCTGCCCGACACCGCCGTCCCCCTCGGTGATCTCGACGCCCTGGCGCGGGAGCTGAAGAAGGGCGACGTGGCCGCGCTGATCGTGGAGCCGATCCAGGGCAAGGGGGTGCACGAGGCCCCTCCCGGCTATCTGCGCGCCGCGCAGGAGCTGCTGCACAAGCACAAGGCGCTGCTCATCGCCGACGAGGTGCAGACCGGTCTCGGCCGCACCGGCGACTTCTACGCCTACCAGCACGAGGACGGCGTCGAACCCGACCTGGTGTGCGTGGCCAAGGCGCTGTCCGGCGGGTACGTCCCGGTCGGCGCCACCCTGGGCAAGGACTGGATCTTCAAGAAGGTCTACTCGTCCATGGACCGGGTCCTGGTCCACTCGGCGAGCTTCGGTTCCAACGCGCAGGCGATGGCGTGCGGACTCGCGGTGCTGTCGGTCATGGAGAACGAGCAGATCGTCGCGGGCGTGCGCAAGACGGGCGAGCTGCTGAAGTCCCGGCTGACCGCGATGGTCGACACCTACGAGCTGCTCGCGGACGTCCGCGGCCGGGGCCTGATGATCGGCATCGAGTTCGGCAGGCCCTCCTCGCTGAAGCTGCGCAGCCGCTGGACCATGCTCCAGGCCGCCCGCAAGGGCCTGTTCGCGCAGATGGTCGTCGTGCCGCTGCTGCAGCGGCACCGGATCCTCACCCAGGTCTCCGGCGACCACCTGGAGGTGATCAAGCTGATCCCGCCGCTGATCATCGACGAGGCGGACGTCGAGCGGTTCGTGGACGCGTTCGCGGCGGTGATGGACGACGCGCACAGCGGCGGCGGCCTGATGTGGGACTTCGGCAAGACACTCATCAAGCAGGCGGTGGCCAACCGCTGACCCCACCGCGCCCGCCTCCGTCCCGCACCGGCACGGCCCGGGGCGGGACGGCGGTGTTTCTGGGGCGAGTCGCCGGGCCCCGGTTCTTGCCTCACAGGCAAAAAAATTGCCACATAGGCAAAACAGGCGCTGAATGGAGATATGAACCCCTCAGACGCCGGACCACCGGCGGGCCCGGGCGACGAGCTGCCCTCCGTCGCGCCGCAGCTGCGGGCACTGCGCCGGACCACCGGCCTCACCCTGGAGGCCGCGGCCCGCGCCGCCGGGCTCTCACCGGCCCATCTGTCCCGGCTGGAGACCGGACAGCGGCAGCCGTCGCTGCCGATGCTGCTGGCCCTCGCCCGTATCTACGGTACGACCGTCTCCGAACTGCTCGGCGAGACGGTCGCCGACCGTGACGCGATCGTGCGGGCCGGCGACATGGAGCCGACCCGGGCGGGCGGCTGGACGTACTTCCAGGCGGGGGCGCCGGGCCGCGGCATGCAGGCCCTGCGCGTGCGCGTGCCGTACGGCTCGCAGGGCGACATCGTGCGCGTCCACCCGGGCGAGGAGTGGCTCTACGTCCTCCGGGGCCGGCTGCGGCTGCGCCTCGGTGACGCCGCGCACCTGCTCGCGCCTGGCGACAGCGCGCACTTCGACTCCCTCACCCCACACCGCCTCGCCGCCGTGGATCACGACGGCGTCGAGCTGCTGTTCGTCCACACCCTGTTGCAGAGCCCCACGGCCACGCTGTGCCTGGGCCCGCTGACCGGAGAGCTGCCATGAGCGACCTCGAAACGAAGTTCCCCCGTTCCCTGTGGATCCGGCTGATCATCTACATCGCCGCCGGTCATCTCCTCGCCGCGTTCCTCTTCCTGCTGTTCGCGTTGGGGGCGAAGAACTGACCCGTCCGGGCCGTCATGCCGCCGTTGCTGCCGGACACGGTCCTGGGCCGGTCAGTCCAGCAGACGCTCGCGCAGCACGTCGCGGGACGCCGGGGTGAGACCGAGGCCCCGTTCCAGGTAGGTGTCCACCCCGCCCCAGGTCTCCTCGATGGTCTCGAACGCCGCCTGCAGGTACTCGGCGCGGGCGTCGAAGAGGGGGCTGAGCAGCTCCATGATCTCCGGGGTGTACGCCGTGTCCGCGCTGCCGCTGCGGCGGACCTTGTAGCGCCGGTGCTTGGCGTTGGACTCCAGGTAGTCGGTGACGATCGCCTCGCGCTCCACACCGAGCGCGAGGAGCGTCACCGCCATGGAGATGCCCGCGCGGTCCTTGCCCGCCGCGCAGTGCATCAGGGCGGGCACGCTGTCCTCGACGAGGGCGCGTAGCACCTGGGAGTGCTCGGCG
Source organism: Streptomyces sp. NPDC050743 (assembly GCF_044456925.1). Classification (NCBI taxonomy): domain Bacteria; kingdom Bacillati; phylum Actinomycetota; class Actinomycetes; order Kitasatosporales; family Streptomycetaceae; genus Streptomyces; species Streptomyces sp. NPDC050743. The sequence goes on from NZ_JBITGJ010000056.1 coordinate 52,191, forward strand.
GTACGCTCTGTGACGATCGACCGGTACGAGGCGATCATCCGGGCCGCCCCCTTGCCGTCGTCCAGGATGCCGCGCAGCTGGTCGAGGTCGCCGTCGCGGACCATCTTCCAGAACTCGGCGCCGTCCGCCGGGTCGCTCAGCGGCAGGTTCACGTTCCGCACGCCGGGCAGCTCGATGTCCGGGCCCTCCAGCTTCTGGTCGGCCGCGTTGCGGAAGTCGAAGATCGTGTGCAGGCCCAGGGAGGCGAGGAAGGCCGCGTCGTCCTCCGTCGCGTGCGCCAGGTGCCCGCTGCGGAACAGCACGCCGTGACGCACCCGCCGTCCGTCCGTGGTGGGCAGTCCGCCCACGTCACGGAAATTGCGCACACCGGCCAGCTCCGGCTCGGTCGACGGGACCTGCTGCGTCACGGGGGCTCCTCCCGGGTCGGGCCCCGCCGTCGCATCTCGCCGGCGGGCGCTCCGTCGACCATACGACATCGGTTTCCTCGGGCAAGGAGTTGTCCACAGGCATTGTCACCAGGGGTCGCGCCCCCTGATGATGTTGGCACTTGAGCGGATCTGTTGGCACCTGTGAGGTCTTTTCGTGGTGGACATCGCCGAAGACGGTCGTACCTGGCTCCTGTCGGGGCCCACCAGTAGCTATGCCCTGCATCTCACCGACGCGGACGAGCTGCTCCACCTGCACTGGGGGCCGCGGATCGCCCTCCCGGACGCGGAGGCCCTGGCCGTGCACCCGCTGCCCGGCTACTGGCCCTTCGAGTCCCCGCTCGACGGCCGCGAGGAGTACCCCGTCGAGGGCGGGCCCCGCTTCGTCCGTCCCGCCCTGTCCGTGCGCACCGAGGAGCGCCGCGGCACCGAGTGGCGTTTCGTGTCGTACGACACACAGGACGACGAGCTGCGGCTGCGCTTCGACGACGACGGCCTCGCCGTCACCCTGCACTACCGGATGCGGGCAGACGTGGTCGAGCGCTGGGTCACCGTGGCGAACGGCACGCACGCACGCGTGGAGCTGCTGCGCGCCGACGCGGCCACCTGGACCCTGCCCGAGCGCGACGGCTGGCGGCTCTCCCAGCTGCACGGCCGCTGGGCCGCCGAGTCCCGTCTCACCACCGCCCCGCTCACCTACGGCGAGAAGGTCATCGGCAGCCGCCGCGGCCACACCGGCCACCAGCACCTGCCCTGGGTCGCGCTCGACACCGACGCCACCGAGGAACACGGCGAGGTCTACGGCTGCGCGCTCGGCTGGTCCGGCTCCTGGCGCATCGCGGTCGCGCAACTCCCGGACGCGCGCGTGCAGATCACGGGCGGCGCCGGCTATGACGACTCGGGCCTGCTGCTCCTTCAGCCGGGGGAGTCGTACACCACTCCCGTCTTCGCCGGGCTGTGGAGCGACGGCGGTTTCGGCGCCGCGAGCCGCACCTGGCACGCCTACCAGCGCGCGTACGTCATCCCGGACGCCGGGCGGGACCGGCCGGTGCTGTTCAACTCCTGGGAGGCGACGACCTTCGACATCTCCGAGGAGCAGCAGCTCGCGCTCGCCCGCCGGGCCGCCGGGATCGGCGTCGAGCTGTTCGTCGTGGACGACGGCTGGTTCGGCGCCCGCACCAGCGACCGCGCGGGCCTCGGCGACTGGACCCCCAACCCCGACCGCTTCCCGCACGGGCTGAAGCCCCTCGCCGACCAGGTGCACGGCCTCGGCATGCAGTTCGGCATCTGGGTCGAGCCCGAGATGGTCAACCCGGACAGCGACCTGTACCGCGCCCACCCCGACTGGGTGCAGTACCAGCCGGGACGGAAGCGGACGGAACTGCGCAACCAGCTCGTCCTCAACCTCGCCCGCGAGGACGTCCAGGAGTACCTCTGGGAGCAGCTGGACACCCTGCTCTCCAGCGCGCCGATCGACTATGTGAAGTGGGACTTCAACCGCTGCTTCACCGACGCGGGCTGGCCCGGGGAGCCGTACCCGCAGCGCCTGTGGGTGGACCACGTCCGCGCCTTCTACGCCCTGCTGGACCGGCTGCGCGCGGCCCACCCGCGGGTCGCCTTCGAGTCCTGCTCGGGCGGCGGCGGCCGGATCGACCTCGGTGTCATGAGCCGCACCGACCAGGTGTGGACCTCCGACAACACCGACCCGCTCGACCGGCTCGCCATCCAGCACGGCTTCAGCCAGATCCACCCCGCCCGGGTCATGGCCGCCTGGGTCACCGACAGCCCGAACACCCAGCTCAACGGCCGGGTCAGCTCCCTGCGCTTCCGGTTCGTCAGCGCCATGGCGGGCGTCCTCGGGGTCGGCGGCGACCTCACCGAGTGGACCGACCAGGAGCTGGCCGAGGCCCGGCGGTGGGTCGACCTCTACAAGGAGATCCGTCCGGTCGTCCAGCAGGGCGAGCAGTACCGGCTGCGCCCCCCGGCCGGCGGTCTGAGCGCCGTCCAGTACGTCCTGGGGGAGGAGACGGTGGTCCTCGCCTGGCTCCAGGCGCAGAGCTACGGCGAGCCGGTGCCGGCGCTGCGCCTGCGCGGGCTCGACCCCACGGCGTCGTACGAGTGCCGCGAAACGGGGGAAGTGCACCGCGGTGCCGTCCTGCTGCACCACGGGCTGCGTACCGGGCTCAAGGGCGACCTGGATGCGACGGTCCTCCGACTGCGCCGCATCTGAGCTTTCTGCCCGGATTGGCGCCTTCGTTCCAACTCGCTCAGGAATAAGGGTTCGTAGCCGGACCATGCGTGAGGAGCTTCATATCCGTGACCGTGAGTCGCGCGTCATGTCCACGTAATTCCCATGCTGAAAAGGGGAATTGAAAGACCCTGGGATGCGGGAATTCACGGAGGGTGACCGTGAATTCCCGCATTCGATCTCCGGGACGGTGAATGCCGGGAACCGCCGCTTGTTTCCGTGCGTCCCGCTCGCTTACGTTCCCCACCACTCCGGACGGAACGCCGAGTCCTGCCGAGTTCCACAGTTGACCCGCGTTCGGCAGGAGCGGGGGACCCACCAGGTACGACCGCCTGTCCGGTCTCCGCGACAGGGTCGGGGTGAAGCCGCCACGGCGGCCGGGCCGCTCCAGCCCGAACCCGACAGCTGACCTCGCAGGCGTCGGAGAGGAAATGCGCCATGCCCGCGAAGGGTAAGCACCGACGTCCCAAGACCCCGCGTCTCTCCCGGTCGATCGCCGTTGCCGGAACCGGTGGCGCCGCTCTGGCCCTCCCGCTCATCGGAACCACGGGAGCGCACGCCGCGACCACCACGCAGGGCATTTCCGCAAAGTCGGTGCGGGCCCTTCAGTCCCCGGCGAAGAAGACCGTCGCGCAGACGAATCCGCCCGTGCGCACCTACACGGTGCGATCCGGTGACTGCCTTTCGACGATCGCCGGCGCGCAGCATGTCGCCGGCGGCTGGCACCGCCTCTACGACGACAACCGCGAGGCCGTCGGCGACGACCCCTCGCTGATCCACCCGGGCCTGAAGCTCGCGCTCGGCACGCAAGCCGTACAGACCCGCACCGAGCCCGCCGCCCCGAGCCGGTCGTCGGCCAAGACCCGGTCCGCCGCGCCCCAGGCGGCCCCGGCGCCCGAGTCCACCGGAGCCGCCGCCACGACCACCGCCGCCGGCTTCACCCTCCCGGTGACCGGCGCGACCGTCGGCACCGGCTACCACGTGGCCGACGGCATGTGGTCCAGCGGCCACCACACCGGAGTCGACTTCGTCGTACCGACCGGCACCCCGGTCAAGTCCGTCGGCGCGGGCATGGTCGTCTCCGCCGGCTGGGGCGGCGCCTACGGCAACCAGGTCGTCATCAGGCTGAACGACGGCCACTACGCGCAGTACGGCCACCTGTCCCAGCTCTCCGTCACGGCCGGGCAGACCGTGACCACGGGCCGGCAGATCGGCCTGTCCGGCGCCACCGGCAACGTCACCGGCCCGCACCTGCACTTCGAGATCCGCACCACGCCGAACTACGGCTCGGACATCGACCCGGTCGCCTACCTCCGCGCGCACGGCGTCCCGGTCGTCTGACGCCCGAGCACCCGGACCACCTTCCCGACACGCCGCCGAAGGCCGGACCCACACCCCCCGGGTCCGGCCTTCGGCGTACCGTCCGGCCCTATTCCTGGATTGGCAAATTATTTAAGGGTGTCACATCTCACCGTTCGTCAACCCCTCCTTACGGTCGCGTAAGTCACATATGAAGGTGAATCATGGTCCGACGTGGCAGACGATTCGAAGAGTGACAACAGATCAGTGATCGGGTCGTACGTGGCGGTGGGGGACAGCTTCACCGAGGGCGTCGGCGACCCGGGGCCCGACGGGGCGTTCGTGGGCTGGGCCGACCGGTTCGCGGTATTGCTCGCCGACCGGCAGCCCGAGGGCGACTTCCAGTACACCAATCTCGCGGTCCGCGGGAAACTGCTCGACCAGATCGTGCAGGACCAGCTCCCCAAGGCTGTGGAACTGGCCCCGGACCTGGTCTCCTTCTGCGCGGGCGGCAACGACATCATCCGGCCCGGCACCGACCCGGACGAGGTGGCCGAGCGCTTCGAACGGGCCGTGGCCCGGCTGACCGAGGTGGCCGGCACGGTCATGGTGACGACCGGCTTCGACACCCGTGGCGTCCCCGTGCTCAAGCATCTGCGCGGCAAGATCGCCACGTACAACGGGCACGTCCGCGCCATCGCGGACCGGTACGGCTGCCCGGTGCTCGACCTGTGGTCCCTGAAGTCCGTGCAGGACCGCAGGGCGTGGGACAACGACCGTCTGCACCTCTCACCCGAGGGGCACACACGCGTGGCGCTGCGCGCGGGTCAGGCCCTCGGCCTGGAGGTACCGGCCGACCCGGAGCAGCCGTGGCCGCCGCAACCGCCCCGGGGCACCCTGGAGATCCGCCGCGACGACGTCCACTGGGCTCGCGAGTACCTCGTCCCGTGGATCGGCCGCCGACTGCGCGGCGAGTCCTCCGGCGACCATGTGACGGCGAAGGGCACCCTGTCGCCCGACGACATCAAGATGCGCATCGCCTCGGTGGCCTGACCGGCGCCCACGGGCCCCGTGCCGCGGAATGTGGTGCGGGGCACGGCTGCAGGGGGGCGGGGTGTGTGTCTGGTGTTCCTCAGTCGGACGGGCGGGGCAATGCGGGGCCCGCTCCGGGAATCGATCGCACGGTGTCGGGCAGGACCCGAGGCCGATCGGGACGTGTGTCGTGCCGGGGCGGCCCGTCGCCGTGACCGCGGGCACCGGGCGGCCCGCCTCACGGGCTAGGGCGGCGAGCCCGGGCAGGCGCGCGCACATCCGGCGTCGTCGCGCGTCGGCTCCCTCGGGCGCCTTGAGGCTGTGCGTCGGACTGGAACGTACTCGTGCGGGCGCGCACCCCATGGCCTCCGGCTCGCGTCGGCTGGAAGGCCCCGCCGCCCGCAGCCGGAACCAGGGCACTAGCGCTCCGTCAACTCTGCCCGTTCCAGCCCGAGTTCCCGAGCGAGCGCCTCGTCCACCCACTCCTGCGCGCGCGTTCGCGGCACCGCTCCCGGGTACGACGTCAGCTGGACGGCGAGCCCGTCCAGCAGCGCGGTCAGCCGGAGCGCGGCGCCCATCGGATCGGCGCAGGAGAACTCGCCCGCCGCCACTCCCTCGGCGATGACCTCGGCGATCGCCGCCTTCCACTGCTTGTCGAGGTCCCGGGTGACCTCCCGCAGGGCCGGCTCGCGCAGCGCCACCGCCCAGCCCTCGATCCACAGCCGCCAGCCCTTGGCCTGCCCGGTCGGCGCGTACCAGCGCACCGCGGCCCGCAGCCGGCGCAGCGCGGACGTCCGCCGGCCCAGCAGCTTGCGCAAGTGCGCGAGATCGTCCTCCGCCGCGTACGTGAACGCGGCAGCGACCAGCTTCTCCTTCGTCGAGAAGTGGTACAGCACCAGCGCGTTGCTCACCCCGAGCGCCGCGGCCACGTCGGCGATCCTGACCGCCGCCACGCCCCGCGCCTCGATCTGCCCGATGGCGGCCCGCAGCAGCTCCTCCCGCCGCTCGGCCACGCTCAACCGCACTCTCGCCACGCGGTCACCCTACACAGCCGCCCGGACATGCGCCGACGACCTCTTGACACCCCTGTGCGGGCGGCGCCACAGTACCGCACTACTGACTGCTCGTTCAGTCAGTAAGCGGTCCGCTGTCACAGTCGGCCGCCGTGCCACCGCCACCCCCCGCCGTCGTAGGAGTCAGCCCGCGCCCGTAGGAGTCCGCCCGTGACCCACGCCCCGACCACCTCCGCGCATCCGCAAGGCCCCGACACCCCCGATCTCTCCGCCGGCTGGGGCGAGCAGCGCACCCGGCTCCGCAAGGACCTGCGCCGGCTCGACGTGCTGTTCTTCCTCATCTGCACGCTCGTCGGCCTGGACACCATCGGCTCGGTGGCCGCCCAGGGGCCGCAGGGCCTGACCTGGATGGCGATCCTCGCGCTCGCCTTCTTCCTGCCGTACGGCCTGCTCGTCGCCGAACTCGGCGCCGCCTTCCCGGTCCAGGGCGGCCCGTACGTGTGGACCCGGCTGGCCTTCGGGCGCCTGACCGCCGGCGTCAACCAGCTCCTGTACTGGATATCCAACCCGGTCTGGGTGGGCGGCAGCCTGTGCATCATCGCCCTGACGACCTGGGAGGAGTTCTTCACCCCGCTGCCCGGCGCCTGGAAGTACGTCGCGAGGTTCGTGTTCATCTGGGGCGGCGCGCTGGCCGTCGTACAGTCGGTGCGGATCGGGAAGTGGGTGCCGATCGCCGGTGCCGTCGCCCGGGTCGTGCTGCTGGGCTTCTTCCTCGTCTCGGTCGTCGTCTACGCCGTCCGCAATGGCGTCCACGCCCTGCCCGTCGGCGGCTTCACCCCGACGTACGCCGGCTTCGTCGCCCTCGTCCCCGTGCTGATCTTCAACTACGTAGGCTCACCAACTTCATTGGTAATCCCTAGTGTTGTGCATGTATTGTTGCGTGGGTGGAGTTGCTGCGTATGTCCAAGGCTGCGAAGCGTCTCGGGATACACCCGATGACGCTTCGGCAGTGGGCGTTGGACGGCAAGGTCCCGTTCACGTGGGTCGGTCGTGAGCGCCGGTTCTCCTCGGTGGACGTGGAGAACATGAAGCGCGGCAGCAACTCCGAAACCTCCCGTCCGCGC
>NZ_JBITGJ010000057.1:0-58365 GCF_044456925.1 Streptomyces sp. NPDC050743
GCGGTCGTAGGGCGGGTAAAACCGTCAAGCCTGCCGCAGCGATGTAGGCAGGAATCTCCTTCCCGAGGCTTGCCGAGGGGAGGGGAGAGCTTCAACTCGACGGCAGCGTCACCCTCACCCAGAACGAACGCGGCGCCGACTACGGCCTCGGCGTGTTCCCGACCACCTGGGACGCGGTCGAGAAGGACATCACGACCGGCCCCGCCCAGGGCGCCCGGCGCTACAGCCTGGTCCGCGACACCGGCGACGACTCCGCACCCGTCCCGCAGTACCTCACCCGCGCCACCCCGGCCGACACGGCGACGGTGCCTCAGCGGTCCCGGGTGTAGTGCTCCTGGGCGGCCATGACCTCGTCCCCGTGCTCGAACGCCCAGGCACCGAAGGCGTCGATCGGACCGAGCAACGTCCGTCCCAGCGGTGTCAGTCCGTATTCGACGCGGGGCGGCGAGCCGCCGTAGGGCCGCCGCTCCATCAGGCCGTTGAACTCCAGCCGGCGCAGCGTCTCGGTCAGCACCTTCTGGCTGATCCCGCCGATGCGCTCGCGCAGCGCGCCCGGCCGGCTGGGGCCGTCCCTGAGGGCCCACAGAATCACCGAGTTCCAGGTGTTGCCGAGCAGGTCGAAGGCGAGCCGGGCCCGGCAGTCGGCGAGAAAGGCGTGGTCGTCGGTCACACACCGAATGGTGCCCGAGCGGCTTCCTACTGTCGTGCGCGTATTCAACGGGCTGGCCAAAGGAGGCAGTTGTGCGGATAGGGATTCTCGGTACGGGGTCGATGGCAAACGCGCTGGGCGGGCAGTGGGAGCGGGCCGGGCACGACGTGGTCGCGGGCAGCCGGTCGCGCGGCGATGTGCGGGCGGCGGTGGCGCACGGCAGTGACGCGGTGCTGCTCGCGGTGCCGTACGCGGCGGCCGCGGACCTGGTCGCCTCAGTCGAAGTCGCCCTGCGCGGGCGGGTGTTGATCGACTGCACCAATCCGGTGGGCGGCCCGGACTTCGGACTGCTCACGGCCGGCGGCCCGGCGGCGGCCGAGCGCATCGCCGCCGCCGCGCCCGGCGCCCGCGTGGTCAAGGCGTTCAATCTGTGCCACGAGAGCGTCTGGCGGCTGACCCCGCCGGTGTTCGGGGGCCGCCCGCTCGCCGTACCGGTGTGCGGGGACGACGGGGACGCGCTCACGGTCGTACGACGGCTGGTGCGGGACCTCGGCTGTGAGCCGCTGAACGCCGGGGGACTGGACCGGGCGGGGCTGCTGGAGGCGACGGCGGCGCTGCTGATCGGGCTGTGGGTGGGGGAGGGGGCGGACGCCCAGGCCATCGCGCCCCCGCTGGAGTTCTCCGGTGCCTAACGGCCGGCGGTGCCGCCGATGCCGCCGCCGTTGCGCAGGGCGTGCAGGACGTCGACCCGGTTCGTGGTGATCGAGTCGACGCCCAGGTCCAGCAGGCGGCTCATCGAGCGGCGGGTGTCCGGGGTCCACACGGACAGCAGGTAACCGTCGTGGTGGACGCGGGCCGCCAGCTCCCGGCTCACCAGGGAGAAGCGGTAGTTGAGCCAGCGCGGGCGGACCGCGTCCAGCAGCGCGGGCCGGGGCGGGGCGAGGCTGGTCCAGGTCAGCGCGATCTCGGCGGCCGGGTCGGCGGCGCGGACGGCGAGCATCGCCTCGGCGCCCGCGCAGTAGTAGACGCGCTCCTGGGCCCCGCTCTGCCGGACCACGTCCATGACCCGATCCACCATGCGCCGTCCGACCCGCCCGCACAGGTCCACCATCACCCGGCTGTCGCCGGTCGCGGCCAGCGTCTCCGCCAGGGTCGGCACACCGCCCGCCGTGAGCCCGCGCACCTCCTCGGCGGACAGCGCGGCGAGCGGCCGGCCGAGTTCCCACAGCCGCTCCAGCGTGTCGTCGTGCAGCAGCACGGGGACGCCGTCGCGGGTGAGCCGTACGTCGATCTCGACCGCGTCCGCGCCCCGGTCGAGCGCGGAACGCAGCGAGTCGATGGTGTTCTCACGGACACGGTAGGGGTCGCCGCGGTGGGCCACGGCGGTCACGGTCTGCATGGCCCCCATTGTGGGGTGCCCCCGATGTGGGGTGTGTCAGGAGGCGAGCCAGGCGCCGGTGTAGGTGTCGATCTCCGCCGCGATCCGGGCCTTGCCGCCGGCGTCCAGGAACGACGCCTCCACGGCGTTCTTCGCGAGGTCGGCCAGGCCCCGCTCGTCCAGGTCGAGCAGCCGGGCGGCCACCGCGTACTCGTTGTTGAGGTCGGTGCCGAACATCGGCGGGTCGTCGGAGTTGATCGTGACCAGCACCCCGGCCCGGGTGAACGCCTTGATCGGGTGCTCGTCCAGGGTGCGGACCGCGCGGGTGGCGATGTTCGAGGTCGGGCAGACCTCCAGCGGGATGCGGTGCTCGGCGAGGCGGGCGAGCAGCCCGGGGTCCTGCGCGGAGCTGGTGCCGTGCCCGATGCGCTCGGCGCGCAGATGGGTCAGCGCGTCCCACACCGTCTCCGGGCCGGTCGTCTCGCCGGCGTGCGGGACCGAGTGCAGACCGGCGGCGATGGCCCGGTCGAAGTACGGCTTGAACTGTGGCCGGGGCACGCCGATCTCGGGCCCGCCGAGCCCGAACGACACCAGTCCCTCCGGCCGGATCCGGTCGTCGGTGGCGAGCCGTGCCGTCTCCTCGGCGGACTCCAGCCCGGCCTCGCCGGGGATGTCGAAGCACCAGCGCAGCACGGTCCCGAACTCGGCCTCGGCGGCCTTGCGGGCGTCCTCGATCGCCGCCATGAAGCCCAGCTCGTCGATGCCGCGCCGGGTGGAGGAGAAGGGGGTGATGGTCAGCTCGGCGTAGCGCACCTGCTGCCGGGCCAGGTCGCGGGCGACCTCGTAGGTCAGCAGCCGGACGTCCTCCGGGGTGCGGATGAGGTCGACGACCGACAGGTACACGTCGATGAAGTGCGCGAAGTCGGTGAAGGTGAAGTAGTCGGCGAGGGCCTCGGGGTCGGTGGGGACCTTCGAGTCGGGGTGGCGGGCGGCCAGTTCCGAGACGATGCGCGGGGAGGCGGAGCCGACGTGGTGGACGTGCAGTTCGGCCTTGGGCAGTCCGGCGATGAAGGTCCGTAGATCGCGGTCGGCGGTGCCGGCGGCGGGTACGGAACTGTCGGTCATGGGGTCCTCCCCGGGAAGGGCGCCCGCGTGGAGTGGCCGGTGGTGCCGGGTCGCCGGTGCGGGCGCGGTGATCGGCTGATCGGTCGCGCGGGATCATCGTAGGCCCCGCCCCCACGCCGTCCGGGCCTGCCCGTAGCATGGCGGGACGTCCAGCAGAGGGGGCCTTCACCATGTCCGACGAGGCGCCACAGTCCACGCCACAGCGGCACCAGCCTGCGGGCGAGGCACCGACGGCACCCTGGGTGTCCCTGGACAAGCGGACACAGGAGGACCAGGCCCCCTGGCAGGCTCCGGGGCAGGGGGCGATATCCGGGTCGCGTCCGGATTCCGTACCCGGTGACGGGTCCGTCCCCTACCAGCGGACGCTGACCTCGCTGCCCTCCTCGCCCGACGAGCCCGCCGATGCCGCGCTGCAGGCCTGGGCCCCGCCAGCCGCCGCCGCGCCCCCGGCGGCGAACCCCTTCGCGCCTGCGGCGGCCACGCCGCCCGCGAACCCCTACGCCCCGCCGGCCGGCCACGCGAACCCCTACGCGGCGCCGGCCGCCGCCTACGCACCGCCCGCCGCGCAGCACGCGGGACCCGAGCCCGTGCCCCCGCCGCCCATCGCCCCCGACGGCCCCGGCCAGGTGCCGTACGGCTACCCGGGCATGCCCACGGCCTACGGCTACCCCGGCCGGCCCCAGCCGCCGTACCCCGGTCCCTACGGCTGGCCCGGCATGCAGCCGCTGCCGAGCAACGGCATGGGCGCGGCCTCTCTCGTGCTGGGCATCCTGTCTGCGGTCGGCTTCCTGCTGTGGCCGATCGCCCTGGTGCTGGGCACCCTCGCGCTGATCTTCGGCGCACTGGGCCGCGGCAAGGCCAAGCGCGGCGAGGCCACCAACCCCGGCGTGGCCCTGGCCGGCCTGATCTGCGGCGGGTCCGGCATCGTCCTGGCCCTGGGCTTCATCGCCTTCCTGATCGCGTTCAGCAGCTGACAGGCCGGTCGGGGCGCGATCAACGCCCGCCGCACCGGCGGCCGGGACCGCGCCGCACCCTCGACGGCGTCAATCCGCTCTCAACCGGTCCCGCGCCTCCATCAGCGCGAAGCCCAGGAGATTGAGGCCCTTCCACCGCTCGGGATCCGAGGCCGCCTCGTCATCCGCGGCCAGCCCGATCCCCCACACCCGGTCCACGGGGCTCGCCTCCACCAGCACCCGGTCACCGGTGTTCAGCAGGAACTCCCGGAGCGCACCGTCGGCCGCGAACTTGTGCACGCTCCCCTCGACCACGATCCGGAAGCGCTCCCGCTCCCATATCGCCTCGTCGAAACCCCGGACCAGCCGGCCGGCCTTCTTGGCCTGGGAGGGATGGCCGGAGTCCAGCACCCCGCGCTCCGCCTCCGCGTCCCCGAACAGCCGCGCCTTGCCGGCCATCATCCAGTGCTCGGCCGTCGCGTACTCCACGCCGTCCACGGTGAACGCGGACGGCCACCACTGGCTCAGACAGCTCGCGCCGATCCTGCCGTCCGGCCTCGGCCGGTGCCCCCAGAAGTGGAGGTACTTGATCCGGGACCTCGCCCGAACCTCCCTGATCAGGGCTTCCACCCCGTCGATCTTCCCCATGCACGCGAGTCTGGCACGCACCACTGACAGTTCGTCCGCCCTTTAACGGCCCTACTCGACACCTGGTCGACAGATTCCGTTGCGTAACCAAAAGGCAACAACGGAATCACTTGTTGGAGTCCTGTAGCTCTGTCAGGATCGGCACTCAAATCGAGCTGGAGCTACGCCACCCACCCCCCGGGACGGGGCGAACGGCGGAGGAGAGCGACATGCACAACCCGGGCACCGCCACCCCGGAACGATTCCCCGCGCAGGAGCGGTTCGCCGAGGGCGCGCAGTTCATCGGCGGCCGACCGGCCAAGGGCACCTCGGGCCGTACCCACGCCGTGGTCGACCCCGCCACCGGCGCGGAGGTGTACACCTACGAGCTGGCCGGCACCGACGACGTCGACGCGGCCGTCGCCGCCGCGCGGGAGGCCTTCCCGGGCTGGGCCTCGGCCTCCCCGGGCGAGCGCTCCGACGCCCTGCACCGGTTCGCCGCGGTGCTCGCCGAGCGCGCGGAGGACTTCGCCCGCGCCGAGTCCCTGCAGTGCGGCAAGCCGCTGAAGCTCACCCGCGAGTTCGACGTGCCGGGCACCATCGACAACACCGCCTTCTTCGCGGGCGCCGCCCGGCACCTGCAGGGGCAGTCCGCCGGTGAGTACTCCGGGGACCACACGTCGTACGTCCGGCGCGAGCCGATCGGCGTCGTCGGATCGATCGCGCCCTGGAACTACCCCCTCCAGATGGCCGCCTGGAAGATCCTGCCGGCGATCGCCGCGGGCAACACCATCGTGCTGAAGCCCGCCGAGCTGACCCCGCTCACCTCGCTGCTGTTCGCCCAGGCCGCCGCGGACGCCGGCATTCCCGACGGTGTGATCAACATCGTGACCGGGACCGGGAGGGAGGCGGGGGAGCACCTGGTCGGCCATCCGGATGTCGCCATGACCTCCTTCACCGGGTCCACCGCCGTCGGCAAGCGCGTCGCCGAGGTGGCCACCGCCACGGTCAAGCGGCTGCATCTGGAGCTCGGCGGCAAGGCACCGTTCGTCGTCTTCGACGACGCCGATCTGGAGGCCGCCGTCCACGGAGCCGTCGCCGGTGCGCTCATCAACACCGGCCAGGACTGCACGGCCGCCACGCGCGCGTACGTGCAGCGGCCGCTGTACGAGGCCTTCGTGGAGCGGACCGCCGCCCTGATGGAGTGCGTGCGGCTCGGGGACCCGTTCGCGCCCGGCACCGACCTCGGGCCGCTCATCTCGCACGTCCAGCGGGACCGGGTGGCCGGCTTCGTGGACCGCGCGCGTGCCTACGCGCGCGTGGTGACCGGCGGCGAGGCCCCGAAGGGCGACCTGGAGCGGGGCGCCTACTACCGGCCGACCCTGATCGCCGACGCCCCCCAGGTCAGCGAGATCGTCCAGTCCGAGATCTTCGGCCCGGTCCTGGTCGTCCTGCCCTTCGACGGTGACGACGAGGGCATCCGGCTGGCCAACGACACCCCGTACGGCCTCGCCGCCTCCGCGTGGAGCACGAACGTGTACCGCGCGAACCGCGCCACCCGCGAGATCAAGGCGGGCTGCGTGTGGATCAACGACCACATCCCGATCATCAGCGAGATGCCGCACGGCGGATACAAGGCGTCCGGCTTCGGCAAGGACATGTCGGTGTATTCCTTCGAGGAATACACGCAGGTCAAGCACGTAATGTTCGACAATACGGCGGTCGCCAGGAAGGACTGGCACCGCACGATCTTCGGGGACCGGTAGCAACCGGACATCAGCAGGAGCCGGCTTGCCGCCGGGTGTGACGTTCCGGCCCTCGACCAGGCCGACCACTCATCCCTCCCGAAAGGGCACCACGCGCATGGAGCAGTACGAGCCCGACCGCTTCACACCGGTCGAACTGGCCGCCATACGGCGCAGCTTCCGCAGCGGCCGGGCCGCGATGACCCGCCGGTCGCTGTTGCGCGCCTCAGCGGGCGGCGCGCTCACGGTCGGCGGACTCGGGGCGCTGAGCGCCTGCGGCATCCCCGCGGCGACCAAGACGCAAGGAGGCGTGTCCGGCGACGACCACTCGGCCAAGGAGAAGGTCGTCAACTTCTCCAACTGGCCCGAGTACATCGACGTGGACGACAAGACGAAGCGGCACCCCACGCTCGACGCGTTCGCCAAGCGGACCGGCATCCAGGTCAAGTACACCGAGGACATCAACGACAACGACGAGTTCTTCGGCAAGATCCAGCCGCAGCTCGCCGCCGGCCAGGACACCGGCCGTGACCTCGTCGTGCTCACCGACTGGCTGGCCGCCCGCATGATCCGCCTCGGGTACGTCCAGAAACTGGACCCGTCCAACCTGCCGCACGCCTTCGCCAACCTGTCGGACCAGTTCCGCGCCCCCGACTGGGACCCCGGCCGGGCGTACTCCTATCCCTGGCAGGGCATCTCGACCGTCATCGCCTACAACAAGAAGGCGCTCGACGGCATCGAGGTGAAGTCGGTCTCCGACCTGCTCGACAACCCCAAGCTCAAGGGCCGCGTCGGCTTCCTGACCGAGATGCGCGACAGCATCGGCATGACCATGCTCGACATGGGCAAGGACCCGGCGAAGTTCACCGACGACGACTTCGACGCGGTGGTCGCCCGGCTGCAGAAGGCCGTCGACAAGGGGCAGATACGCCGCTTCACCGGCAACGACTACACGTCCGACCTCACCAAGGGCGACTTCGCCGCCTGTGTGGCCTGGGGCGGCGACATCGTCCAGCTCCAGGCGGACAACCCGCACGTCGGCTACGTCATCCCCGACAGCGGCTACATGACGTCGACCGACAACATGCTGATCCCCAACAAGGCGCGCCACAAGACGAACGCCGAGCGGCTCATCGACTTCTTCTACGAGCCCGAACCGGCCGCCGAGCTCGCCGCGTACGTCAACTACGTGAGCCCCGTCGCGGGAGTGCAGCCCTATCTTGCGAAGATCGACAAAACGGCGGCGAGTAACCCGCTGATCCTTCCCGACAAGGCCATGCAGGCGAAGTCCCATGCCTTCCGCGCGCTGACGCAGAAGGAAGAGACCGCCTACCAGCAGAAGTTCTCGAAGCTCACAGGGGCGTGACGACGACGATGACGACACCAGACAACAGCGGCGACGTCCGCCTCTCCGGTATCAGCAAGACGTATGGCAACGGCTTCACCGCCGTGCAGACGCTCGACCTGACCGTGCCGCAGGGCTCTTTCTTCGCCCTGCTCGGCGCCTCCGGCTGCGGCAAGACCACCACCCTGCGCATGATCGCCGGCCTGGAGGAACCCTCCTCCGGCACCGTGCACCTCGGCGACCAGGAAGTGAC
Source organism: Streptomyces sp. NPDC050743 (assembly GCF_044456925.1). Taxonomy (NCBI): domain Bacteria; kingdom Bacillati; phylum Actinomycetota; class Actinomycetes; order Kitasatosporales; family Streptomycetaceae; genus Streptomyces; species Streptomyces sp. NPDC050743. Next base: position 8,076 of record NZ_JBITGJ010000057.1, read on the forward strand.
CCATCTGCCGCCGTACAAACGGCCGGTGAACACGGTCTTCCAGTCCTACGCCCTCTTCCCGCACCTCGACATCTTCGAGAACGTCGCCTTCGGCCTGCGCCGGCGCGGCATCAAGAGCGTGAAGAAGCAGGTCGAGGAGATGCTGGAGCTGGTCCAGCTCGGCGAGCAGGCGCGCAAGAAGCCGCACCAGCTCTCGGGTGGCCAGCAGCAGCGTGTCGCCGTCGCCCGCGCCCTCATCAACCACCCCAAGGTGCTGCTGCTCGACGAGCCGCTCGGCGCACTCGACCTCAAGCTGCGCCGCCAGATGCAGCTGGAGCTCAAGCGCATCCAGACCGAGGTCGGCATCACCTTCGTGCACGTCACGCACGACCAGGAGGAGGCCATGACCATGGCCGACACGGTCGCCGTGATGAACGCGGGCCGCGTCGAGCAACTCGGCTCGCCCACCGACCTGTACGAGAACCCGAACACCACCTTCGTCGCGAACTTCCTCGGCACCTCCAACCTCATCGAGGCCGAGGTCGACACCAAGAACGGCGACGACATCGTGCTCAAGGCGGGCGGCGGCAAGCTGGTGCTGCCCAAGGCGCGGTGTTCGGCCCCGGCGACGGCCGGCGGCAAGGTGCTGGTCGGCATCCGCCCCGAGAAGATCTCCCTCACGCACGCCGACGACGCGGGCGAGATACCGGAGGGCCGCAACCGGCTCACCGGCAAGATCGCGGACGCCAGCTTCATCGGCGTCTCCACCCAGTACGTGATCGACAGCCCGGTCTGCGACGAGCTCTCGGTGTACGTCCAGAACGTCGAGCGCGACGGCCGGCTCGTGCCCGGCGCCGACGTTGTCCTGCACTGGAGCCCGGCGCACACCTTCGGCCTGGACGCGGCCCAGGACATCGACGCGGGCACCGAGGAAGAGGCGGCCGCCTGATGACGACGCTGACCGAAGCCGAGGCGCCCCCGCCCCTCGCGCCCGTGACCGAGGAGACGAAGCCCCCACGCAAGCGCGGCCGGTTCACGCCGTACTGGCTGCTGCTGCCCGGCCTGCTGTGGCTGGTCGTCTTCTTCGCGCTGCCGATGATCTACCAGGCCTCCACCTCCGTGCAGACGGGCTCGCTGGAGGAGGGCTACAAGGTCACCTGGCACTTCGCGACCTACTGGCACGCGCTGAGCGAGTACTGGCCGCAGTTCCTGCGGTCCGTCCTCTACGCGGCCGCCGCCACGGTCCTGTGCCTGCTGCTCGGCTACCCGCTGGCCTATCTGATCGCCTTCCGCGCGGGCCGCTGGCGCAACCTGATCATGATCCTGGTGATCGCGCCGTTCTTCACCAGCTTCCTGATCCGCACCCTGGCCTGGAAGACGATCCTCGCCGACAACGGCCCGGTCGTGCACACCCTGAACTCGCTGCACGTCCTGGACCTCACCAACTGGCTCGGCTGGACGGCCGGCGACCGCGTCCTCGCCACACCGCTGGCGGTGGTGTGCGGACTGACGTACAACTTCCTGCCGTTCATGATCCTGCCGCTGTACACCTCGCTGGAGCGGATCGACGGACGGCTGCATGAGGCGGCCGGCGACCTGTACGCCAAGCCCTGGACCACCTTCCGCAAGGTCACCTTCCCGCTGTCGATGCCCGGCGTGGTCTCCGGCACGCTGCTGACCTTCATCCCGGCGGCCGGCGACTACGTCAACGCCGAACTCCTCGGCTCCACCGACACCCGCATGATCGGCAACGTCATCCAGACGCAGTTCCTGCGGATCCTGGACTACCCGACGGCCGCGGCCCTCTCCTTCATCCTCATGGCCGCCATCCTGGCCATGGTCACGATCTACATCCGCCGGTCCGGGACGGAGGATCTGGTCTAAATGCCCTTCGTCAACTGGCTCAAGCGCCATCTCGTCGTCATCGCGGGAACCCTGACGCTCGCGTACCTGCTGCTGCCCAACGTCATCGTGACGGTGTTCTCCTTCAACAAGCCGAAGGGGCGCTTCAACTACGAGTGGCAGCAGTTCTCCCTGGGCGCCTGGAAGCAGCCGTGCGGCGTCGCCGACATGTGCGGCTCGCTGTCCATCAGCCTCCAGATCGCCGTCTGGGCGACCGCCGGCGCCACCCTGCTCGGCACGATGATCGCCTTCGCGCTGGTCCGCTACCGCTTCCGGGCCCGCGGCGCCGTCAACTCGCTGATCTTCCTGCCGATGGCGATGCCCGAGGTCGTCATGGCCGCCTCGCTGCTCACCCTGTTCCTCAACATGGGCGCACAGCTGGGCTTCTGGACGATCCTCATCGCCCACATCATGTTCTGCCTCAGCTTCGTCGTCACCGCGGTCAAGGCGCGTGTGATGTCGATGGACCCGCGCCTGGAGGAGGCCGCCCGGGACCTGTACGCCGGTCCCGTGCAGACCTTCCTGCGGGTCACCCTGCCGATCGCGGCACCGGGCATCGCCGCGGGTGCGCTGCTGTCGTTCGCGCTCTCCTTCGACGACTTCATCATCACGAACTTCAACGCCGGCTCGACCGTCACCTTCCCGATGTTCGTGTGGGGCTCGGCGCAGCGCGGCACCCCCGTCCAGATCAACGTCATCGGTACGGCCATGTTCCTCGTCGCCGTCCTCATCACGCTGTTCTCGATGGTCATCGGCAACAGCCGTAACAAACAAAAGGCATAGGCCTTTTCAGGAATTCCCTTGTCGGGAAAGCCCCCGTCGGGAATGTCTTCTGTAGGGAGTTGAAATCATGGCCCCAAGCGCCATGAGCCGTGGCAAAGACAACTGGATCGCCTCTCTCTCCGAAGCCCAGCCGGTCCCGTACTGGCTGGAAGACCCCGGCAAGCCACCCGCCGAGCCCGCCCTCACCGGCACCGACACCTGCGACCTGCTGGTCGTCGGCGGCGGCTACAGCGGGCTGTGGACCGCGCTGAACGCCAAGGAGCGCGACCCGCGGCGCGACGTGGTCCTGCTGGAAGGCCGCGAGGCGGGCTGGGCCGCCTCGGGCCGCAACGGCGGCTTCTGCGCCGCCTCCCTCACCCACGGTCTGCCCAACGGCCTCACCCGCTGGCCCGACGAGATCCACAAACTGGAGGAGCTGGGCCGGCGCAACCTCGACGAGATCGAGGCCGCGCTCGCCCGGCACGGCATCGACTGCGACTTCGAGCGCACCGGCGAGATCGACGTCGCCACCGAGACCTACCAGGCCTGGGAACTGAAGGACTGGCACCGGGAGCTGGCGGAGAAGGGGCTCGCGGACGGCATCGAGTTCCTGGACGCCGACGCGGTGCGCGAGCAGGTGAACTCGCCCACCTTCGAGGCCGGCCTGTGGGACCGCCGGGGCGTGGCCATGCTGCACCCGGCGAAGCTGGCCTGGGGCCTGAAGAAGGCCTGCCTGAAACTCGGGGTGCGGGTCTACGAGCACACACCCGCGCTGACCCTGAAGGCGTACGGCGCCGGCATGGCCGTACGCACGCCGTACGGCGCGGTTCGCGCCCGCAGGGTCGCACTCGGCACCAACATCTTCCCCAGCCTGCTGCGCCGCGTGCGCTCCTACACCGTGCCCGTCTACGACTACGCGCTGATGACCGAGCCGCTGAACGCCGACCAGCTGGCGTCGATCGGCTGGAAGAACCGACAGGGCCTCGGGGACAGCGCCAACCAGTTCCACTACTTCCGGCTGTCCGCCGACAACCGGATCCTGTGGGGCGGCTACGACGCGATCCACCACTACGGCGGCCGGGTGCGCGCCGAGTACGACGACCGTCCGGAGACGTACGCCAAGCTCGCGGGCCACTTCTTCACCTGCTTCCCGCAGCTGGAGGGCGTCCGCTTCACCCACGCCTGGGGCGGCGCGATCGACACCTGCTCGCGCTTCTCGGCGTTCTTCGGCACGGCGCACCAGGGGAAGGTCGCGTACGCGGCCGGGTACACCGGCCTGGGCGTGGGCGCGACCCGCTTCGGCGCGGACGTGATGCTCGACCTGCTGGACGGGGAGCGCACCGAGCGGACCGAGCTGGAGATGGTCCGCAAGAAGCCGCTGCCGTTCCCGCCCGAGCCGTTCGCCTGGACCGGCATCGCCCTCACCAAGTGGTCCCTGGCGCGCGCCGACGCGCACGGCGGCCGCCGCAATCTATGGCTGCGGACCATGGACCGGCTGGGACTGGGCTTCGACAGCTGAGCGCGGGTACCCCGCCCTTACGGCGCCGTCAAGCCACGAGATCCCGGAACATGACCCTTCTGCCGCATTCCGGCGTACTGGAAGCACGGACCTCACCCGAGGCACCGATGCCACACCACCGGAACAGCAGGAGACGATCATGACCCGCATCACGGGTACCACCCGCACCCCCGACGGCTTCCGCGCCAGGCGCCGCCTCGGCCTGGCGACGGCGGTGGCCTCCGCCGCCGTCGTCGCCGGAGGCGTCATGCTGCCGGCCGCGGCCGCCTCGGCGGCGCCGATGCACCAGACGTCCGCGGTGACCACGGCCCACCAGAAGGAGCACCACGACCAGGGCTACTGGCACCACCACCGTCACTACTACTGGGACTGCTGGGACTATTACTACTGGGACTCGGACTACGACTGGTGACGGCCCCCGCCGACCGGGAACGTGATCCAGGTCACCTGAAGGGGGGCGCGGAACCCGCGTAATGCCCCCGGAAGGCCTCCCTCTCTCCTCCTGATACGACCGCGCCGGACGGTCGGGTGAGAGAAAGGGAGGCCTTCTCATGACTGGGGCGAAGACGGCCGTCGAATGGCTGGCATCCGTCGCACCGGACCCCGAAGCCTGCCGCTGGGAATGGGAGCGCAGCCCCCTCGGGGTCGCGCTGCTGCCCGCCGGCCGGGCCTGGGACGTACTGATCCTGCCGAGCGACCTCGGTTATCCGACCCTGGACGTGCTCACCCGCGTGCTCGACCGGCCCGGCCCGGTACTCGTCGACTTCGGCGACAACCGGGTCGGGTTCTTCGTGCCGCCGGGCACCGCGGCCCGCTGGGTCGGCACCGGCGTCCGCACCGCCGGACCCGGCACCTGGATCGTCGTGCCGTATCCCGGCCGGGCGACCCGGGACGTGCGCTGGCTGGTGCCGCCGGACGGCTCGGGCACACTGACCGACCCGGCGCTGCTGGAGTCGGCAATGCACGAGGCGGCGGCGCGGCTGGCCTCGGGAGGGGGCGGGGACGGCTAGCGCCCGGAAACCTTGACAACAGGATTGGTCTGGACCAAGTTGAGTGCGCTCCACCCTCCAACTCCCCCGACACCGGAGGCCCTTGTGGAACGCGCCCCACGCCCCCCGCGCCCACGACGTCCCAGATCCGTCCTCGCCCTGCTCACGGCCGCCCTGCTGGCCGTGCCCGGCATCACCGCACTCTCGTCGGCCGCGCGAGCGGCCGACGCGGACATCGCGACGAACGGCGGCTTCGAGTCCGGCCTGACCGGCTGGACCTGCACGGCCGGTACGACGGTCAACTCGCCGGTGCACGGCGGCACTTCGGCGCTGCAGGCGACCCCGGCCGGCAGCGACAACGCGCAGTGCGCGCAGACGGTGACCGTCCAGCCCAACGCGCAGTACACGCTGACCGGTTACGTCCGCGGCTCGTACGTCTACCTCGGCGCGAACGGCACCGGCACCACCGACGTCTCCACCTGGACCCAGTCCGCCCCCGACTGGCAGAAGCTGACCACCACCTTCACCACCGGCGCCACCACCACGAAGGTCACCATCTACACGCACGGCTGGTACGGCACCGGCACGTACTACGCCGACGACATCTCCCTCGTCGGCCCCGGCGGCAGCGGCACCGGACAGCCGCCCGCCGCGCCCACCGGCCTGAGGGCCACCGCCGTCACCTCGTCCTCCGTGACCCTGTCCTGGTCGGCGGTCACCGGCGCCACGAGCTACACGGTGTACCGCGACGGGACCAAGTCCCAGACGGCGAGCAGAACTTCGGCCACCGTGACCGGGCTGTCCGCATCGACGGCGTACGGCTTCCAGGTCGCCGCGACCAACGCCGCCGGCGAGTCCGCGAAGTCCGCCGTCGTCACCGCCACGACCGGCGCCGGCACCGGAGGCGGCTCCGCCGACCTGCCCACCCACGCCCTCGTCGGCTACCTGCACGCGAGCTTCGCCAACGGCTCCGGCTACACCCGCCTCGCCGACGTACCCGACAGCTGGGACGTCGTCGACCTCGCCTTCGGCGAGCCCACCTCGCCCACCTCCGGGGACATCCGCTTCAACCGCTGCCCGGTCACCGAGTGCCCGAACGTCGAGAGCGACGCCGACTTCAAGGCCGCGATCAAGGCCAAGCAGGCGGCCGGCAAGAAGGTGCTGATCTCGATCGGCGGCCAGAACGGCCAGGTCCAGCTCACCACCACCGCGGCCCGCGACACCTTCGTCTCCTCGGTGTCGAACATCATCGACACCTACGGCCTCGACGGCCTCGACATGGACTTCGAGGGCCACTCCCTGTCCCTCGACACGAGCGACACCGACTTCAGGAACCCGACGACCCCCGCGATCGTCAACCTCATCTCCGCCCTGAAGACCCTGAAGGCGAGATACGGCTCGAAGTTCGTGCTCTCGATGGCCCCGGAGACCTTCTTCGTGCAGATGGGCTACCAGTACTACGGCACCGGCAAGTGGGGCGGCCAGGACCCGCGCTGCGGCGCGTACCTCCCGGTCATCCACGCCCTGCGCGACGACCTCACGCTCCTGCACGTCCAGGACTACAACTCCGGGCCGATCATGGGCCTGGACAACCAGTACCACTCCATGGGCGGCGCCGACTTCCACATCGCCATGACCGACATGCTGCTCACCGGCTTCCCGGTGGCGGGGGACCCGAACAACGTCTTCCCACCCCTGCGCCCCGACCAGGTGGCGATCGGCATGCCGGCGTCGACGAACGCGGGCAACGGCTATGTGGGCCCCTCCGAGGTCACCAAGACCCTGGACTGCCTGACGAAGAAGACGAACTGCGGCTCGTACGCGACCCACGGGACCTGGCCCGCGCTGCGCGGTCTGATGACATGGTCGGTGAACTGGGACCGCTATGCGAACTGGGAGTTCCAGAAGACCTTCGACGCGTACTTCGGCTGAGGCCCGTCACCAGGGACAGGGTGGCCAGCAGCACGGTGGACAGACACCAGCTGGCCACCACGTCCAGCGGCCAGTGCCAGCCACGGCGGACCAGGCCGTACGACACCCCGACGACCAGCAGCGCGCAGCCGGCCACCAGGAGCCGGCGGGTGACGGCCGACCGAAGCCAGGGCAGCAGGAGCAGGGTCGCGGAGCCGTAGGCGACGGCCGCCGTGGCCGTGTGCCCGGAGGGGAAGTAGCCGACGGCCGGGGGCACCACCGGGGTCCCCGGCCGTGCGGTCCAGTCCTTGAGCGGTACGACGATCGCCGGGACCAGTGCCATCAGGAGGGCCGCGGCCAGCGGCGGCAGCCACCACCGCTCCGTCCCGGCGGCCCGCCCCCGCCACAGGACGTAGCCCACGACCGCGACGAGGACCGGTACGGCGACCTGGATGTTGCCGAAGTCGGAGAGGAACCCGCCGAACCGGTCCGGCTCGACCAGGGTTCGGCTGAGGCGGGAGTCCAGGCGCAGCAGCGGGCCGTGGTCCACGACCTGCCAGGTGATCAGGGCGAAGACGACGGCCGGTACGCCGAGGAGCAGGGAGCGGCTGGTTGAGGTCGACACGGCGTCCAGCTTCGCAGGTCCGCTCGGCCTGGAATGCGCCACATGGCCATACAGGCTGACAGTGCGTCGGTTTGTGCCGTTCTCATGGCGCGCCCCACATGAAGCCCGGCTGCAGCGGTGACGGCATCAAGAGAAGGGGAAGGAGGTCGGCCGCCCCGGAACAGGGGGGGTAGTTCCGAGGCGGCCGTCCGGATCGGAACGTCGCGCGCCCCGGGGGGTTTGGGGCGGCGACCGTCCGATCGGTGAGGAGATCCCGGAGCCGTCAGGCGCCGGTTGTGTGCGCGAGGGCACGACCAGGTCGAAGCTGGGGAGGCCCCGGCCTGAAATCGCCCACAGTCCCCTGTGGGCGGGGTGTATCTCTCATCTGGGTAGAACCTACGGCAGGCCGGGCCGCTTGGGCAGACGGAATCGGCTCCCGCCATCCACCTCGCACACCTTCTTCACACGGCCTGCCGCAGGCACCCCTCACAGGGGCGGACCCGTCGCTCGGATGCGCGGGATCAGACGCGCGCGAAGGCCTGCTCGATGATGTCGAGGCCCTCGCCCAGCAGGTCCTCGCCGATCACCAGCGGGGGCAGGAAGCGCAGCACGTTGCCGTAGGTGCCGCAGGTCAGGACCAGCAGGCCCTCGGCGTGGCAGGCCTTGGCGAGGGCGGCGGTGGCCTCCGGGTTCGGCTCCTTGGTGGCGCGGTCCTTGACCAGCTCGATGGCGATCATGGCGCCGCGTCCCCGCACGTCGCCGATGACGTCGAACTTCTCGGCCATGGCGGTGAGGCGACCCTTCATGATCTCCTCGATGCGCTTGGCCTTGCCGTTGAGGTCGAGCTCCTTCATGGTCTCGATCGCGCCGAGCGCGCCCGCGCAGGCGACGGGGTTACCGCCGTACGTGCCACCGAGGCCACCGGCGTGCGCGGCGTCCATGATCTCGGCGCGGCCGGTCACGGCGGCGAGCGGAAGGCCACCGGCGATGCCCTTGGCGGTCGTGATCAGGTCGGGGACGATCCCCTCGTCCTCGCAGGCGAACCACTGCCCGGTACGGCAGAAGCCCGACTGGATCTCGTCGGCGACGAAGACGATCCCGTTGTCGGCGGCGAACTGCCGGATGGCCGGCAGGAAGCCCTTGGCCGGCTCGATGAAGCCGCCCTCACCGAGCACCGGCTCGATGATGATCGCGGCCACGTTGTCCGGGCCGACCTGCTTGGTGATCTGGTCGATGGCCTGCGCGGCGGCCTCCGGACCGGCGTTCTGCGGACCCGTGGGCCAACGGTAGGCGTACGCCACCGGCACCCGGTACACCTCGGGCGCGAACGGCCCGAAGCCGTGCTTGTACGGCATGTTCTTCGCCGTCAGCGCCATGGTCAGGTTGGTGCGCCCGTGGTAGCCGTGGTCGAACACGACGACGGCCTGGCGCTTGGTGTAGGCGCGGGCGATCTTGACGGCGTTCTCGACGGCCTCGGCGCCGGAGTTGAACAGCGCGGACTTCTTGGCGTGGTCACCGGGCGTCAGCTCGGCCAGAGCCTCCGCGACGGCGACGTACCCCTCGTACGGGGTGACCATGAAACAGGTGTGGGTGAAGTCGGCGAGCTGGGCGCTCGCCCGCCGTACGACGGCCTCGGCGGACGCGCCGACGGAGGTCACGGCGATGCCGGACCCGAAGTCGATGAGCCGGTTGCCGTCGACGTCCTCGATGATCCCGCCACCCGCGCGCGTGGTGAAGACCGGCAGCACGGAGCCCACGCCCTGCGCGACCGCGGCGGTACGGCGGGCCTGCAGCTCCTGCGACTTCGGGCCGGGGATGGCGGTGACGACGCGGCGCTCCTGCGGAAGTGCGGTCATGGGGGCTCCTGATGATCTTGCGTACCGAGCGGTCTGATCTGGCGTCCCGGACGATCCCGGGCGGTGAGTTTTCGGCCGCTTACCTATCTTTCTTCGCAGGCTAGGGCCGGGGGTGGGGGGTGGGCATGCTCCATGTGGGCGTCTTCTGCGAGGGTCGTTGTCCGGAGTGGACATAGAGGAGCCAGGAGAGGGACGCCGTGGCGTGCTCGTATCTCGCCGCGCGCCCCGTCACGTAATCGCGGAACTCGCCCTGCGAGGGCATTAGATTGACTCGCTGATGGTGGACGGAGCGGCTGGTCAGGGGGCAGGGGCGATGGACAGCGACGGGACGCAGGACACGCGGGGCACTCACGCGCACCCCGTGCCGCGGCCGACGGAACCGACGGACGGGTCCGCGGCACCGCGGAACGGGCCCGCGACGCCGTACGGCACACCCGCCGTGCCGCCACGGCCGACGCGGGCGCCGGACCTGCCGCCGATGGCCGCAGAGCCGGGGTACGCCCCCCATCCGCCGCATCCCCGCTCACCCGTCGCCGACTGGCTCGATGAGCCGCGCCCGGCCGTCGAGCCCGGTATCTGGCGCTTCGGCTACCGCCGGCCCGTGGCCGCACGCCAGGCACAGCGCCTGGCCCCCGTCACCATCGTCGGCTTCGTCGTCCCCCTGGCCGCGGGACTGCTTCTGTGGTCCCTGTGGCGGCACGGCGGCCTCCCCTACCAGTGGACCGTCCTCAAGCTGCTCACCCCCGACGACTGGTGGTGGCCCGGCACCACATCACCGAAGGGCTACCAGGGTCTGGAGGCCAAGACGGTCGCCGACGGTGTGTTCTTCGCGATCCTTGTCTACGCCATGGCCCGCTTGGGCAGTTGGTCCGACGTCATCCGGCACTTCGTCAGCCGGCGCGAACAACCCGCTCGCGCCCTGATCGCCGCCCTCGGCGCGCTGATCGCGCTGGCCTTCGTCTTCCCGAGCTGGTTCGGTCTCGACTGGGACGCCCTGCCCGTCCAGGATCCGGTGTTCTCCCTGATCGTCCTGCTCAACGGCGGCGACTACGGCGTGTTCGCGTCGAAGCTGCTCACGGACGGGCTGTACACACTGATCAGTCTGCTGGTGCTGTGGCCGTTCGCCCGCATCGGCGGCTGGTGGCCCCTCGCGAAGGACGCGCTCGCCGCGCGGGCGCGGGCCAGGACGGCCGAGGCAGCCGCGCAACCGGCCGTCGACCGCCGGCCGTCGCAGTGGCCCGAACTGCGCGAGGCCGGTCAGCACCAGGCCGCGGACGTGCTGGCCGCCGAGGTCGACGCCGGCCGGATGACCGACGTGGACTGCGCCAGGGTCGGCCACATGTGGACCGTGGCGCGCGCCCGGGCCCGGCTGTCCTCCTTCACCGACACCGTCCTGCGCGAGGGCGCCGCCGCCTGGACCCACCCCTCCGGTGACCGCGACCTGACCGGCCGGGCCGTCCGGCATGATCTGCTCGTCGGGCAGGTGCGCATTGGGCAGTGGGTGGCGGGGGAACGCACCCCGCTCGCCTACGGCGGCGCCGGCGCGGCACTCGCGCCGGACACCCTGGGAACCTCGCTGCTGGCCGTCGGACCCTCGGGTTCCGGCAAGACACGCCACCTGATCCGGCCCGTCGTCGAGTCGCTCGGCCTGCAGGCCCTCGCCGGACAGTGCGCCGTGGTCGCCGTGTGCGCGGCCGGCACCCCGCTCGGGCCCGACTCGGCCTACGACGTGGTCGTACGGCTCGGCGACCCGCGGTCCGTGCACGACCTCGACCCGTACGCGGACTCCGACGACCCCGACGAGGCGGCCGCCTTCCTGGCGGAGGGGCTGGCCGGCGACCTGGACACCGTGAGCGGTCAGCGGTCGGGCACCGCGCTCGCCCAGCTCCTCGGCCCCTATCGGGCGGCGCACGGACGCTTCCCTGCCCTGCCCGTGCTGCGGGAACTCCTGGAGGGCGATTCCGCGGCCCTGGCCGCGCTGCGTGACGCGCTCGCCGGGGAAGAGCACGCCGTGATGCGCCGCGAACTCGATGCACGCGCCCGGCAGTCGGGCAGCGCCGGGGATCCGGGGCCGGTCCTGGCCGACCGGCTCGCGGTGCTGGACCGGCCGGCGTTCGCCGAGTTCTTCGGCGGGGGCGGCGGCAGCGCCCGGCCGTTCTCCCTGCGCGCCGTCGCCCACCATCCGTTGCGCGTCCGCGTCGACCTGCCCGACCGCGGACACGAGGAGGCGTCGCGGATCGTCACCCGGCTGCTGCTCGCCCAGTTCGGCGCCGTGGCGTCGGCAGGCGAACGGACCCACTTCGCCTGTCTCGTCCTGGACGACGCAACCGGCGCGGTGACGGCCGAGTCCGTCCGCCGCATCCAGCGCCTGCGTTCCCGCAACGCGGGCGTGGTGCTCGCCCTGCGCACGGTCGGCGATGTCCCCGAGGCGCTGCACGGGCCGCTGTACGCGGCCGTCGGCTGCCATATGGCGTTCTCCGGCGTGACCACATGGGACGGCGGCAGGTTCGCGGACGCCTGGGGCACGCAGTGGGTGGAGACCCGGGACGTGGCCCGGCACACCGTCTTCGCGGACCAGCCGATGACACGCGCCATCCATGCCCTGCGCAAGCTGGTGACCGGCAAGGCGGTGACGACGGAGGCCGTCACTGTCCGCCAGGTGGAGCGGGAGCGTTGGTCTGCGTCCGAGTTGGCTCATGGGGTGCCGGCGGGGCATGCGGTGGTGTCGTTGACGAGTGTGCGGGGGGAGCACGCGCCGCCGCTGCTGGTGGATCTGCGGGGGTGAGAGGGCGGCGGGGGATCGTACGGTGAGGCAGAATCGGTGTAGGTCGTTCATACGGTTCGGCCAAAAGATCCATCCCCTGTGCCGACCCGTCCACCCGGACGCCCGGCTTCGCGTCAACTGAAGGACCGATGCCCCCTACCCTCGCCTCGCTCGTCCACCACTCCGCGCTGAAGCTGACCGTGCGCGCGGGCGAGGACCGCCTCGACGTGCCCGTCCGCTGGGCCCACGTCAGCGAGCTGGCCGACCCCGTGCCGTACATGGAGGGCGGTGAGCTGCTGCTGATCACCGCGCTCAAGCTGGACGCCGAGGATCCCGAGGCCATGCGGCGCTATGTGAAGCGGCTGGTGGGCGCGGGGGTCGTCGGGCTCGGGTTCGCCGTGGGGGTCAATTACGAGGACATCCCGGCGGCCCTCGTCGACGCCTGCCGGCAGGAGGGGCTGCCGTTGCTGGAAGTCCCCCGCCGCACCCCCTTCCTCGCCATCAGCAAGGCCGTGTCCGCCGCCATCGCCGCCGATCAGTACCGGGCCGTCACCGCGGGGTTCGCCGCGCAGCGCGAGCTGACCAAGCAGGCTCTGAACGCCGGACCCGAGGGGCTGCTCGGCGCGCTCGCCGGGCAGGTCGACGGCTGGGCCGCGCTGTACGACGCCTCCGGCGCCGTCGTCGCCGCCGCTCCCGAGTGGGCCGGCCGGCGCGCCGCCCGGCTGACGGCGGAGGTCGAGCGCTTGCGGGAGCGGGCCGCGCCCGCCTCCTCCGTGGTCGGCGGACCCGAGCACGAGGACCGGGTCGAGCTGCACTCCCTGGGGACGGGACGGCGGCCGCGCGCCGCGCTCGCCGTCGGCACCGCCGCGACCCTCGGCACCGCCGAACGGTACGCCGTGCACTCCGCCATCGCCCTGCTCACCCTCACCACCGAACGCTCCCGCTCGCTGCACGCGGCCGAACAGCGCGTCGGCACGGCCGTACTGCGCATGCTCCTCGCCGGCGAGCCCGACCACGCCCGGGCCGTCGCCGGCGACCTGTACGGCGGGCTGCTCGACGCGCCGTTCCGGATGATCGTCGCCGAGTCGGCGTCCGGATCCGCCGCCCGGGCGCACGCCGATGCCCACGCTCACGTGCGGGCGCCGGGTGCCGCTGGCGCCGCCGCTGCCGCCGGCGACCTGGGCGGTGATCCGCTGGGCGAGCTGGCGGAGAGCATGGAGTCCGCCGCCGCGCGCTCCGGGGAGGCCGTGCTGGTCGTGCCCGACGGGGAGCGGCTGGTGGTGCTCGCCGCCGACGGGGGCACGGCGGTGGCCGCCTGCACGCGGTACGCGGCGGCGCTGGAGGCGGCGCGGGCGGTGCCCGAGCCGGCCGGGGGCACCGAGGAGGAGCTGGTCGTCGGGCTGTCCGCGCCGGCCGGGCCGATCGCCGCCGCTGCGGCCTTCAAGCAGGCCGAGCAGGCCTTGTCGGTGGCGCGGCGGCGGGGGCGGGTGCTGGTCGAGCACGAGCAGCTGGCCGCGGGGTCCGTGCTGCCGCTGCTGGCCGACGACGCGGTGAAGGCGTTCGCGGACGGGTTGCTGCGGGCGCTGCACGAGCACGACGCGACGGGGCGCGGCGACCTGGTCGCCTCCCTGCGGGCGTGGCTGTCGCGGCACGGGCAGTGGGACGCGGCCGCGGCGGACCTGGGGGTGCACCGGCACACGCTGCGGTACCGGATGCGGCGGGTCGAGGAGATCCTCGGGCGGTCCCTGGACGATCCCGACGTCCGGATGGAGCTGTGGCTCGCCCTGAAGGCGACCAGCGCCGAATAGTCCGAACAGAGCGGCGCCGAGTAGTCCAAACAGTAGTATGCGGTACGGCTACTGCTACGCCACGGACAAGCGACCCCCGGCCGCCCCCGCCCTACCGTGGAGCACGAAAGCCAAGCACACCCCCAAACGCGGAAGGGCCGGGACTCACAGATGACTTCCACCCACGCCTTCTGGCTCGCCGGCCGCCAGGTCACCGGCGAGGACACCTTCGACGTCACCTCCCCGTGGGACGGCCGGCTCGTCGGCAAGGTGAGCGTGCCGTCCGACGCCCAGGTCGAGGAGGCCGTGGCCGCCGCGTACGCCGTGCGGGACGAGTTCGCCGCCACCCCGGCGCACGTACGCGCCGCCGCCCTCGACCACGTCAGCAAGCGACTGGTCGAGCGCACCGAGGAGATCGCCCAGCTGATCTCCGCCGAGAACGGCAAGCCCATCAAGTGGGCCCGGGGCGAGGTCGGCCGTGCCGTCTCCGTGTTCCGGTTCGCCGCCGAGGAGGCCCGGCGGTTCAACGGCGGCGAGGCCCAGCGCCTGGACACCGACGCCGGCGGCCAGGGCCGGCTGGCGCTGACCCGCCGCTTCCCGAAGGGCGTCGTGCTCGGCATCGCGCCGTTCAACTTCCCGCTGAACCTGTGCGCCCACAAGGTCGCCCCCGCGATCGCCGTCGGCGCCCCGATCATCCTCAAGCCCGCCCCAGCCACCCCGCTCTCCGGCCTGATCCTGGGCGAGCTGCTGGCCGAGACCGACCTGCCGGCCGGTTCCTGGTCGGTCCTGCCGGTCCCGAACGACCGCATGCCGGCCCTGGTCCAGGACGAGCGCCTGCCGGTGATCTCCTTCACCGGTTCCGACAAGGTCGGCTACGCCATCATGGACTCGGTCCCGCGCAAGCACTGCACGCTGGAGCTCGGCGGCAACGGAGCCGCGGTCGTCCTCGGCGACTACGCCTCCGACGCCGACCTGGACTGGGCCGCGACCCGCATCGCGACCTTCTCCAACTACCAGGGCGGCCAGTCCTGCATCTCCGTGCAGCGCGTGATCGCCGACGCCTCCGTCTACGACCGTCTGCTGCCGCGCATCGTCGCCGCCGTCGAGGCCCAGGTCACCGGTGACCCCTCCGACGCCAAGACGGACGTCGGCCCGCTGGTCAGCGAGGACGCCGCCAAGCGCGTGGAGTCCTGGGTGAAGGAGGCCGTCGAGGCCGGCGCCACGCTGCTCACCGGTGGCGACCGCGACGGCGCCTCCTACGCGCCGACCGTCCTCACCGACGTACCGGCGGACGTCACCCTCGCCTGCGAGGAGGTCTTCGGACCGGTCCTCACCGTGCAGAAGGTGGACGGCGAGGCCGCGGCCTTCGCCGCGGTCAACGACTCCAAGTACGGCCTCCAGGCGGGCGTGTTCACCCACGACCTGCAGGTCGCCTTCCGCGCCCACCGCGCCCTCGAGGTCGGCGGCGTGGTGGTCGGCGACGTCCCGTCCTACCGCGCCGACCAGATGCCGTACGGCGGCGCCAAGCAGTCCGGTGTGGGCCGCGAAGGCGTGCGGTTCGCGATGGAGGACTACACCTACGAGCGCGTGCTGGTCCTGACCGGCCTCGCGCTCTGACCTGCCACGGACAGGTCGGAAACAGAACGGCCGCAGCCCACTGTGCGGGGGCTGCGGCCGTTCGTGTTCACAAAAGCTCTGGCCGGGTAAAGGATTCGACATCGGCGGGTCAATAATCTTGTTCTGTGCATGACTCAATCGACGGTCTGTGTGTCTCCTAAGGCGACCGATCACGTCCGACTCCGGACCACTCAGGGGAACACATGCACATAGCCCGTACCGGGCGCGGCCTCGCGGCCTCCGCCGCCACCGCCGCACTCGTCGCCGCAGGACTGGCGACCGTTTCTTCGGCCGGCGCCACCACCGCCGCGCCCGCCGGCGTACCGCACACCTTCGCGCAGCCGGCCATCGCGGGGCACGCCCTGGTCCACGGCGTGGCCAGCCCCCTCCCCATCGCGCAGTGCCAGTCCAAGTGGCACATCGCCTGCTACAACCCGCTGCAGTACCGCACCGCGTACAACCTGAACCCGCTGTACAAGAAGGGCATCACGGGCAAGGGACGGACGATCGTCATCGTCGACTCCTTCGGCTCCCCGACCGTCCAGCACGATCTGGACGTCTACAGCAAGCACTTCGGGCTGCCCAGCACCAAGGTCCAGGTCGTCAAGTGGGGTCACGTCCCGAAGTTCGACCCCAAGAACTCCGACATGACCGGCTGGGCCGGCGAGACCACGCTGGACGTCGAGATGGCCCACGCCGTCGCGCCCGGCGCGAAGATCGTCCTGGTGGAGACGGCGGTCGCCGAGACCGAAGGCACCACCGGTCTGCCGGAGATGATGTCCGCCGAGAAGAGCCTGATCGACCACGGCGTCGGCGACGTCATCAGCCAGAGCTTCGGCGCCACCGAGAACACCTTCCCGGGCTTCGGCAAGGGCGACTTCTCCAGCATCAAGAAGCTCCGGTACGCCTTCGAGGCCGCGCAGCGCAAGCACGTGACCGTGCTCGCCTCCTCCGGTGACGGCGGCGCCACCGACCTGAAGGCGGACGGCAAGACGTACTACAACAAGCGCGTCAACTCCTGGCCGTCGTCCGACCCGTTGGTCACCTCCATCGGCGGCACCCAGCTGCACCTGAACGACAAGGGCGAGCGCGTCAAGCCGGACAGCGTCTACAACGACTACGGCGCGGGCGGCGGCGGCCAGTCCCACGTGTTCACCCGCCCCGCCTTCCAGGACGGTGTGAAGAACGTCGTCGGCACCCGTCGCGGCACCCCGGACATCTCGATGGCCGCAGCGGTCGACGGCGGCGCCTGGATCTACTCCAGCTACGACCCGACCGCCACCGGCTGGGACGTCTCCGGCGGCACCAGCGAGGCCAGCCCGCTGTTCTCGGGCATCGTCGCCCTCGCCGACCAGGCGGCCGGCCACCGCGTGGGCAACATCAACGCGGCGCTCTACACCCTTTTGAAGCAGAAGAACCCGGGCGTCCTCGACGTCAACGACGGCACCGACAACACCTACCAGG
This sequence comes from Streptomyces sp. NPDC050743, assembly GCF_044456925.1. NCBI lineage: Bacteria > Bacillati > Actinomycetota > Actinomycetes > Kitasatosporales > Streptomycetaceae > Streptomyces > Streptomyces sp. NPDC050743. The sequence continues at coordinate 25,230 of NZ_JBITGJ010000057.1, forward strand.
GCGTCAAGGGCTACAAGGCCGTGGGCGGCTACGACATGGCCACCGGCGTGGGCACGCTGGACGCCCTGCGGCTGGCCCAGGCCCTCGCCGAGAAGCACTGACGACACCCGTCCCCGCTTGGCCCGAGCGTGGCGCTGCCCGCCATGCAGAAGGGGCCCGGCACCGCTGCCTTCCGGTGCCGGGCCCCTTCCCGTCGTCGGTCTCCTGCGGACCCTCGACCGCGGAAGCCCACGTGCGCGAGCCGCAACGGGCCGCGCAGCCTGAGGTGGACGTCGTGCACGCCCTCGGCGACGAGGCCGGCGGCCAGGGTGGTGTAGGCGTGGACGTCGGCGATGGGCGCGTCCGGCGTCAGCACGGCCAGCACCGAGCCGCCGTCCAGGGACACCTCCAGCACACCCTCGCCCGCCACCTGCGCCGTCACCTCGCTCACCCCCGTACCGAAGTCGCAGCCGCAGTAGACCAGTTCGGCCGCCGCGTCGCGCGCCGGCGTCACCGCGTAGCCCGCCGTCCGGGTCCGGTCCACGATCGCGATGCCCGACTGCTCGTCGAAGTCGGCCGCCGCCAGACCGCGTCGCACCACCGGGCGCGGGGCCGGCGGCGTGCCGTCGAGGTGCACGGTCGTGCGCAGGCGGATGTCCTCGCTGGACGCGCCGAGCAACAGGTCGTACGGGCCCCGCTCCAGCCGCCGGCAGCCCTGTGCCACGTCCCAGAACTCCAGGGCGGCCGACGGGACTTCGAAGGAGACACGGGCCGTCTCGCCGGGGGCGAGGGTGAGCCGGCGGTGGGGGAGGACTGGGCGAGAGAGACCTTGGACCGCGTGACGGCGGGCTCGTTCACCGGGTTCCTCCGAGGATGCCCCGGCCTTCGGGCCGGGGAGGAATCGGACTCCTGCGGAGCAGGGCAGGGATAGCCGGATCGCCGTCAGGGCGATCCGGCGTCCACCCCGCACGGCGGTGACGTCGCCCACCATGATCAAGAACTCTCAACTGTCAGTGGCCTCGGGTAGGTTCGGATGCATGACGACGGAGGCGACCACGAAGGACACCGGGCATGCCCGGTACACCTTCCGTGTGCGCCTGTCGAACACGGCCAGGCGCCGGCTCGAAGCCGAGTGGGATCGCTGCCGCTGGATCTGGAACGAGTGCGTCGCGAAGTCCCGGCAGGTGCACGCGCAGAGCCGGGCGACGGGTGAGAAGCTGACGTGTGGTCCGGCTCAGCTCGACAAGATGCTGACCGAGGCCCGCAGGGTGACGCCCTGGCTGGCTGAGGGCGCGAGTATGCCTCAGCAGCAGGTGATACGCGACTTCGCCACGTCCCGCACGAAGGCGCTGAAGGACATCAAGGACCGGCTTCCGACGCACCGGCGGGCCGGGATGCCCAGGTGGAAGAAGAAGCGGGAGGCGCGGCCCAGCCTCAACTACACCAGGCGCGGTTTCCGCCTCAAGGACGGCCGCCTGCACCTCGCGGGCCAGATCGTGCTGAGGGTGGTGTGGTCGCGGCCCCTTCCGGCCGACCCGTCGAGTGTGCGCGTGTTCCAGGACACGCTCGGACATTGGTACGTGTCCTTCGTCGTTCCCGCGCAGAGTGAACCGCTCGCCGCCACGGGGCGCGTGCTCGGGGTGGACTGGGGTGTGACGGAGACCGCCACCACCACCGACGACGCCTACGACCTGCCGCATGCCGAGCACGGCAGGCGGGCCGCGCAGCGGCTGGCGAGGTACCAGCGGATGATGGCCCGGCGCCGGCCTCCCAAGGGACAGCCCGCATCCGCCGGCTACCGCAAGGCGCAGGCCCAGGCGGCGAAGCTGCACAAGAAGATCGCGAGGCAGCGGGAGGACACCGCCCGCAAATGGGCCAAGTCCGTGATGCGCGGCCACGACGGGGTTGCGGTGGAGGACTTCAGGCCGAGGTTCCTGGCGAAGACCACCATGGCCCGCAAGGCGGCCGATGCCGCCATCGCCGCGACGAAGCGTGCCCTGGTCGAGATGGGCCGCAAGCACGGGCGGGAGGTCCGTCTCGTGCACCCGGCGCACACCACGAGGGACTGTGCCAAGTGCGGAGCGAGAACCAAGCACGCACTGCCTCTGTCGATGAGAACGTATACCTGCACCGCGTGCGGAGCCGTGTCCCCCAGGGACAAGAACTCCGCCCGCGTGATGCTGGTCCGGGCAGGTTGGAACCCGGACGGTGCCGAGGGCGTAAGACCACCCGAGCCGCCGGCTCCGGTGGCGGCCTGAGCCGTAAATCCCCGCTCAGCCCCGGAGGGCGACGCATCCCCTCCCTTCAGGGAGGGGAGCCTTCAATGCATGCTCCTGAAGGACGGCGGGACAGGGACAAGGCAGGCAGAGGGGTGCCCTGGAGCACGGGAAGGCGCGGTCAGGAGGCGGCCGGTGCCGGTCCCGAGCTCGCCCGTACCGTCAGCTCGGGCGCGATCAGCACGACCTCGTCGCCGCCTCGCCCGTCCAGCTTGGCCACCAGGTGCTCGACCGCGTACCGGCCCATCTCCTGCGCCGGTATGGCGACCGAGGTCAGCCGCACCGACGCCTGGACGGCGACCTGGTCGGGGCAGATCGCGACCACGGACACGTCCTCCGGGACGGCCCGGTCCTGCTGGCGCAGCAGCGCGAGCAGCGGCTCCACCGCCGACTCGTTCTGCACCACGAACCCGGTCGTCGCCGGCCGCTCGTCGAGGATCCGGGCCAGGGTCACGGCCATCGCGTCGTAGCCGCCGTCGCACGGGCGGTGCAGCACCCGGACGCCCGTCTCGCGGGCCCGGGCGCGCAGTCCGTCGAGGGTGCGCTCGGCGAAACCGGTGTGCCGCTTGTAGACGGCCGGGGCCTCGCCGATGACAGCGATGTCACGGTGCCCGAGCCCCGCCAGATGCGCCACGCACAGCGCGCCCGTCGCGCTCCAGTCCAGGTCCACGCAGGTCAGACCGGTGGTGTCGGCGGGCAGGCCGATCAGCACGGAGGGCTGGTCGGTCCCGCGCAGCAGCGGCAGCCGCTCGTCCTCCAGCTCGACGTCCATCAGGATCATCGCGTCGGCGAGACTGCTGCCGGTCACCCGGCGCACCGCGTCGGGTCCCTCCTCTCCGGTGAGCAGCAGGACGTCGTAGCCGTGGTTGCGGGCCGTGGTGGCCACCGCGATGGCGATCTCCATCATCACCGGCCCATACATGTCGGTGCGCAGCGGGACCATCAGCGCGATGATGTGCGACCGCTTGCCGGCCAGGGCGCGGGCGCCGGCGTTCGGGTGGTAGCCCAGTTCCCGGATGCTCTGCTCGACCCGGAGCCGGGTGGTCGCGGAGATGGACCGCTTGCCGCTGAGGACATAGCTCACCGTGCTCGCCGAGACTCCGGCGTGCTGGGCGACCTCGGCAAGGGTGACCATCCGTGCTCCAAGCATGGTGAAGCGCTTCGACAACGCGCGTTGCTGACGAGGATGGGTGAGGGTGAGAGTGACACTCGCCTCAGCTGGGGCGGGGTGTCCATAGGCTGTCGAAGCGCTTCGACAGCCTTTCGCTGGCCGATATCCCGAACGAGTCGCCGAGCAGCAGTACACCTGCGGGCCGGACTCCGGCAGGCCTTTCGGCCGTTCGGACGCGCGAGGGGTGGTGGGGTCGGCCCGTTTCGGGTACCAACGATCCAGTAGCACTGGTCGGTACGATCAGTCCAATTCGTCCCTCTTCGCGGCGAGGTGAGCCTCAATGTCCGCCCCTACCAAGTCACGCACCACCGTCACCGAGCGCGAGGCGCGCCGGGTGGCGGAGGCCGCCCGGCAGCAGGACTGGCACAAGCCCAGCTTCGCCAAGGAACTCTTCCTCGGGCGCTTCCGGCTCGACCTCATCCATCCCCACCCGCTCCCGGACCCCGAGAGCGTCCAGCGCGGCGAGGAGTTCCTCGCCAAGCTGCGCACGTTCTGCGAGTCCACGATCGACTCCGCCCGTATCGAGCGCGAGGCCCGCATCCCCGACGAGGTCGTGACCGGCCTGAAGGAGCTCGGCGCCCTCGGCATGAAGATCGACCCCAAGTACGGCGGCCTCGGTCTCACGCAGCTCTACTACAACAAGGCCCTCGCCCTGGTCGGCTCCGCGAGCCCCGCCGTCGGCGCCCTGCTCTCCGCCCACCAGTCGATCGGCGTACCCCAGCCGCTGAAGATCTTCGGCACCCAGGAGCAGAAGGACGCCTTCCTGCCCCGCTGCGCCCGCACCGACATCTCCGCCTTCCTGCTCACCGAGCCGGACGTCGGCTCCGACCCGGCCCGCCTCGCCACCACGGCCGTACCCGACGGGGACGACTACGTACTCGACGGGGTGAAACTGTGGACCACCAACGGGGTGGTCGCCGACCTGCTCGTCGTCATGGCACGCGTGCCGAAGTCGGAGGGACACAAGGGCGGCATCACCGCGTTCGTGGTGGAAGCGACCGCGGAGGGCGTCACCGTCGAGAACCGCAACGCCTTCATGGGCCTGCGCGGCATCGAGAACGGCGTCACCCGCTTCCACCAGGTGCGGGTCCCGGCCGCGAACCGGATCGGCCCGGAGGGCGCGGGCCTGAAGATCGCGCTCACCACGCTCAACACCGGCCGGCTCTCGCTGCCGGCGATGTGCGCGGGCGCCGGCAAGTGGTGCCTGAAGATCGCCCGCGAGTGGTCGGCGGAGCGCGAGCAGTGGGGCAAGCCGGTGGCGCTGCACGAGGCCGTCGGCTCCAAGATCAGCTTCATCGCGGCCACCACCTTCGCCCTGGAGGCCGTCCTCGACCTCTCCTCGCAGATGGCCGACGAGGACCGCAACGACATCCGCATCGAGGCCGCCCTCGCCAAGCTCTACGGCTCCGAGATGGCCTGGAAGATGGCCGACGAACTCGTCCAGATCCGCGGCGGCCGCGGCTATGAGACGGCCGAGTCGCTGAAGGCACGCGGCGAGCGCGGGGTCCCGGCCGAGCAGATCCTGCGCGACCTGCGCATCAACCGCATCTTCGAGGGTTCGACGGAGATCATGCACCTGCTGATCGCCCGCGAGGCCGTCGACGCCCACCTCTCGGTCGCCGGCGACCTCATCGACCCCGACAAGTCCCTGTCCGACAAGGCGAGGGCCGGCAAGAACGCGGGTGTGTTCTATGCCAAGTGGCTGCCGAAGCTGGTCGCCGGACCCGGTCAACTTCCCACGTCCTACGGCCAGTTCAAGTACGGCGTCGATCTCTCCGGGCATCTGCGCTATGTCGAGCGCACCGCCCGCAAGCTGGCCCGCTCCACCTTCTACGCCATGTCCCGCTGGCAGGGTCGCATGGAGACCAAGCAGGGCTTCCTCGGGCGGATCGTGGACATCGGCGCCGAGCTGTTCGCGATGAGCGCGGTCTGCGTCCGGGCCGAACTGCTGCGCAGCCGCGACGAACACGGCCGCGAGGCCTACCAGCTGGCCGACGCCTTCTGCCGGCAGGCCCGCATCCGGGTCGAGGAACTCTTCGACCGGCTGTGGACCAACACCGACGCCCTCGACCGCAAGGTGGTCAAGGGCGTGCTCGGCGGGGCCTACACCTGGCTGGAGGAAGGCGTCGTCGACCCGTCCGGGGACGGCCCGTGGATCGCCGACGCCACCCCCGGAGCGTCGAAACGGGAGAGCGAGCGCCGCCCCTTCGGGGACTGAGCCGCCCTCCCGCCTGCCGACCGGGTGCCTGGGGTTGGTCAGTTGCCCCAGGTGCCCTGGTCCACGGCGCAGGTCCAGCCCGAGCCGTGCAGGGTGAACTTCACCTTGTAGCTGTGGGTGTTGAGCAGATGCGTCTGCACCTTCACCCCGAGGCTCGCCTTCTTGTTCAGCGTCCCCGTGTACACGGTCACCGTCTTCGACGTCTTGTGGGTGACCTTGCCACCCGTGGCCTTGGCCGAGCCGAAGCGGATGTTCTTGACGTCGGTGACGGTGAAGCTGACCTTCTTGAAGGTCTTCGTCGTGCTCTTGTTCTTGATGCCGAAGTACAGACCCCCGTTGGTCACCCAGCCGTGCGAGTCGATGTAGAAGCTGGTCGGGTAGACCAGGTTGATCGGGCAGCCGGAGCTCGTCGGCGCCTGGGCGGCGGCGAACGCGCCCCCGGCCAGACCGAGCTGAGCGGCGGTCAGGACACCGGCCGTCCCCAGGACGGCGGCAGTCGTACGCATACGGTTCATGGTGGAACTCCTCCCCCTTTGGCCCTTCTTGACGGGCGCCAACGGAAGGATGCCATCACCGGTGCGCGAAAGCGCGCGTTTTCGGGATCGCCCCACCGATGGTGTTCGTGATCGACACCGACACGTGATCTTTACCGACGCTTCACAGCGGGACAATCACTCCATACGGCGCGAACCACTCCGACGCACCCGCCCGGGGGATGCCCTGTCCTGCCGGTCACCGGTTGGGGCAACAATGGGGGGATGACCGACAGCCCCGCCCATCCGGCACCCCTCGCCGATCCGCACCTCGTCTACGACCCCCTCACGGGCGACAGCCCCAAGGACGTGGTGATCCTCGGCTCCACCGGATCCATCGGCACCCAGGCCATCGACCTCGTGCTGCGCCACCCCGACCGCTTCCGGGTCACCGCCCTGTCCGCGAACGGCGGCCGCGTGGCCCTCCTCGCCGAGCAGGCCCGCCGGCTGCGGGTGCGGACCGTCGCGGTCGCCCGCGAGGACGTCGTACCCGCCCTGCGCGAGGCGCTCGCCGCCGAGTACGGCCCCGGCGAGCCGCTGCCCGAGATCCTCGCCGGACCGGACGCGGCCACCCAGGCCGCCGCCTCCGACTGCCACACCGTGCTGAACGGCATCACCGGCTCCATCGGCCTCGCGCCCACCCTCGCCGCCCTGGAGGCCGGCCACACCCTGGCGCTCGCCAACAAGGAGTCCCTGATCGTCGGCGGACCGCTGGTCAAGGCGCTCGCCAAGCCGGGGCAGATCATCCCGGTCGACTCCGAGCACGCCGCCCTCTTCCAGGCCCTGGCCTGCGGCACGAGGACCGATGTACGCAAGCTGGTCGTCACGGCGTCCGGGGGGCCCTTCCAGGGCCGCACGAAGGCCGACCTGGCCCGGGTGACCGTCGAGGACGCCCTCGCCCACCCCACCTGGGCGATGGGCCCGGTGATCACGATCAACTCCGCGACCCTCGTCAACAAGGGCCTGGAGGTCATCGAGGCACACCTCCTCTACGACATTCCCTTCGACCGCATTGAGGTGGTCGTGCATCCCCAGTCGTATGTCCACTCGATGGTCGAGTTCACCGACGGATCCACGATCGCCCAGGCGACGCCCCCCGACATGCGCGGGCCCATCGCCATCGGTCTGGGCTGGCCCGAACGCGTCCCGGACGCGGCGCCCGCCTTCGACTGGAGCAAGGCCTCCACCTGGGAGTTCTTCCCCCTGGACAACGAGGCCTTCCCCTCGGTGAACCTCGCCCGGCACGTGGGAGAGCTCGCGGGGACCGCGCCGGCGGTGTTCAATGCGGCCAACGAGGAGTGCGTCGAGGCCTTCCGCAGCGGCGCGCTGCCCTTCAACGGCATCATGGAGACAGTCACCCGGGTGGTCGAGGAGCACGGCACCCCGGTTTCGGGAACTTCACTCACCGTGTCGGACGTCCTCGAAGCGGAGACCTGGGCAAGGGCCCGGGCCCGCGAACTGACAGCCACGACGGCGACCGCGGAGGCGCGTGCATGACGACCTTGATGTTCATCCTCGGCATACTGGTCTTCGTGGTCGGCCTGCTCGTCTCGATCGCGTGGCACGAGCTGGGGCACCTCTCCACGGCCAAGCTCTTCGGGATCCGCGTCCCGCAGTACATGGTCGGCTTCGGCCCGACCATCTGGTCGCGGAAGAAGGGCGAGACCGAGTACGGCATCAAGGCCGTCCCGCTCGGCGGCTACATCCGCATGATCGGCATGTTCCCGCCCGACGACCAGGGCCGCGTCTCCGCCCGCTCCACCTCCCCGTGGCGCGGCATGATCGAGGACGCCCGCTCGGCGGCCTTCGAGGAACTCCAGCCCGGCGACGAGACCCGCATGTTCTACACGCGCAAGCCGTGGAAGCGCGTCATCGTCATGTTCGCCGGCCCCTTCATGAACCTGATCCTCGCGATCGGCCTGTTCTTCACCGTGCTCATGGGCTTCGGCATCCCGCAGCAGACCACCACCGTCGCCTCCGTCTCGCCCTGCTCCATCGAGCAGAGCGAGCACCGCGACAGCTGCAAGAAGTCCGACCCGGTCTCCCCGGCGGCGCAGGCTGGCATGAAGGCCGGCGACAAGATCCTCTCCTTCGACGGCAAGCCCACCAAGGACTGGAACACCCTCTCGGACCTCATCCGCGACAGCGCCGGCAAGAACGTCGCCATCGTCGTCGACCGCAAGGGCCACCAGATGACCCTGCACACGACGATCACCACCAACCTGGTCGCCAAGAAGGACGCCAAGGGCAACTACGTCAAGGGCTACGTCAAGGCCGGCTTCCTCGGCTTCAGTGCCGCGAACGGAGTCGTCAAGCAGGACTTCGGCGGGTCGGTGAGCTGGATGACCGACCAGGTCGGCAACGCCGTCGACTCCCTCGCCGCCCTGCCCGCCAAGATCCCGGCCCTGTGGGACTCGGCCTTCGGCAACGCCCCGCGCCAGCCGGACTCCCCGATCGGCATCGTCGGCGCCGCCCGCATCACCGGCGAGATCGCCACGCTGGACATCCCCGCCTCCCAGCAGCTCGCGAACTTCGTGATGCTCCTGGCCGGCTTCAACCTCTCCCTGTTCCTGTTCAACATGCTCCCGCTGCTCCCGCTCGACGGCGGGCACATCGCGGGCGCCCTGTGGGAGTCCCTGCGGCGCAACGTGGCCCGGGTGCTGCGCCGTCCGGACCCGGGCCCGTTCGACGTGGCGAAGCTGATGCCGGTGGCGTATGTGGTGGCCGGGATCTTCGTCTGCTTCACCGTGCTCGTCCTGATTGCGGATGTCGTCAACCCGGTCAAGATCAGTTAGGCGTTAACCCCGTGCACATCTCGTAGCCGTACGACGTTCTCGGCGGCCCGGAGGAGGATCTTCCGGGCCGCAATCCATCGAGTGGGTTTACCGGGTGGGATGTGCTGGCGCCTAGGGCCGTACCGTAATCTCGAAGCCTGGAGCCCGCTCGTAGACGGGACCGGACCTTGATCCACGACTTGGGGTTGCACAGCAGATGACTGCGATTTCTCTCGGCATGCCGTCCGTTCCGACCAAGCTCGCCGAGCGCCGGAAGAGCCGGCAGATCCAGGTCGGAAGCGTGGCGGTCGGCGGAGACGCGCCCGTCTCGGTCCAGTCGATGACCACGACCCGTACGTCGGACATCGGCGCCACCCTCCAGCAGATCGCGGAGCTGACGGCGTCCGGCTGCCAGATCGTGCGCGTGGCGTGCCCCACCCAGGACGACGCCGACGCCCTGGCGACCATCGCGAAGAAGTCCCAGATCCCGGTGATCGCGGACATCCACTTCCAGCCCAAGTACGTCTTCGCCGCCATCGAGGCCGGCTGCGCCGCGGTCCGCGTGAACCCCGGCAACATCAAGCAGTTCGACGACAAGGTCAAGGAGATCGCCAAGGCCGCCAAGGACCACGGCACCCCGATCCGCATCGGCGTGAACGCCGGCTCCCTGGACAAGCGCCTGCTCCAGAAGTACGGCAAGGCGACGCCGGAGGCGCTCGTCGAGTCCGCCCTGTGGGAAGCGTCTCTCTTCGAGGAGCACGACTTCCGCGACATCAAGATCTCCGTCAAGCACAACGACCCGGTCGTCATGATCGAGGCCTACCGCCAGCTCGCCGAGCAGTGCGAGTACCCCCTCCACCTCGGGGTGACGGAGGCGGGCCCCGCCTTCCAGGGCACGATCAAGTCGGCGGTGGCGTTCGGCGCGCTCCTCTCCCAGGGCATCGGCGACACCATCCGCGTGTCCCTGTCCGCGCCCCCCGTCGAGGAGGTCAAGGTCGGCCTCCAGATCCTGCAGTCGCTCGGCCTGCGCCAGCGCGGTCTGGAGATCGTCTCCTGTCCGTCCTGCGGCCGCGCCCAGGTGGACGTCTACAAGCTCGCCGAAGAGGTCACCGCGGGCCTCACCGGCATGGAGGTCCCGCTGCGGGTCGCCGTCATGGGCTGTGTGGTGAACGGTCCGGGCGAGGCCCGCGAGGCCGACCTCGGTGTCGCCTCCGGCAACGGCAAGGGCCAGATCTTCGTCAAGGGCGAGGTCATCAAGACCGTCCCCGAGTCCAAGATCGTGGAGACCCTCATCGAGGAGGCCATGAAGCTGGCCGAGCAGATGGAGAAGGACGGCGTGGCCTCCGGCGAGCCGTCGGTGTCCGTGGCCGGCTGATCTTCTCGGCTTTCGTGAGTCCCGTCACCGCTGGGTGGCGGGACTCAGCCATACCTCCGCCCAGACGGATTTGCCGGGCTGCAGCGGCGTGACGCCCCACTTGTCGGCGAGCGCCTCGACCAGCAGCAGCCCCCGCCCGGACTCGTCGGCCGGGACCCGCAGCTCGGGCAGCCGCTCGGTACGGGTGTCGGCGACCTCCAGACGCAGGGTGCCGGCCGACTCGGTGAGCTGGAGACGGAAGTCCCGCCCGGGTACGTGCCCGTGCCGGACCGCATTCGCCACGAGCTCGGCGGCGATCAGTGTGACGGCTTCGTTCACGGGGCCGTCGTAGGCGTGCCCCCACTCGTCCAGCCGGTACGAGACGAGCCGCCGGGCGAGGCGGGCGCCGCGTGGGGTGGAGGTGAAGCGCATGGCGAATTCGCGGGTGGAGATTTCCGACTTCATGCCGCTTACGTTTGCGCACGCTCAGTAACGTTGAACAGCGGCCGCACCTTGACCAACACGGGTTGTACGAGCGTGGGGTGGGGCTGTACGCGGGCGCGCCGTGACCGGCGGTGGCGTGGGGGTATTGGGGGTGTATGTGAGCGAGGAAGCGCAAGGAACACCGGAAAACCAGGAAGCGCCGGAGCCGGAGCCCGGCTCAGGCATCCCGCTCGTCTTCGGGCGGCTGTTGAAGCGTCTGCGGACCCAGGCGGGCATGGAACGCGCGGAACTCGGCTCTCGTACTGGCTATTCGGCGGCGACCATCGCGTCGTTCGAGCAGGGGAGGCGCATTCCGCCGGCCAGGTTCATCATGCAGGCCGACGAGGTGCTGAACGCACGCGGGGTGCTGGTCGACTTCATCGAGGAGATGGAGACGGCGCAGTATCCGGCGTTCTTCCGGGATGCGGCGGCGCTGGAGAAGCAGGCAGTCGCGTTGCACGTGTTCGCCGTGCAGGCCGTACCCGGTCTGTTGCAGACGGAAGACTACGCGCGGGCGGTGTTCACCATGTGGCGGCCACCGCTGGACGAGGAGACGATCGAGCAGCGGGTGACGGCACGGCTGGCCCGCCAGGACATCTTCGCGCGAAACCGGCGCCCACCATGACCTTCGTGATGGAGGAGGCCGTCGTACGTAGGAGACTGGGTGGATTGGCCGTCTGGCGTGGCCAGTTGGAGCACATCCTGCTTGTCGGTCAGCGGCGTAACGTGGAGATCCAGGTGATGCCGGACGATCGCGACGAACACGCCTCCCTCAACGGTCCGTTCACTTGATCGAGACGGCGAAAGGACGCAGGATCGCCTATGTACCGGCGTACAGGGCCAGCCGCCTCTTCACGGACCGTGCGACGGTCAGGGAAGTGGAGGACCAGTACGGTCTCCTGCGCGCTCAGGCCCTCACGCCACGTGAATCGCTGGCCTTTGTAGGGAAGTTGCTGGGAGAGACATGAACGTTGATCAGCCGACAGAGCTGGTGTGGTTCAAGAGCAGCTACAGCAGCGGTGATGGCGGCGAATGCGTAGAGGTCGCCACCAGCCCCACCACCATCCACGTACGAGACTCCAAGCAGAACCCAGCCACCGCAGCCACTCTCGCTCTGCCCCCGGCCGCCTGGCAGGCGCTCCTCGATCTTGTCCAAGCTTGAGCGGAGCTTTACCGCCCCTTTGGTGCCGCTCCCGATTGCGAACTCGTCCTTAGAACTAGTGTTTTCGGGCTGGTGAGCAGACTGACGGGGAGGGGCGCGGCACCATGGGTGACCAGGTCGGCAGCGGTGGCGACGGCAAGATACTCGACATCAAGATCGCCGATCTGAAGCAGACGGCTCCGCATTTCCAGACGCACAGCTCGGATCTCACCAAGGCGCTCACCAAGCTCAAGACGGCGCTCGCGGCGGCCGGTTCGCCATGGGGCGACGACAAGCAGGGCAAGGAGTTCCACAACGCCTACGGCCCGAACGTCACGAAGATCGAGCACGCGGCGGACATCCTCGCCCAGGGCCTGGCCAGCATCCATGAGGCGATGAGCGACATGGCGGACGGCCACATCGACAACGAGCAGCTCGTCCGCTCGATGTTCAGCCGGATCCATGTACAGGGCCACGGGCAGGGCGGGGGCCAGGCCAAGTGAGCGCGGCGGACAAGGCGAAGGAGATCGTCCAGGATCTCACCGGCATGTGGTGGCCGGCGGCCGACGAGGGCGGACTGCGGGACGCGGCCAAGGCCTGGCGGGCCTTCGCCGACGACGTCGAGGACGTGCTGTCCGCGGCGAACAAATCGGCCCGGCACATCATCGAGGACAACAAGGGCGAGGCGATCTCCGCCTTCGACGACCCGTTCTGGCGCCGCTACTACCACGACGGCCATGGCTGGCTGAAGGACATGGCCGACGCCGCCCGGGACATGGCGAAGGCGCTCGACAAGTACGCCGACGCCGTGCACAAGGCGGTCACGCACCTGGAGCACGAGCTGGAGATCGTCGGCGCGACGATCGTCGCGGGCACGGCGCTGGCGATCTTCACGGCCGGTATCTCCGAGGGCGCGGCGGCCGCGGCCACCGCGAGCATCGTGGAACTCGCCGGGACCCTGGGCGTCGAGGTCTCCACGGAGATCGCCACGATCGCGGGCACCACGCTGAGTACGGCCGCGATCGGCGGCGTCGAGTCGGTCACCGTGGACCTGGCCGTCAGCCAGCCGGTCGCCATCGCCACCGGCGAGAGCAAGGGCTTCAGCCTGGACGAGGCGAGCGACGCGGCGACGTCCGGGATGGTGTTCGGCGGCATGTTCGGGGGTGCCGGCGCCATGGCCAAGGTCGCGGGCGAGGCGGGCGGCTTCGGTGCCCTCTTCGACGGCATCTCCATACCCGGCGCCCGCGCGCTGCCCAGCGAACTCGACGGCTTGGGAGACGTGGCCGCGAGCGACGCGCGGAGCACGGCCCGCCAGGCCGCGGGCGAGGACCCGGAGGGCGTGGCGGAGAACCCGGGCAACAAGGTCCAGGACGACAACACCGACCCGGTGGACCTGGTCACCGGCAAGATGTACCTGCCGCAGACCGATGTCGTACTCCCCGGCACGCTCCCTCTGGTCTTCACCCGCCGTGTGGAGTCCGGCTATCGCCTGGGCCACTGGTTCGGCCCGTCCTGGTCATCGACGATCGACCAGCATCTGGTGATCGACGCAGAGGGCGTCATCTTCGTCACCGAGGACGGCCTCCTCCTCACCTACCCCCACCCCCAGCCCGGCGCCCCGACCCTGCCCACCCATGGCAGCAACCGCTGGCCCCTGGCCCGCGTCGACGGCGGCTACACGGTCACCGATCCCCGCTCGGGCCGGGTGTGGCACTTCGCCGACCAGGGCGAGGACCGCGCGGTCCTGGCACAGATAGACGACCGCAACGGCAACTGGCTGACCTTCGAGTACGACGCCGAGGGCACCCCGCTGGCGATCGACTCCTCCGGCGGCTACCGCCTGAAGATCACGACAGCCGGCGACCGGGTCACGGCCCTGCACCTGGCGGGCGCGGCCCCGGACGGCACGGACCAGGAGATCAAGCGCTACGCCTACTCACCCGAAGGCCACCTGACGGAGGTCATCAACTCCTCGGGCCTACCCCTGCGTTTCGGCTATGACGACCGCGCCCGGGTGGTGTCCTGGACGGACACGAACAACCGCAGCTACACCTACGAGTACGACGACCGGGACCGCTGCATCGCCGAGAGCGGCTCCCACGGCCACATGGCGCTGCGTCTGTCGTACGACGAAACGGACCCGGCGACCGGCCACCGGGTCACCACGACGGTGACGGGGGAGGGCCACACCCGCCGCTACCTCATCAACGCCAGCAGCCAGGTCGTCACGGAGATAGACCCGCTGGGCGCGGCCACTCACTTCACCCGCGACCGCTACAACCGCCTGCTCTCGATCACGGACCCGCTGGGCCACACGACGACGTTCCGCTACGACGACGAGGGCAACCTGCTCTCGGTTATCCGTCCGGACGGCCGCGAGGCGAGGGCGGAGTACAACGACCTGGGCCTGCCGGTGAAGGTGACCGGCCCCGACGGCAACACCCACCGCCGTACCTACGACGAGCGGGGCAACCGCACGTCGGTGACGGACCCGGCGTCCCAGGCCACCCAGTTTGCGTACAACGAGGCCGGTCATCTGACGTCGGTGACGGACCCGCTGGGTCACACGACCAGGGTGACCTGCAACCACGCGGGCCTGCCGATCGAGGTCACCGACCCCCTGGGCGCGGTCACCCGTTACACCCGGGATGCCTTCGGCCGCCCAGTCGCGGTCACGGACCCGACGGGCGCGACGACCCAGCTGGAATGGACGGTGGAAGGCCACCTGGCCCGCCGCACGGCCCCCGACGGCACGACGGAGAGCTGGACGTACGACGGCGAGGGCAACTGCACCAGCCACACCGACCCCCTGGGCGGCGTCACCCACTTCGAATACACCCACTTCGACCTGCTGTCGGCCCGCACGGGCCCGGACGGCGTCCGCTACGAATTCGCCCACGACGCGGAACTGCGCCTGACGAAGGTCACGAACCCCCAGGGCCTGACCTGGGAGTACGCCTACGACGGCGCCGGCCGCCTGCTGTCGGAGACGGACTTCGACGACCGCACGCTGACATACGAATACGACCCGGCGGGCCGCCTGACCTCACGCCGGAACGCTCTCGGTGAGGTGACGACCTTCGAACGCGACGCCCTGGGCCGCGTCACCACCAAGAACGCCGCAGGCGCCGCCACCACCTACGCCTACGACTTCACCGACAACCTCGCCCAGGCCACGGGCCCGGACGGCACCACACTGAGCCTGCTGCGCGACCGCTACGGCCGCCTGCACTCGGAGACGGTCAACGGCCGCACGGTGACGTACACGTACGACGCCGTGGGCCGCCGCACAGGCCGCACGACGCCCACAGGAGCCGTCACCACCTGGACGTACGACGCGGCGGGCCGCCGCACGGGGATGGTGGCTTCGGGTCGCACGATCGACTTCGCCTACGACGAAGCCGGCCGCGAACTGACCCGCCACATCGGCGAAACGATCAACCTGCAGCAGACCTTCGACCCTCTGGGCCGCCTGACCACCCAGTCGGTGACCGGCGCAGAAGGCCGCACGCTGCAAAGCAGGGCATACACCTACCGCGCCGACGGCAACGTCATCGGAATCGACGACCACCTGTCCGGCACCCGCCGCTTCGACCTGGACACGACGGGCAGGGTGACAGCAGTCCATGCGGCGAACTGGACGGAGCGCTACGCCTACGACGAAGCAGGCAACCAAACAGAAGCGACCTGGCCGACGAACCACCCGGGCACGGAGGCAACGGGACCCCGCACCTATACGGGCACCCGCATCACCCGAGCCGGCACCGTCCGCTACGAACACGACGCCCTGGGCCGCATCACCCTCCGCCAGAAAACCCGCCTGTCGCGGAAGCCTGACACCTGGCGCTACGAGTGGGACGCCGAGGACCGACTCACATCGGTGGTGACCCCAGATGGCATCCGCTGGCGCTACACCTACGACCCTCTGGGCCGCCGCACCGCAAAGCTCCGCCTGGCCGAGGACGGGGAAACGGTGCTGGAGCGGGTGGACTTCACCTGGGACGGCACAACTCTCTGTGAACAGACCACCACCTCTGCAGCCCTCCCCAACCCGGTCACCCTCACCTGGGACCACCAGGGCCTCCGCCCACTCGCCCAAACGGAACGCATCACCGCAGCGAATGCGCCACAGGACGAGATCGACTCCCGCTTCTTCGCCATAGTCACCGACCTGGTCGGCACCCCGAACGAACTCATTGACGAACAGGGCGACATCGCCTGGCGCACCCGAAGCACCCTCTGGGGCACGACGGCATGGGCAGCGAACAGCACGACCTACACACCCCTGCGCTTCCCGGGCCAGTACTACGACCCGGAAACCGGCCTTCACTACAATTTCTTCCGCCACTACGATCCCGAGGCGGCTCGCTACCTCACTCCGGATCTGCTGGGTCTCGCCCCGGCGCCAAATCCAGTAAGCTATGTCCACAATCCTCTGGAGTGGACTGACCCACTCGGGCTTGCGCCGTGCGCCCGAGGAGGTTGGGCAGACAGAGCGGATTTCTCCAGCCAGAAGACAATGAGCAAGAAGTTCCATGCTCATGCCGGAGACTTCCTCGACAACCCCGGAAATCTGAACAAGGCAAACCTGCAGCGTTTCGAAGACGCCATGCGTGAGCACATGACCGCAGACGGAACGAAGGTATACCGTTTCAATTACCGCAATCAAGGACCTGCGGTCGGATTTATTGATCCGGCATCACAGAAGATGGTGATGCTGCATTCCGATGGAAAGTTCTGGTCTGCTTGGAAATTGGGAGATAAGCAGTTTCAGGGGATTGTTGACAAGGGATTCCTGTGGTGATGAACGCAGAAAACGAAGAAGAGCCGGCTCTCATCGCCATCCTCACCCCGGAAGGGTCCTTCTCGCCGTCATGGCTGCGGGGCAAGACGGTCGCACCGGTGCCGACAGGATCACGCATGGACACGGCGCTGATTCGCAGAATAGCGTCCGGCTGTCGAGCTGTCGGGGTGCAGCATGTCTTGTGGGTGCTCCTTGAGAATCGTACCGCTGTGACCGGTGATGAGACCGTATCCAGACTCTCAGTGGATTTGGGTCACGCGGACGTGCCACCACCGTCTGTCATTTACACGCCCGACCTCCAGGGAGCCGTGCTGTTCCCGGAAGCGGGGTACGCACTTGTCGGTGGGACCGATAAGTTCATGGCTTCTGCGGTCGGTGAAGGCACGGACGCGGCTCGCACACGGTTCCGTCGATATGCGGGCTCCCTCGAGCGTCGGCATCCTGGCCTGGTAACTGTGGCAGATTCCTACCCCGCTCGACAGAGGGCATGGTCCCATCCGTCAGACGTAACTCCCGGAAGCTCTGCGGCACGCCAACTGAACCTGCTCGACCAGTTGGCGGACGGGACGTGCACAGCGCCCGAGTTCGCGCATGCCTGGTGGGAGGCGCGGCGTGCCTCTCAAATGAACGGTGAACGAATCCAGGGGCCTCTCGCAGATCTCTTCGACCATATTTTCATGCTCCTTGAAGATTACGAAGTCGAACCAGAACTGCGAGAACCTGGCGACCTGTCCGCCGCAGAGCTTTCGGCAGCCGTGCGCGATGTCTGGGGCCACTTCCGTCGCGCGGGCGCGGAATGAGCTCGTCGCGCTACTATGCCCCGCTCAACTACCTCAAGAAGTGACACATTCTCCATTCGGGTCGTCTCCGTCCCATCGCCCGCCGAAGCCGAGGCCGGCGTCGGGGCGGTCGGCCGCATTACGGTGCGGGACTTTGGAGAGAATTTTCCGATGGATCTGACCTACTGGGATGTGGAACGCTATCAGGCCAGCTGGGTCAGGGCGTTGAAGGTTCTCGAACGAGCGGATGATGCGGTATCGTGCCTCATTTAATCCATCATGGATCCGACGAACAGGAACTTTGTTTTCTGTTGGCCCCTCTGCCGGTCGGGAAGTCTCGTCTACGTCCAGAACTCGATTATTTTCCTTGAAGGAATCGCAGAGGATTTCACCCCGGACGAGCCTTGGCGTTTCGTGGAACCGCGGTCCACGGTCGACGAGGACGGGCAGGAGATCTCTGAGTGGCAGACGACCATCGGTGAAGTCAGGGAGTTCCTCCGATCGGTGCGGTCTTGGACTGGGTAGCTGGAATCCGTGTCGTCTCGACCGACACCACGCTTCCTTTGGCACGCGCCTTGCCCCCTACCGGCCTGATCCACTCGGCCCGAATGCAGGGCCAGGCGGTGCGCTGGCGCTGCGCCTCCCCGGCTGCTTCGGCTGGAACCGGGACGCAAACCCTCTGCGAGCAAACCACCACCTCATCGGCTCACCTGGGACCACCAGGGCTTCCGCCCACTCGCCCAAACGGGAACGCATCACCGCAGCGGATGCGCCAGAGGACGAGATCGACTCCCGCTTCTTCGCCAGCATCACCGACCTGGTCGGCACCCCCAAGCACC
Organism: Streptomyces sp. NPDC050743; assembly: GCF_044456925.1. Lineage (NCBI taxonomy): Bacteria > Bacillati > Actinomycetota > Actinomycetes > Kitasatosporales > Streptomycetaceae > Streptomyces > Streptomyces sp. NPDC050743. Next base: position 43,581 of record NZ_JBITGJ010000057.1, read on the forward strand.
CTGTGAGGCACGACGGCTGGTCCATGTGGAAACCTGATTGTGGACAACACTCGAGTACCACTGGGCTTAAGTAATGCACATTGAGATTCTGGACTTTTCACCCAGCGGGGAGAGCGGGAAAAGACCCATGGTCGCCTTCAGTAGCGCCTGCGGACTGGCATGGGCCCAGTGGTGTGGGTCCGAGATGCCACGGGTGGGCATGCCTGTGAATGCCGAGATCGAGATTCCAGATGAGATCGACCAGTGGGCCATCGTCGACGGACCGGACGTGGTGGCATCGGACGCACCGGGATCACCGGTCCGGATCAGGGGTGCCGTGGCCGCCGTGGACGAGGACTCCGTGACGGCTATCCGGGTCGGCGCCGACATCGTTCTCGTGGAGTTCACGGACCCCTTGAACTCCACGCAGCCCGACCAGGCACTCAGGCCGGGAGTCGGGGACTTCATCGAATTCACGACACCCCGGATCGAGGTTTACCCCTACTCCGTCTGATCTCTCTTCATCCTTCTCCGGCGGAAGCGAGGGGAACGACTGCGTCGAAGTCGCCGGCCTGGCCAGGCGTACTGCGTGCTCTGAGGTTCGTGCCGTACTCGAACGGTTCGAGGACCTGTGGTACGCGAGCCAGGGTGACCGAATAATAAGGACTCTGGCGCCCCTGGACGACACGGTGGGCGGGAGGACCCGAGCTGCCGGGACAGGAGGAGATCACCTTCGGTGTCGTACTGCTGCCCGGCCGAGGCGCGCAAAGAGGTCCAGGAAGAGCCGCGCCGAGAGCTTCCTCGCAGGTAGGTCCCCCTTTCCTCACCCCGAGGCGCCGCACAATCCCACGAGGTACAGTGCCGGGACCAGCAGAACCCCCAGGGTGAGGCCCCGCACGTGTTGACCCAGACCACCTCACGGGTGCTCGAACCGAGCGACCTTGACGCCGCGCTCGCCGTCCTCGACCGCGATCCGGTCGCGAACGCCTTCGTGACCTCGCGGGTCCAGGTCGCGGGCCTCGACCCGTGGCGGCTCGGCGGCGAAATGTGGGGCTGGTACGAGGACGGCATGCTCACGTCCCTGTGCTACGCGGGCGCCAACCTGGTCCCGGTCTGCGCCACCCCGCGCGCCGTCCGCGCCTTCGCGGACCGGGCGCGAAGGGCCGGCCGCCGCTGCTCCTCGATCGTCGGCCCCGCCGAACCCACATCCGCGCTGTGGCGCCTGCTGGAACCCCACTGGGGTCCCGCCCGCGAGGTCCGCGCCCACCAGCCCCTGATGGTCACCGACCGCATGCCCGGCGACATCGCCCCGGACCCCTATGTCCGCCGCGTCCGCAAGGACGAGATGGAGACGATCATGCCGGCCTGCGTGGCGATGTTCACCGAGGAGGTCGGCGTATCGCCGCTGGCCGGCGACGGCGGCCTGCTCTACCAGGCCCGCGTCGCCGAACTCGTCGGCTCCGGCCGCTCCTTCGCCCGCCTCGACGAGCACGGCAAGGTCGTCTTCAAGGCGGAGATCGGCGCGGCGACCCGCCATGCCTGCCAGATCCAGGGCGTCTGGGTGGCCCCCGAGTACCGGGGCAGGGGCCTGGCCGCCCCCGCCATGGCGGCGGTGCTGCGCTATGCCCTCGCCGACGTGGCCCCGGTCGTCAGCCTGTACGTGAACGACTTCAACACGACGGCGAGAAGGACGTACCGGCGCGTGGGCTTCCAGGAGGTCGGCGCCTTCATGAGCGTCCTGTTCTGAACCCGCTGTACGCTCCCGCCATGGACCTCGTGATCGGCCCCCTGGACCTCGCTGCCCGTGTCGACGAGGCCCTCGCCGTCCAGGCCGTGGCCTTCGGGCTGGGGCCCGACGAGGTCGCCGTACGGCGGCAGATCGTCCAGCGGCACATGCAGTTCCCGGGTGCGCGGGCGCTCGGCGCGACCGTCGGCGGACGCCTCGTCGGCTTCGTCTACGGCATGCCCAACTCCCGCACCCACTGGTGGTCCACCGTCGTGGAGCCGTACCTCCGCGCGAGCGGCAACGACTTCTGGCTGGACGACTCCTTCGTGATCACGGAGCTGCACGTCCACCCCGCCCACCAGAACCGGGGCATCGGCCGCCGCCTGATCACCAGGATCACCGACACCGCCGACGAGCCCCGCTCGATCCTCTCCGCGATCGACACCGACAGCCCCGCCCGCGGCCTGTACTTCTCCCTCGGTTACGTCGACCTCGCCCGCCGGGTCCACTTCCCGAGCGCGCCGAAGCCGTACGCGGTGATGGGCGCCCACCTGCCCCTGCGCCGGGGATAAAGCAGGGGCGTATCCGATTTCCACCGGCATGGCCCGCCCGGCTAACCTCCTATGCCATCACCCTTACCCGGCAGGAGTACGAGAACCATGGCGAACGCACCGGTCCAGCGCATGTCCCAGTTGATGGCGAAGACGCTGCGCGACGACCCGGCGGACGCCGAGGTCCTCAGCCACAAGCTTCTCGTCCGCGCCGGCTACGTCCGCCGCACGGCCGCCGGCATCTGGAGCTGGCTGCCCCTCGGCATGAAGGTCCTCGCCAACGTCGAGCGGATCGTCCGCGAGGAGATGGACGCCATCGGCGCCCAGGAGGTCTCCCTCCCCGCCCTGCTGCCCCGCGAGCCCTACGAGGCGACCGGCCGCTGGGACGAGTACGGCCAGGAACTGTTCCGCCTCAAGGACCGCAAGGGCGGCGACTACCTCCTCGGCCCCACCCACGAGGAGATCTTCACCCTTCTGGTCAAGGACCAGTGCACGTCCTACAAGGACCTGCCGGTGATCCTGTACCAGATCCAGACCAAGTTCCGGGACGAGGCCCGCCCCCGCGCCGGCATCCTGCGCGGCCGCGAGTTCCTGATGAAGGACTCGTACTCCTTCGACCTGGACGACGAGGGGCTCGCGAAGTCGTACGCCCTGCACCGCGAGGCCTACCAGCGTGTCTTCCAGCGCCTCGGCCTCGACTACCGCATCTGCGCCGCCACCGCCGGCGCCATGGGCGGCTCGAAGTCGGAGGAGTTCCTGGCCCCGGCCGAGGCCGGCGAGGACACCTTCGCGGACTGCCCGAACTGCGACTTCGCCGCCAACACCGAGGCGATCACCTACGCGCTCAAGCCGGTCGACGCCTCGGACGTGCCCGCGCTTCAGGACATCCCCACCCCGGACACCCCGACCATCGAGACCCTGGCCGCCTCCCTCGGCGTCCCCGCCTCCGCCACGCTGAAGAACCTGCTGGTGAAGGTGGACGGCGAGATCGTCGCCATCGGCGTCCCCGGCGACCGCGAGGTGGACCTGGACAAGGTCGAGGCGCACTTCGCCCCGGCTGTCGTCGAGATGGTCACCGAGGCCGACTTCGCCGGCCGTCCCGACCTGGTCCGCGGCTACGTCGGCCCGCAGGGCCTGGGCGAGAAGGTCACCTACATCGCCGACCCGCGGGTGGCCCCCGGCACCTCCTGGATCACCGGCGCGAACAAGGACCAGACCCACGCGAAGAACGTCGTCGCCGGCCGTGACTTCGAGGTCGACGCGTACGTGGACGTCGTCGTGGTGCGGGAGGGCGACCCCTGCCCGAAGTGCGGCACCGGCCTGAAGCTGGACCGCGCCATCGAGATCGGCCACATCTTCCAGCTGGGCCGCAAGTACACCGACGCCCTCAAGCTCGACGTCCTCGGCCAGAACGGCAAGCCGGTCCGCGTGACCATGGGCTCCTACGGCATCGGCGTCTCCCGCGCGGTCGCGGCCATCGCCGAGCAGAGCGCCGACGACAAGGGCCTGGTGTGGTCCAAGGAGGTCGCCCCGGCCGACGTGCACGTGGTCGCCGCCGGCAAGGCCCTGCAGACCGAGCTGGCCCTCGACGTCGCCGACAAGCTGGCCGCCGCGGGCGTCCGCGTCCTGGTCGACGACCGGGCCGGCGTCTCCCCGGGCGTGAAGTTCACCGACGCCGAGCTGATCGGCGTCCCGCAGATCCTGGTCGCCGGCCGCCGCTCCGCCGAGGGCGTGCTGGAGCTGAAGGACCGCAAGACCGGTGAGCGCGAGGAGCTGACGGTCGAGGACGCGATCGCCCGCCTCACGGCCTGACGACGGTGAGGGCGGCGGTCACGCGCGTGAGCGCCGCCCCTCCCGCCGGGAGAGCGTCCCCTGGTCCCGGCTTTTGAAGGTGACGCGGAAGACGGTGCCGTGGCGGGCGGGTGCCTCGGCGACGGTGGTCTGGCCGGTCGTCCCACTCGACGGTGAACGACCGATCGTCGAGCTCCGGCCCGGGCAGGCGCAGCCAGACTCGCCGCTTGCGAACGACATGGCGCAGGGCGCCAGCCATGGCGGTGGCTGGGCTGCTGGTGGCGGGCTGCGCCGCGGCGGGGCCGGACGCCGGCGAACGCCACCGCCTGGCGATGTCGGCGGCGGTGCGGCGCCGGCGGGCAGAGGCCGAACGGGCCATTCACGAGCGGGTGGCGGCCTGCACCGCGCGTCGCTCACCGGAGCCCGTGCCGCCGCGACGGACCCCACCACCCATGTGCGATGAGTGCGCCGCGCACGCCTACAGCCAGCTCGCGAACTCCAGCAGCAGTTCCGCGTCCTTCTCACGGCCCACGCGCCGCGCCCGCACCCCCGACTCCACCGCCCGGAACAGCGTCCAGCCCCGCAGCCGCTCCTGGTCCACCTCCAGCGACTCCGCGAGCCGTTTGATCCGGCGGCGGGTCGTCGCCGGGCCGGACGGAGCGGCGATCAGGTCCTCCACCCGGTCCCGCACCAGCCGCGCCAGATCGAACGCGCACTCACCCACCACCGGGTCGGGGCCCACCGCGAGCCACGGCATGCGCTCCCCGGCCAGCACCTTGCTCTGCCGGAACGTACCGTGCAGCAACCGGTGTTCAGGCGGGGCCGCCAGCAGTTCCCCGCGGACCGCGACCGCCGCGTCGACCAGCGGCGCCACCTCGGGGTCGGCCTCCGCGCCCGCCCGCATCGCCGCCGCCTGGCGGCCCGTGCGCTCGGCGACGGTCTCGAAGACATGGCCGGCCGGCGGCTCGACCCACAGCCGCCGCAGCGTGCCCGCGGCCTCCAGCAGCGCCTTCGCCTCCGGCAGCGACCGCACGGACACGTCCGGGTGCAGCCGCTCCAGCAGCAGCACACCGTCCTCCGCGCCGGTTTCCAGCAGCTGTACGGCGCCCAGCCCGCCCCAGTGCGCCAGCGCCGTCCGCTCGCTCTCCGGGCGGGCCCGGGGCGGGGCCAGCTTCAGCACGGCCGGGGTGCCGTCGGCCCGCCGCACCAGCACCACCAGGCTGCTGCGCCCGCCCGGCACCTGAACCCGCTCCACGGTCAACTCGCGCCTGGCGACGGCCTGTTCGGCGATCACGGGCAGCCTGGCGAGCCAGTCGTCCCCGGCCGGTGCCGTCTCACCGAGCGCCCGTACCAGGCGCGGCGGCGGTTCGAAAGCCATGCGCGAGTCGTTCCCTTCCAGTCCGGGTCGTGTCGTACGGGCGTCTACCGCGTCACGGGGACACCGGGGCGGAGGCCGACGGTGTCGTACCGGCCGCGCCGGTCCCTTCGCCGGCGGCCCGTTCGGCGAGCCCAGGGAAGGCTACGCTCTCCCCGCTCCAGCGCACCGCGCGCGCCGCGGCCTCCCGCAGCGCGGCGGCGGCCGACGCGCGCCGCGCGCCCGTCGCCGCCCGCACCAGGTCCGCGTAGACGCCGGCCACCCGGTCCTCCAGCCGGGCGGCGAGCCGCACGGCCGTGGCCGGGTCCTGCACCTGGAACGGCAGCGCGTAGGCCGCGTTCGCGGCGACCGGCTGCCCGCCCAGATCGCGGACCTCGCGGGTCAGCGCGTCCCGGCGCGCCCGGTGGGCGTCGTACGCCGCCCGCGCCTCGGTCCGGCGCGCCGAGCCGATCCGGCCGCCGACGACACCGTAGCCGTACACCGCCGCGTGCTCCGCCGCCAGCGCCTCCTGCAGCGCCCTCAGTTCGGCCGACTTCGCCTCGTCGCTCACTTCGCCCCCTCCGTCAGCAGGTACGCGTGCGTGGCCCCGGCCGCCGCCACCGACGCCAGCAGCCGCGCCAGCTCGCCCGGCACCTCCACCAGGGCCTTGGCGCGCCGGTCGGCGAGGGCGCGCTCGGCGCCGGCGAGGTCGGCGAGGGCGTCCTTCTCGGTGGCCGGGACGGCCGGACCGGCGGACGGGGAAGCGGACGACTTCGCGGGCGTGGGCGTCGTACCGTCCCCGAACGCGTCGGCGTGGGCCGCCACCTGTGCGCGCAGCGGGCCCAGCCGCTCCGCCAGGCCGGGGTGCGCGGCGAGCACGGCGTCGTACCGGGCGAGCAGTTCCCGGCTGTCCCGGGCCGCACGCGCGCGTGCCCGTTGCGTCACCGACGGACCACCACCGCCGCCGGAGTCCGGATCAGCCGAACACCCCGCCAACAGGGCGGCCCCGGCGGCCGAGACGAGCAGGGTTCTTCTGCGCGGCCCCGAGGGGGCGCGCAAGGGTGGGCGGTACGGCACGGCTGACGTCCTCGGGGGGCTCGTACGAACACACGGGCGGGAGGGCGGCCCGCCGTGATCACGGTACCCGCGCATTCCCTCGCCTCATGTCACCGGCTCAGTGGACCCACCGTGAGCGGCGCGCGGCTGGAGCGATGTGCGGCTCCGCCGCGTGGGCGCGACCAGCCCCCCACAACCCGCACCCGCCGACGGTCAACAGCCCCCGAACCGGAGGGCGCCAGCCCCCGCCGCCGGAGGCACGCGCACGCAACAGTGCCCGCGACCGGATACCCTTTGACCAGACACGCGACCCATCCCACAACAGCACACGCGGCCGAGGAGTCACCCGGATGAGCACCACCCAGAGCGAGAGGCTGCGAGAGCTGCTCGAACCGCTCGTCACCTCCCAGGGACTGGATCTCGAAGAGATCGCCGTGGACTCCGTCGGACGCAAGCGGGTGCTGCGCGTGGTCGTCGACTCCGACTCCGGAGCTGATCTGGACGCCATCGCCGATGTGAGCCGTGCGCTCTCGGCGAAGCTCGACGAGACCAACGCGATGGGCGACGCGGCGTACGACCTGGAGGTCGGAACCCCCGGCGCGGAGCGCCTCCTCACCGAGCACCGGCACTTCGTGCGCGCCACCGACCGGCTCGTGAAGTTCCAGCTGACCGAGGGCGGCGAGCTGGTCGCCAGGATCCTGAAGGTCGACGACGAGGGCCTGGACGTCGAGGTTCCCGGGGTCAAGGGCCGCAAGGCCACCAGCCGCAGGCTCGGCTTCCCGGAGATCGCCAAGGCGCGCGTGCAGGTCGAGTTCAACCGCAAGGACGACAAGGTCGAGAAGGACCTGAAGGAAGAGGAGGAGGCGTAGCCGTGGACATCGACATGAGTGCCCTGCGGGGCTTGGTTCGGGAGAAGGAGATCTCCTTCGACCTGCTGGTCGAGGCGATCGAGTCGGCCCTCCTCATCGCCTATCACCGCACCGAGGGAAGCCGCCGACACGCGCGCGTGGAGCTCAACCGGGAGACCGGGCATGTGACCGTGTGGGCGAAGGAGGACCCCGAGGACCTGGAAGAGGGGCAGGAGCCCCGCGAGTTCGACGACACCCCGTCGGGCTTCGGGCGGATCGCCGCCACCACCGCCAAGCAGGTGATCCTGCAGCGGCTGCGGGACGCCGAGGACGACGCCACGCTCGGCGAGTACGCCGGCCGCGAGGGCGACATCGTCACCGGCGTGGTCCAGCAGGGCCGCGACCCGAAGAACGTGCTGGTCGACATCGGCAAGCTGGAGGCCATCCTGCCGGTGCAGGAGCAGGTGCCGGGCGAGACCTACCCGCACGGCATGCGCCTTCGGTCGTACGTCGTCCGGGTGGCCAAGGGCGTCCGCGGACCGTCGGTCACCCTCTCCCGCACGCACCCCAACCTGGTGAAGAAGCTCTTCGCCCTGGAGGTGCCGGAGATCGCCGACGGCTCGGTGGAGATCGCCGCGATCGCCCGTGAGGCCGGTCACCGCACCAAGATCGCCGTACGGTCCACCCGTTCGGGCCTGAACGCCAAGGGCGCCTGCATCGGCCCGATGGGCGGCCGGGTGCGCAACGTGATGGGCGAGCTGAACGGCGAGAAGATCGACATCGTCGACTGGTCGGACGACCCGGCCGAGATGGTCGCGAACGCCCTGTCACCCGCTCGGGTGAGCAAGGTGGAGGTCGTCGACCTGGCCTCCCGCTCCGCCCGGGTGACCGTGCCGGACTACCAGCTGTCGCTCGCGATCGGCAAGGAGGGGCAGAACGCCCGCCTCGCCGCCCGTCTCACCGGCTGGCGGATCGACATCCGGCCCGACACCGAACAGCTGGCCGAGTAACGCCGGGTAACGCCCGATAAACGCCGAGCGACCGGGGCGGCCCGGGAATAGATCCAAGCCGCAGGTCGCTTGGTTTACGACAACAGCCGTTCGATTTTTCCCCCGAAGGGGTGAGGTCGGTGCGGGGAGGTAGACTTAACCGTGTCTGGCCGGACGCATGCCGGAGCATGCCCTGAGCGCACCTGTGTGGGGTGCCGGGAGCGGGCGGCCAAGGACGATCTGCTGCGGATCGTGAAGATCGAGGACGCATGCGCCCCCGATCCTCGCGGTACGCTGCCCGGCCGGGGTGCCTATGTACACCCCGCACTGGTCTGTCTCGACCAGGCGGTACGCCGCCGGGCGTTCCCGCGGGCACTGCGCGTCCCGGGACCGCTCGACACAAAGGCGTTGCGCCGATACGTCGAGCAGACAACAGTTGCCGAGCAGGCAACACCGTAAGACGTGCCGTACGGAACCCCGTGCGGCCTGGTACCTCGCGAGTCGAAAGCAGGTCGAGATTGCGATGAGCACTCGATGAGTACGCGATGAGTACGCCCATGAACTAGCGACGGTCCGGCTTCACCCGGACCTCAAAGGAGCGAAGTGGCTAAGGTCCGGGTTTACGAACTCGCCAAGGAGTTCGGAGTTGAGAGCAAGGTCGTCATGGCTAAGCTCCAGGAGCTCGGTGAATTCGTCCGTTCGGCGTCTTCGACCATCGAAGCGCCTGTAGTACGCAAGCTGACCGACGCCTTCCAGGGCGGTGGCAACGGCAAGTCCGCCGCGAAGCCCGCCCCGCGCAAGGCCGCCCCCAGGCCCGCCGCGCCCTCTCCGGCGCAGGCGGCCCGTCCGGCTGCCCCGAGGCCGGCGGCCCCCAAGCCTCCGACGGCGCCCGCTGCCCAGCAGCCGGCCGCCCCGTCGGCTCCCGCGGCGTCCGCGCCGGCTCCGGGCCCGCGCCCGGTGCCGGGTCCCAAGCCCGCGCCGCGTCCGGCTCCGGCCGCCCCGGAGTTCACCGCTCCGCCGGCCGCTCCGGCCGCCCAGACCCCGCAGGCCCCGGCCGCGCAGGGTCCGCGTCCCGGCGCCCGTCCGGGTGCCCCGAAGCCCGGTGGTGGCCGTCCGGGTGCTCCCGGCCAGGGTCAGGGCCGTCCGGGCCAGGGTGCCCCGCGCGCCGGTGGTCAGGCCCCGCGTCCGGGTGCCCGTCCGGCCGGTCCGCGTCCGGGTAACAACCCCTTCACCTCCGGTGGCTCCACCGGTATGGCCCGTCCGCAGGCCCCGCGCCCGCAGGGCGGCCCGCGTCCGGGCGGTCCGGGTGCCCCCGGCGCCGGTCCCCGTCCGCAGGCCCCCGGCCAGCAGGGCGGCGGTCCGCGTCCGCAGGCTCCGGGCGGTCCCCGTCCGAGCCCGGCCGGCATGCCCCGTCCGCAGGGCGGTCCGCGTCCCGGCCCGTCCGGTCCGCGCCCGAACCCCGGCATGATGCCGCAGCGTCCCGCTGCGGGTCCGCGTCCCGGCGGCGGTGGCCCCGGTGGCCGCGGTCCCGGTGGCGGCGGTCGTCCCGGTGGCGGCGGCGGTCGTCCGGGTGGCGCCGGCTTCGCCCGTCCCGGTGGCGGCGGTGGCGGCTTCGCCGGTCGTCCCGGCGGTCCCGGTGGCGGCGGTGGCGGTGGCTTCGCCGGCCGTCCGGGTGGTCCCGGCGGTGGCGGCGGTGGCCGTCCCGGCTTCGGCGGCCGTCCCGGCGGTCCCGGTGGCCGCGGTGGCACGCAGGGCGCCTTCGGCCGTCCCGGCGGTCCGGCGCGTCGTGGCCGCAAGTCGAAGCGGCAGCGTCGCCAGGAGTACGAGGCGATGCAGGCCCCGAGCGTCGGCGGCGTGATGCTGCCGCGCGGCAACGGCGAGACCATCCGTCTCTCCCGCGGCGCGTCGCTCACCGACTTCGCGGAGAAGATCAACGCCAACCCGGCGTCCCTGGTCGCGGTCATGATGAACCTCGGCGAGATGGTCACCGCGACGCAGTCCGTCTCCGACGAGACCCTGCAGCTCCTCGCCGACGAGATGAACTACGCGGTTCAGATCGTCAGCCCGGAGGAGGAGGACCGCGAGCTGCTCGAGTCCTTCGACATCGAGTTCGGCGAGGACGAGGGCGACGAGGAGGACCTGGTGGTCCGTCCGCCGGTCGTCACCGTCATGGGTCACGTCGACCACGGTAAGACCCGCCTGCTCGACGCCATCCGCAAGACGAACGTCATCGCGGGCGAGGCCGGTGGCATCACCCAGCACATCGGTGCCTACCAGGTCGCGACCGAGGTCAACGACGAAGAGCGCAAGATCACCTTCATCGACACCCCGGGTCACGAGGCGTTCACCGCCATGCGTGCCCGTGGTGCGAAGTCGACCGACATCGCGATCCTGGTCGTCGCGGCCAACGACGGCGTCATGCCGCAGACGGTCGAGGCGCTCAACCACGCCAAGGCGGCCGACGTGCCGATCGTGGTCGCGGTCAACAAGATCGACGTCGAGGGTGCCGACCCGACCAAGGTGCGCGGTCAGCTGACCGAGTACGGCCTGGTGGCCGAGGAGTACGGCGGCGACACGATGTTCGTCGACATCTCCGCCAAGCAGGGTCTGCACATCGACTCGCTGCTGGAGGCCGTGATCCTCACGGCCGACGCCTCGCTCGACCTGCGGGCCAACCCGAACCAGGACGCGCAGGGCATCTCGATCGAGTCCCGTCTCGACCGCGGCCGTGGTGCCGTGGCGACGGTCCTCGTCCAGCGAGGCACGCTGCGGGTCGGCGACACGATGGTGGTGGGCGACGCCTACGGCCGCGTCCGCGCCATGCTCGACGACAACGGCAACAACGTCGCCGAGGCCGGCCCGTCGACGCCGGTCCAGGTCCTGGGCCTGACCAACGTCCCGGGTGCGGGCGACAACTTCCTCGTGGTCGAGGAGGACCGTACGGCCCGCCAGATCGCGGAGAAGCGCGCCGCCCGTGAGCGCAACGCCGCGTTCGCCAAGCGCACGCGCCGCGTGTCGCTGGAGGACCTGGACAAGGTGCTCAAGGCCGGCGAGGTCCAGCAGCTGAACCTGATCATCAAGGGTGACGCTTCCGGTTCGGTCGAGGCCCTGGAGTCCTCGCTGCTCCAGCTGGACGTCGGCGAAGAGGTCGACATCCGGGTCCTGCACCGCGGCGTCGGTGCGGTCACGGAGTCCGACATCGACCTGGCGATGGGCTCCGACGCCATCGTGATCGGCTTCAACGTCCGCGCGGCCGGCCGCGCGGCGCAGATGGCCGAGCGCGAGGGCGTGGACGTCCGGTACTACTCGGTCATCTACCAGGCGATCGAGGAGATCGAGGCGGCCCTCAAGGGCATGCTCAAGCCGGAGTTCGAGGAGGTCGAGCTCGGTACGGCGGAGATCCGCGAGGTCTTCAAGTCGTCCAAGCTGGGCAACATCGCCGGTGTCCTCATCCGCTCCGGCGAGGTGCGCCGCAACACCAAGGCCCGCCTCATCCGCGACGGCAAGGTGGTCGCGGAGAACCTCACCATCGAGGGCCTGCGTCGCTTCAAGGACGACGTCACCGAGATCCGCGAAGGCTACGAGGGCGGTATCAACCTCGGCAACTTCAACGACATCAAGGTCGACGACGTCATCGCGACGTACGAGATGCGGGAGAAGCCGCGGGCGTAACGGCCCACGGTTCGTGAAGCTGGCCGACGGGACCGAGGTCCCGTCGGCCAGCGCCCCTTTTTCCGGTGCGGCGTCGCGGGCGGCGCCGCGGCCGACGGTGACCAGGAAACTCGGTCGAGCCACCGACGGCCAGGCGGTAACGTGGCTCCCAGGCCATCGATCCCGTACCGGCGGGTATACCCGGCACACAACATGTACGTGGGGACTCTGTCCTTCGACCTCCTCCTCGGCGACGTCCACTCGCTGAAGGAGAAGCGCTCCGTCGTCCGCCCGATCGTCGCCGAACTCCAGCGCAAGTACGCGGTGAGCGCGGCGGAGGTGGACCACATGGACCTCCACCGGCGGGCGATCATCGGCCTCGCCATGGTCTCCGGCGACGCGGCCCACCTCACCGACGTACTCGATCGGTGCGAACGGCTGGTCGCGGGCCGCCCCGAGGTCGAGCTGCTGTCCGTACGACGGCGCTTCCACGGCGAAGACGACTGACCACAGAACGCAAGAAGAAACAAGGAACGGGAGACGGACCAGTGGCCGACAACGCGCGGGCGAAAAGGCTGGCGGACCTCATCCGGGAGGTGGTGGCCCAGAAGCTGCAGCGCGGGATCAAGGACCCGCGGCTCGGCTCGCACGTCACCATCACGGACACCCGGGTCACGGGTGACCTGCGGGAGGCGACCGTCTTCTACACGGTCTACGGCGACGACGAGGAGCGGAAGGCCGCCGCGGCGGGCCTGGAGAGCGCCAAGGGCATCCTGCGCTCCGAGGTGGGCCGCGCGGCCGGTGTGAAGTTCACGCCGACCCTGACCTTCGTCGCGGACGCACTGCCGGACACCGCCCGGACCATCGAGGACCTCCTCGACAAGGCGCGGCAGTCCGACGAGAAGGTGCGCGAGGCGGCCACCGGCGCCACGTACGCCGGCGGCGCGGACCCGTACAAGAAGCCGTCCGAGGACGACACGACCGACACGGACGGCGACGCCGCGGAATGACGCAGAAGCACACCACGCCCGACGGCCTCGTCATCGTCGACAAGCCGTCGGGCTTCACTTCGCACGACGTGGTCGCCAAGATGCGCGGCATCGCCCGGACCCGCCGGGTCGGCCACGCCGGCACCCTCGACCCGATGGCGACCGGCGTCCTGGTCCTCGGTGTCGAGCGCGCCACCAAGCTCCTCGGGCACCTCGCCCTCACGGAGAAGGAGTACCTCGGCACCATCCGCCTGGGCCAGAACACGATCACCGACGACGCCGAGGGCGAGGTCACCTCGTCCACCGACGCCTCGAAGGTGACCCGGGACGCCATCGACGCCGGCATCGCCAAGCTGACCGGCGACATCATGCAGGTGCCGTCCAAGGTCAGCGCCATCAAGATCGACGGCGTACGGTCGTACAAGCGGGCGCGCGACGGCGAGGACTTCGAGATCCCCGCCCGCCCGGTGACCGTCTCCTCCTTCACGGTGTACGACGTCCGGGACGCCGTGACCGACGACGGCACCCAGGTCCTCGACCTGATCGTCTCCGTCGTCTGCTCCTCCGGCACCTACATCCGCGCCCTCGCCCGTGACCTGGGCGCCGGCCTCGGCGTCGGCGGCCACCTCACCGCGCTGCGCCGGACGCGCGTCGGACCGTACAAGATCGATGCGGCGAAGACGCTGGACCAGCTCCAGCAGGAGCTGACCGTGATGCCGATCGCGGACGCCGCCGCGGCCGCGTTCCCACGCTGGCAAGTGGACCCCCGGCGCGCCCGGCTGCTGCTGAACGGCGTCCGGCTGGAGATGCCCGAGGAGTACGCGGGCGCCGGTCCCGTCGCCGTCTTCGACGCCGAGGGCCGCTTCCTCGCGCTCGTCGAACACCACAAGGGCAAGGCGAAGAGCCTGGCCGTCTTCGGCTGAGACATCCGCCGGGACGTCTGCCTGGGACGCCTGCCACGGGTGTCACCCATGCGCGTCGCCCGTGGAGCGGCGGCCGGCCACGGGGCGAGCCCCCTGCCGCCGCTCCACGCTCCCCCCTCGGTTCCCCCACCTCTAGGGTTATCCAACGGCTCCCGCCTATTCACCCGACCGGGCAGGCGCTCGGAGTGAACCGGGGGAGCGGAAGGGGGCGCGTTCGCCAGGCGATCTGTCCCGCCGATCATCGCGCGCCTACCGTCGACCACAGCGCGACGGAAGACAGTGCGCGTGAGCTCGGGCGGGGAGGTACGGGCCATGGCGGGACGGGGCCCGCGCACCGGAAGCGGTGGCCGGTCGGCGGCGGACGGTATGCGCGACAGGGCGGACGGCTTCCGCCGGGGACAGTCGAATCGTACGGACGACAGGGGCGCCGCGGGCACCACCGGATACACCACGGGCACCACAGGTCTCACCCAAGCCACAGAGCCCTCAAGTCCCCCGGCCACCCCGGGCACGCATCCCGGCGGCCCGCCCCCCGACCCGGCCCTCGTCCAGATCCGCGACCTCGCCGGCCGCCCCCGGGGCGTCGGCTTCCTCGCCGATCACCAGGGGACCCTCCTCACCAGCCACGAGACGGTCGACGGCCTGCCCCGGCTCGTGCTGCAGGTCGTGGGGGGGGGCCCCCCCCCGGGGGGGGGCGCCCCCCCCCGCCCCCCCCCGCCCCCCCGCCGCCCGGGCCCCCCCCCCCCCCCCGGGCGGGGGCGGGCCCCCCCCCCCCCCCGCGGGGGGGGGGGGGGGGGCCCCCGGGGGGGGGGGGGGGGGGGGGGGGGGCCCCCCCCGGGGGGGGGGCCCCCCCCGACGCCGTCACCCCGCTGCCCGAGCGCGACCTGGCACTCGTCCGCACCGAGGGCCTGGGCCTCGACCCGCTGCC